>CAYLWT010000005.1:0-57270 GCA_964387705.1 uncultured Christensenella sp.
ATATTACAATTCGGACAAAACTAGCATCGTCATTTATTCGCCATATTTGATTTCTGTCTCGGGCTCGAGGTGCTTCTATGGTTTCAGTTCATTGACTACCTTAAAGTTGGATAATATCGACACTTCGAGTATTACCTATATGGATTATATGTTCTATAACTGTTCAAGCCTAACAAGTCTGAACGTAAGCAACTTTAACACTGGGAAGGTGATGGATATGTCTTATATGTTCAATGGTTGCTCAAGACTAACAAGTTTGAACGTAAGCAATTTTGATACCAGCGATGTGCGATATATAAACTATATGTTTTATAATTGCAAAAGTCTAACAAGTCTGGATGTGAGCAATTTTAACACCGCAAAAGTGGAACGTATGTATTCTATGTTCTCTAACTGTTCAAGCCTAACAAGTCTGAACGTAAGCAATTTTAACACTGAAAAGGTGACGAGTATGAGAGGCATGTTCAATAACTGTTCAAGCCTAACAAGTTTGAACGTAAGCAATTTTGACACCGCAAAAGTGAAAGATATGGCTTATATGTTCTATAACTGTTCAAGCCTAACAAGTTTGAACGTAAGCGATTTTGATACCAGTCAGGTGACGGATATGGCAAGTATGTTCTATGGTTGTTCAAGTTTGACCAGCCTAAATCTTGGCAGTTTCAACCTTTCAGTTTGCACCGATTTTACTGACATGTTGTCTAGTTGCTCCGCATTGACATCAATAATATTGCCATACAACTTGGGGAGCAGTTACACAATAACTTTGCCTGCAAGCACATATTACAATGGCTCAGCAGGGCCATATTCAACAGTGGGCACAGCAACCAGTGGCACAACAGTGGCTTGCTCCACAGAATCTAGCAAGGTGACGCTGACAAAGAAATAAGACATAAACCCCTTGAATGTGAAAGTTTAGGGGGTTTTGTTAATTTGGGAAAAGTTTTGGTTGGTGGGCATATTTTTCTGAAAAAAGACTTGATTTTTTGTGAGAAAGTGTGTATAATTGTGTCATAAACTCGTTTGCGAAGGGAGGTGAAAGAGTATGTCAACAGTCAAAGTGGGCGAAAACGAAAGTTTGGAAAGTGCTATCAAAAGATTTAAACGTAAATGCCAAAAAGACGGTATTATCGGTGACCTTAGAAAGAAGGAAGCATACGAAAAACCATCTATCGCAAGAAAGAAAAAATCTGAAGCAGCAAGAAAAAAGAAGTATAAATAATACTAAAATGGCTCCATTTGGGGCCTTTTTTGATGTAAAAATTGGTTTAAATGAAAAATTTTATCTAAAATTTATAAATAATTTTGTTTTACTGGACTTTTTACTTAAATTTTACGTTTTTGGACAAAAATAGACATTATTCAATTGAATTTTCTCTTTGAAAAAACATTTTGAAAAGATATAATCGTTTTGTAATTTATGGAGGTAAAAAAATGAGTGAAAAATCCAAGGGGAATATTTATAGTTTGGCGAAACTTGCAAAAGAGAGGTTAAAAAACAACAATTATTCAAGGTTGCCACAGCGAACCATAAATAATGCAACAAGTTTTGCTAAATATATTTCCTCGCACAAGTTGCCTCCAAAACCTGTTCAAAAGGTTGAGAGCAAAAAATCTGTTGATGACACTTTTTATCAAAAAGTTTGCGAAATTATTGAAGCGGGGAACACTCGGAATCCAGTTCAACTTTTAATTGACAAAAATTTTTTTAGGTCGCTTGACACCGAGGGAAAGCAATTTTATATTTCAACCTTAACCCAAAAGTATAAACTTATGAGAATGAGATATTTAAAAGAACATCCAATTTCAATGTTTGTGTAATTTTTTGGTTGTTTTAGCAAATTTTATTTGTGAGATTTCACTTGATGTGATATACTCTTCTACAAGGAGTTTATGGTGAGAATTCCGCCAATTTTACGGAAACATCGAGGAAAATATGTCAAACGAGCAAATAGATTTAAGCAAACTTAACAATTCACAACTTGTTGCCTTAAAGCAAATTGATGGGGCAAATATGGTTTTGGCTGGTGCGGGCAGTGGCAAAACAAGGCTTGTGACATATAGAATTGCATATCTCGTGCGAGATATGGGTGTTCACCCTCAAAATATTCTTGCCATAACGTTCACAAATAAGGCTTCAAACGAAATGAAAGAAAGGCTTAACGTTCTTCTTGGCGATGAGGCTCAAGATATTTGGATAAGCACATTTCACTCTATGTGTGTGAAAATTTTGCGCAAACATATTTCAAGTTTGAAATCTACCAAAAACATCAATTCCACAATAAATTTTGATAGTAATTTTTCCATATATACCGACACTGAAAAAGACAAGGCAATAAAAACTGTTATTCAGAATTTAAAAATTGAAAAAGATGGTTTTGACAAAAAAGTGGAGTATCATATCTCAAATGCAAAAAATAGGAATTTGTCACCTTGGGACTATCAAAAATTGAATCAAGATATTCCAGACATTGAGGATATCACGAAGGCATATTCTGCCTATCAAAGTTTTCTTGCAAGCAACAATGCTCTTGATTTTGATGATTTGCTCACAAAAACATACGAGCTTTTCATAGAATTCCCTGATATTTTAAGGCGATATCAAAATAAATTTGAATATATCCACATCGATGAATTTCAAGATACCAATTACATTCAATATCAAATTGCACATCTTTTGGCATTGGGGCATGGGAACATTTTTGTTGTGGGTGATGAGGACCAGTGTATATATTCTTGGCGTGGAGCGAACATAGAGAATATCCACTCATTTCAGCAAGATTTTCCTGATTATAAAGTTTTTAAACTTGAGCAAAATTATCGTTCTACAAAGGAAATTTTGACCATTGCAAATAAACTTATAAAAAACAACCAAGCAAGAAATGACAAAGTTCTTTGGACCGAAAACCAAGTGGGCACCAAGATTGATTGTTACAAGGCGGTTGATGAGTTTGATGAAGCAGAACACATTGCCCTTACAATTAAAACAATGGTTACAAATATGGGATATAAATACAGCGATTTTGCAGTGCTTACAAGACTTAATGCAATGAGTGCTCCTTTTGAGGAAAAATTTTTAAATTATAACATTCCATATAAAATTTTTGGTGGCAATAAATTTTTTGAACGATTGGAGATAAAAAATCTTGTAAGTTATTTAAAAATGCTTGCAAATCCATATGATTCAACTTCCTTTGCAAGAATTATTAACTATCCGAAGAGAGGAATTGGTGAAGCAACAATAGCAAATATTTTGCAACTGGCAGAGTTTCATAACACTACTCCATACAATCTTATTTTGAGTTCCGATGAATATATGCTTGATGCAGCATTGGAAAGGAAAATCAAGCCTTTTAAAGATATTGTTCAAAAACTAAATGACAAATACGAAACATTGCCTGGGTATGAATTTATTGAATTTTTAGTAAAAACTATTGACTTTAAAAGCATATACAATACTTCCTCTGAAGAAGATTTGTCTAGACTTTTAAACGTAGACAACTTTCTTGTTATGGCACAAGAATATTTTAAAAATAATCCTAAAAGCACTGTTAGTGAGTTTTTGCAATCCATAACTCTTGTCACAGACATGGATGAATATGACGACAAAGCGAACACTGTTACCATAGCAACTGTCCATGCGGTAAAAGGTTTGGAATTTAGGGTTGTGTTTGTTGCAGGACTTGAGGAAAGAATGTTCCCAATTGTTCGCACATATTCAACTCAAAATGATATGGAAGAAGAACGTAGACTTATGTTTGTGGCAATTACAAGGGCAGAGGAAAGGTTGTTTTTAAGTTATGCAAAATCTCGTTTTGTTTTTGGTAGGAGAGATTATGCCTTGCCATCAAGATTTCTTAAAGAATGTGAAATGCTTGAATCACAGCCTATGTTTTCAAAACCACAAACCAGCCCAATTTCAACCAGTTTCCCAACTTTTGCAAAAAAGAGTTTTTCACTTAACAAGTTTGAAACTTCAACCGAAAAGCAAAAAAGCGATAGTCTTGCAACCAAATATTTTGTTGGGGCAAGGGTTTCTCACCCAAAATTTGGAGAAGGGACAATTTCAAGCAATCAAGGTATTGCAATCACGAAATGTGTTAGCATAAATTTTGATGGTATAGGTGTAAAAACTTTGTCTGTTGAATATGCACCGATAACAATTATTGAATAATTGCATAAAAATAAAACGTGGGAGGATAGATTATGGACAAACTGAAACGTATGAATAAACTTGTTGAGGTCTTAAATGATTATGCCTATAGATACTATGTTTTGGAACAGCCTATTGTAAGTGATTATGACTATGACATTTTGTATGACGAGTTGGTATCTCTTGAAAAAGAAACGGGAACTATTCTCCCAAATTCTCCAACAATCAGAGTGGGTGGAGATATTTTGTCTGGATTTAAAAAAGTAGAACATAAGGCCAAACTTTTCAGCCTTGGCAAATGTAATGATTTCGCTGGACTTGAAAAATTTGTAAGTGACGTCCGAACGGTCGTTCATAACCCAACATTCACTGTTGAACACAAGTTTGATGGTTTGAGAATTATTGTGGAATATAGGGGTGGAGTGTTGTATCAAGCTTCAACTCGTGGCAATGGATATGTCGGAGAAGATGTGACAGAACAGGTAAAGACAATAAAATCAGTGCCTCTTACAATAGATTATAAAGGGATGATAACTCTTGCCGGTGAGGGGGTTATTACTCAACAAAATCTTGCGAGATACAATAAAACGGCCGAGGAAAAATTGAAAAATGCTCGTAATGCTGTGGCGGGAGCTATAAGAAATCTCGATCCAAAAGTCACTGCAAAACGCAATGTAGATGTAGTGTTTTATGACTTAATTTCAAGTGATACACCTTTTGAAAGTCAAGAGCAAGTTTATGAATTCTTGAAGAAAAATAAGTTTATGGTGGGGAAATTGTTTCGTGTTTGCAAAGATGTAAAAGAAATTGAACAAATTGCAAACGATGTGGATAAGATTAAAGCAAATTTAGATATTCAGATTGATGGACTTGTTATAAAACTTAACAATTTAAAAGACAGGGAAATACTAGGTACAACGGCGAAATATCCGAAGTGGGCAATAGCCTACAAATTTGCCCCACAGGAACTGACAAGCATTCTAAGAAAGGTTATTTGGAATGTGGGAAGAACGGGCAAAGTCACTCCAATAGCAGAAATTGACCCAGTTGAACTTGCAGGGGCAACTGTAACTCGAGCAACGCTTAATAACATTGACGATATAACAAGAAAAAAAGTTAAATTGGGCTCACTTGTTTTTGTAAGACGAAGCAACGAAGTTATTCCTGAAATTTTAGGGATTGCTCAAGATTTGCCTGGTTCAAAGGAAATTGAAAAGCCAATTTGTTGTCCTTGTTGCGGGGGGCAACTTGAAACGATAGGTCCAAATATTTTTTGCAAAAATCCAACATGTAGAGATAAAGTCGTAAATAAAATAACACATTTCACTTCACGAAATTGTATGAATATTGAAGGTATTAGAGATAAAATTTCTGTACAACTTTATGATGATTGTGAAATTAGAAATGTAAGCGATATCTATCTTTTGACAAGGGAAAAACTTGAGAAACTTGAAGGGTTTAAAGACAAAAAGATTGATAAATTATTAACTAATGTTGAAAAAAGTAAATCTTGTAATTTATCAAATTTTTTAGATGCTATTAGCATTGACGGGGTGGGAGAAAAGACTTCAAAGGACCTTGCAAAACGTTTTGAAACCTTGGATAATTTGAAGAGTGCTTCTTATGATGATTTAATTCAAGTTGAGGACATTGGAGATGTAACTGCGACAAGCATTGTGGATTATTTTAGAGATAAAAACAATTTGAAAGAAATACAAAACTTGCTCGATAGAGGAGTCAAGATTAATATCCCGCAAAAGAAAAATATTGACAAGAACAATTTCTTTTTTGGCAAAAAAATAGTGTTAACAGGCTCGCTTGCAAATTTTACTAGGGCAGAGGCGACAAAAATAATTGAGGATTTGGGTGGAAGTGTGTCAGGAAGTGTTTCAAAAAACACAGATGCTGTTTTGGTGGGTGAAGATGCAGGGAGCAAGCTTGCAAAGGCACAAATGCTTGGCATTAGGATAATTTCTGAAAATGAATTTAAAACATTGATAAAAACCTAAATTGTTTGCAAATTGCAAATAATCTCTTGCAAAAATATTTTTTATGTGTTAAAATTTTGTGAAAAATGAAAAAGGAAGTGAATTTATTATGATGATTGACCCACCAATTGAGGAATTAAGAAAAATTGCAGGGAATGAATATATTCTTACAAATCTCGTTGCAAAACGTGCAAAAGAGCTCGAAAAAGACATTCCAGATGTCATTGAGAACTCACCTGAGAAGGCAATTTCAATTGCAGCCAGAGAAGTATATTCTGGCAAAATCGTCCCAACCAAACTTGGAGAAGAAAATAAATAAGGATAAGTTATGATTGCAGAAGTTGTTGTTGATGTTGCAACCATGGGCTCAGACAAGGTGTTTGACTATAACATTCCGCCTAAAATGAACGCCATAGTGGGCGACCGAGTGAAAGTTCCATTTGGCAACAGAGATGTTGAGGGCTTTGTCACAGCGGTCAAGCAAGATTCAACACTTGACAGCGAAAAACTTAAGAACATTTCTTTCAAAATGGACACACAACCCTTGCTTACACAAAATATGCTTAGGTTGTGTTTTTTTATGAAAAAAAAGTTTTATCTTAGGCTGATTGATGTTATCAACCTGTTTTTGCCGCCTTATGTTAGAAATGGAAAAGCAAAACAAGTGGATTATGTGTCGTTGGATGTGGATTCAATTCCTAACCTTACGAGGTCAAAAAAACAACTTGAAATTCTACTTAAACTTCGTGAATGTGGCAGTGCGAAAAGGTCAGAAATTGCGAAATTGTATGGGCAATCAGCACTAAATTCGGTTATTGAAAAGGGATATGTAAAAATTGTGTCGCAGGGGGAAAGACGAACTCCCCAAAATGCATTTACAGTTGCCCAAAAGACTATAACATTAAATGGGACTCAACAAAAAGCAGTGGACGTCATCTCAAATAGTAAATTTGTCACTTATCTTTTGCATGGAGTCACTGGAAGTGGCAAGACTGAGGTTTATATCAATTGTATTAGAAAGGCGCTTGAACGGGGTAAAACGGCCATTATGCTTGTGCCTGAAATTTCACTTACTCCTCAGATGTTTGCAAGGTTTAAAAATGCCTTTGGTGATACTGTTGCAATATTGCATAGCAACCTTTCAAATGGAGAGCGTTTTGACGAGTGGCAACGTCTTAAAACAGGACAAGCCAAAATAGCTATTGGCGCAAGGTCGTGTATTTTTGCTCCGCTTGAAAATATTGGAGTTATTGTAATTGATGAGGAGCATGACTCAAGTTATTATTCCGAAAGCAATCCTCGTTATCACACTCATGAAGTTGCAAGATATTTGGCTTATCTTAACGATTGCCCATTAATTTTGGGTTCTGCAACACCAAGCATTGAGAGTTCTTATTTTGCATCAGTAGGTGAATATCGCAAAATAATTTTGCCAAATAGAGCCAATGACAAGGAATTGCCAAAAATTGAAATTGTTGATATGTTAAGCGAAATTAGAAACGGCAACACAGGAGTGTTTTCGCAAAAATTTTTGGGAGAACTTGATGCATGTATTTCTCAAGGTCGGCAGGCTATGATATTTATAAACAGGCGAGGATTTTCATCTTTCGTTATGTGTCGAAATTGTGGATATGTGCCAAAATGTGAAGATTGTGATGTATCGCTTGTTTATCACAAAGAGGATAACTTATTAAAATGTCATTATTGTAATAGACGTTACAAAATGCTTTCTCGTTGCCCAAAATGTGGAAGTGTGTCATTAAGAACAGGTGCGGTTGGAACAGAACAGGTGGTGGAAGAGTTGAAGAAAATAACTAACGTGCCTGTGTTTAGGTTGGACAACGACACAACTCAAAATAAATCCGCATATGTTGATATTTTGCAAAAGTTTAATATGACCAAGCCTGCAATTTTGGTTGGAACGCAAATGATAGCAAAGGGACATGACTTTGAAGGGGTTACATTGGTGGGGATTGTTGATGCCGATGTAAGTTTGCATTTTTCAGATTATAGGGCCATTGAAAGGACCTTTCAACTAATAACTCAAGTGTCGGGCAGGGCAGGTAGAAGTGAGGGCGAAGGAAAGGTTGTTTTGCAAACGTATTATCCAAAACATTTTGCCTATAGATGTGCAGTGGACTACAATTATGATGCATTTTTCAAAAGGGAATTATCTCTTAGGGAAACAACACATTTCCCTCCATTTGTTACAATGTTGCGGATTCTTGTAACAAGTGAAAATGAAACAAAAGCACAAGATACATTGAAACAAATATATGACCAAATAAAGGCCCTTAAAGAGCAAACTTATACCAGTGATTTTGTATACCTTTCTGCCATGAGATGTCCTAAAAAGAGACTGCAAAGGAATTTTCGTTTTCAAATTATGATAAGAATTTATAGAAAAAATGAAGATGCAATTATCCCACAAATTTATTCCGCTTGTGATAGTGTGAAAAAAAATGGCGTTTTAATATTTGTGGAACTTGATCCGCAAAATTTAAGTTAAGATATTTGATTTGACAAATAATATTGTTGTTATATAATAAATACACAAATGGAGGTTGCAAGGTGGCAACAAGAAAAATAGTTACAATAGAAAATGAAATTTTAAGGAAAAAGTCAAAAGAAGTAACCCGCTTTGATGAAAGTTTGTGGGAACTTTTGGATGATATGAAAGAAACCCTTGAAAAATCCGGAGGGGTTGGGCTCGCGAGCGTTCAAGTTGGAGTATTAAAAAGAGC
Organism: uncultured Christensenella sp.; assembly: GCA_964387705.1. Taxonomy (GTDB): domain Bacteria; phylum Bacillota; class Clostridia; order Christensenellales; family UBA1242; genus UBA7862. Next base: position 8,886 of record CAYLWT010000005.1, read on the forward strand.
ATTTGTTATAAGTGTGAACAATTGCTATTTTGAAGTGATTAATCCAAAAATTGTCAAAATGTCTGGCAGTCAAACAGGGCTTGAAGGATGTTTGAGCATTCCTGGCAAACAAGCAAAAGTCACAAGACCAAACAAAGTGACCATTGAATTTGTTGATAGATTTAATTTTCCTATGACAATAACGACAACGGACTTTATGGCACGTGCATTTTGTCATGAATATGACCATTTGGACGGAGTGTTGTATATTGACCATATCAAAAAATAAGGAGTAAAGATGAAGGTTGTTTTTTTAGGCTCAAGCGATTTCTCGCTTACTGTTTTAAAAGCTCTTTTAAATTCGCATCACATAGTTCTTGCATGTGTTGTTGGGGTTGATAAAAAAGTTGGTCGTGGCGGGAAAATTGAATATTCACCAGTGAAAAAGTTTTGTTTGGCACAGAACATTCCTTTTTTTCAATACAAATCAATTAGCAAGCAAGGGTTTGATTCCATTTCAAATTTGCATCCAGATGTGCTTGTATCTGCATCCTTTGGCCAAATTTTAAGGCAAAACATTCTTGATCTTGCGCCATATGGGGTTATAAATGTTCATGCTTCAATCCTTCCAAAATATCGTGGAAGTTGCCCCGCGAATTGGGTTGTGATAAATGGTGAAAAGCAAACAGGAGTAACTATTATGCAAACGGCCCTATCCCTTGACACTGGTGATGTGCTCATGCAAAAGGCTTTTGATATAAAAGAAAATGAGACAGCGGGTGAACTTTTGTGTCGGCTAGCTTTACTGGGGGCAGAAATGTTGCCACAAGCACTTGATTTGATAGAAAGTGGAAAAGCTGTTTTTACAAGGCAAAATGAAAGCGAAGCAAGTTATTATCCGATGTTAAAGAGAGAAACAAGTGCAATTGATTTCTCGAAATCTGCAAGGGGAATTACAAACTTTTGTTTGGGCCTCAATCCATGGCCAGTTGCATGGACAGTGGCAAATGGTGAGGTAATAAAAGTTTACAAAGCGATTCCTCAACAAAACATTTGGGGATTGGATTTAAATAATTATCAATGTGGTGAGGTGGCAAAATCCACAGGCAAAAGTGGGCTTGTGGTCAAATGTGCTGATGGGCTTGTGCTTCTTGATATGGTACAAATGCCAAATGGGAAAATCCTTTCATCAAAGGCTTTATTAAATGGCAAAAAAATAGCAGAAGGGACAATGCTTTGTGACAAAGGAGAAAACTCTGATGACTGATATTCAAAGTTTAACATTGGAAGAACTTACAAGCATTATGTTGGACCTTGGTGAAAAAAAATTTAGGGCAGAACAGGTGTTTCACGATATTATGCTCGGTAAAAAAATTGATGAAATCTCAACAATTTCTCAAGAACTGAAAAATAAACTTAAAGAGCAATTTTTTGATGAACCGATTACAATCTTAACTCAAAAGAAATCTAATGATGGAACTTCAAAGTTTCTATACAAACTTTCTGATGGGAACATTGTTGAGGGGGTTTTGATGTGCTACAAATTTGGCAATACACTCTGTGTTTCTAGTCAAGTGGGTTGTCGAATGGGGTGCAAGTTTTGTGCCTCTGGCATTGATGGGCTTGTTCGCAACTTGACCGCAGGAGAAATTGTGTCGCAGGTTGTTGTGGTGAACAAACTTCTTGGAGGAACATTGCAAGAAAGAAAAATTTCTAACATTGTCCTTATGGGAAGTGGTGAACCTCTTGACAACTATGACAATCTCATTCAATTTCTTAAAATTGTCACCTGTAATCGAGGGTTGAATTTTAGTGAAAGGAGCATATCTATTAGCACTTGTGGGCTTGTTCCCAAAATTTATGACCTTGCAAATTCGGGGTTTAAGATAAATATTTGTCTGTCGCTTCACGCATCAAACGATGATACAAGACGTCAAATTATGCCCATCGCAAAAGGTTATACTGTTTCGGAACTTTTGGATGCTTGCGACGATTATTTTCAAAAAACAGGTAGACGAATATTGTTTGAATACATTATGATAAAGGATGTAAATTCTTCGACAGAACATGCTTTAAGGCTTGCAAAATTGCTTTCAAAAAGAAATTGTATTGTCAATCTTATAAACCTCAACGAAGTCAAAGAGAACAATTTTAAGCGATGCTCTGAGGAAATGGTAAATCATTTCGCTGAAATTTTAAAGTCCTACAATGTTAATGTTACAACAAGAAGAAGCCTTGGCAATGACGTTGATGGAGCATGTGGACAATTGAGGCGAAGTTATATAAAAAACAACAAAGGAGAATAATATGTCACTTCTCATTTCAGCATCAACAAATCCTCCAAATGAATGTGATTTGTTACAATATATAAAGGAATTGTCAAACATGGAGGTTGACTATATCCATTGTGATATTATGGATGGTAAGTTTGTTGCAAACAAAACATTTAACCACAAAATTGTGGGCAAAATAAACAAGCTCACCTCAAAGCCACTTGATGTGCATCTCATGGCTCAAAAGCCTTGGAAATTTGTGGGGAAATATATAAAAAACGGGGCAGACATTGTGTCAGTTCATTATGAAGCATTTGACAACTCAAAACTCCTTAAAAAAACATTGGGAAAAATAAGAAGAAAAGGGGCTTTTGCTTCACTTGCAATAAGCCCAAACACTGAAGTGTCAGAAATAGAACCATTTTTGCCATATTGCGATATGGTGCTTGTTATGAGTGTTGACCCGGGGAAAAGTGGGCAACAGTTCATTCAAAGCACATTGGACAAACTTGAGAACCTTACAAAATTGGTAAAAAAACAAGGGATTAATCTTGTGATTGAAGTTGATGGCGGGGTTACTTCAGATTTAGCTCAAACACTTAAAACTTATGGGGTCAATATTGTTGTTGTAGGATCCCATCTCTATACAAGTCATAACAGGGCAAAAACTGTTCAATCTATTCATGAAGCATAAAGTGTAGAGGAAAAATTTGTGATTCTATAAAAAGGAGAATTTAGTTTTTAAACTCTTTTTTTATAAGAATTGCTAAATGAAGAGAGAACGGGTGTGGCAAGGTCTTAGAATATGGCATACAATATACAAAGTGGGGTGAAGAATGAAAATCTATTGCATCAAAGCACCAAAAGGGCTAAAACTCTTTTTAAAATTGCTTCTTAAAAAACATTACATAAAAATCGAAGAATAGGTTTAGGACTAAGAGAAAATTAGTGAAAAATTCTTTAAAAACATAAATTAAGACAAAAATTTAAAAACTTAAGAGAATTAAAAGATTAAATTTGAAAAAGTGATAAGTTTTGCTTGCAACAAATAAAATTTTGTTGTATTATATATCTTGTAGTCTAGGATAATAGGGTATAATTTGTTATTCTAGGCAAAAAAAGGATAGTTATTTATGTTTGTTAAAACTTCAAATGCTTTTGGTGACATAACAATCGACAACAATGCTATTGCAGTTGTCGCCGGTTTCAACGCACTCGAATGTTATGGCGTTGTGGACCTTGTTGCGAAAGGCACGCAAGAAAGTTTTGGTGAACTTTTTAAGACCAGGTCTTTTTCTCGAGGCGTAAAAATTCAAAGTCTTGACAATCATATAACTGTGGACCTTAACGTTATATTGAAGTATGGTGTTTCCATAACTGCCGTTTGCGACAGTGTGAAAAGCACCGTAAAATATAGCGTTGAAAAGTTTACGGGGATGATTGTTGATGCTGTGAATATTAAAGTCATCGGGGTTAGGGTCTGATTTTCTTTTTTATAGTATTTAAGACAGATTGTTTGTCTTTTGGTTTTATCTTTGGAGGATAGAAGTGCAGAAAACCGTTAATGGTGCAATGTTCAGAAAAATGATTTTATCGGCTTCTACATTGCTTGATGAAAATAGAAAATATGTTGACTCTTTAAATGTTTTTCCTGTGCCAGATGGCGACACAGGGACAAATATGAATTTGACATTTAAATCTGCAACAAAGGAAGTTAATGAATGTCCAAACAACAATTTTGACTCTTTGGCGGAGGCCGTGACAAAAGGGGCATTGCGTGGTGCTAGGGGAAACTCTGGGGTTATTTTGTCGCAAATCTTAAAGGGCATGAGTACTGTTATGAGGACTTGTCAGGAACTTAAAACAAAAGATTTTGCTCATGCCATGAAAGAAGGGGCAGATGTTGCATACAAGGCTGTTACAAAGCCAAAGGAAGGCACAATTTTAACAGTTATTCGTGTTATGGCAGAGTATGCACTTGTGTCGTGCAAGAAAAATAGTGATTTTGAAATCTTTTTAAAAGATGTTTTGGACAAGGGTGAAGAAGTTTTGCTTCAAACGCCAGAGCTTTTGCCAGTTTTGAAAAAAGCGGGAGTTGTTGATGCAGGGGGGAGAGGTCTTATTGTCATCTTCACAGGCTTTTACAAGGCTCTTACAAACGATGAATCGGCAATTTCTGCAGACTATGTTGATGCTCAAACTGCCTATCAAAAAGATGAAGAATTCCACAAGAAACTTGTTGACCTCGCAGAAATCCAATTCGGCTATTGTGTTGAATATAACATAATTAATATGCATAAAAAGACAACCCAAAGTGACATAGATAAACTCAAAGAACGACTTTTGGAGCTTGGTGATTCTGTTATATGCATCGGCGATTTGAAACTCGTCAAGGTTCACGTCCATTCAAATGAACCAAACAAGGCTTTAGGCTTTGGTTTGGAACTTGGTGAAATTTCAAACATTAAAATTGAAAATTTGCTGGAAGAACATAGAAAAATGCTTGAAGAACAATCAAAAAAAGAACCTCCAAAACAAATGGGCATTGTGTCCGTTTCCGCTGGTGAAGGATTTGAAGTATTATTCAAAGATCTTATGGTTGACCATGTCATTAAGGGTGGTCAGACTATGAACCCAAGCGCGAGCGACATTGCGGAAGCCATTGACCAAGTTAATGCTGAAACGGTTTTTGTCCTTCCAAATAACAAAAACATTGTTCTTGCTGCTGAACAAGCCAAAGATCTTGTTAAGAAAAATGTTGTGGTTATCCCAACAAAATCAGTTCCAGAGGGAATTTCTGCTTGCCTTGCATTTAACCCAGACGAGTCTGTGGAAAAGAATGCTGAAGCAATGAAAGAGTCTATGCAAAATGTTAAAACTGGCAGTGTAACTTATGCAGTCAGGGACACGCATGTTGACGGATTTGACTTGAGTGTCGGCGAAATTATTGGGCTTGACAATAGTGCAATTTTGGCTAAAGGAAGTGAAATTCCAGAAACAGTTGAGGGGCTTCTTGCAAAGCTTATTGATGATACAACTGTCAACGTTACATTGTTCTATGGACAAGAGGTCAAGGAAGATGATGCCGTAAAACTTCAAGAAAGGCTCCAAACAGTGTATCCTCAATGTGAATTTAATGCAGTATCTGGCGGACAACCTGTCTATTATTACATCTTATCAGTAGAATAATTTATTATTTAAATTTATCAAAATCCCTTGCAAAAGTAAGGGGTTTTTGCTTGTTTTTGACCAAAATTGTTGTAAAATTTAGCAAAAAAATGCAAATTTTGAAAAAAATTAGAAAATTTTTTAATTTTTTTTGAAAACTAAAAAGGAAATTCGCTTTTTGCGTGAAATAATATATAATAGTTGAGTTTGTGCAATATGCACAAAATTTCAGTTGTCTATTACAAAATTTATGGGAGAATAGTCTTTGACAAAATATGGGTTTCCTCTTGAATTTATCGAGGAAGTAAAACAAAGGAATGACATTATATCAGTGATTTCTCGGTCAATCACCATGAGAAAGCAAGGTCGCTATTTTTGGGCTTGCTGTCCTTTTCATTATGAAAAAACTCCTTCGTTTGCCGTAAGTGAAGATGAACAATTTTTTCATTGTTATGGCTGTGGTGAGGGTGGTGATGTTATACGATTTGTTATGAAATATGATAACATTTCGTTTTATGAAGCTGTCAAGAAACTTGCAGAAAGTGCTGGCTTGCAAATCCCAAATGTAGTGCAAAATGATGAAATGGCACTTAGGCTTAAGCAAAAAAAACGTGTGCTTGAATGTCTAAATTGCGCCAAAGATTATTACATACAAACACTAAGACTTCCAACAAGCAAAATTGCACAAAATTATGTAATATCTCGTCAGTTTACGGGAAGTGTTCTTAAAAATTTTGGCATTGGTTATAGTCCAGACTGGACAAGTATTGTTACATACCTAAAATCAAAAGGCTTTGACATTGCCACCATGCGAGATGCAGGTCTTGTTGAAATTGGTGAAAACGGCAAACCATACGATGTTTTTGCTCACAGACTTATGTTTCCTATTATTGATATTTATGGTGATTGCATTGGATTTTCTGCACGGGTGTTGGAATCTGGAAGTAAATTCGCAAAATATAGAAATTCTACTCAAACTATTGTGTTTGACAAAAGCAAAACGGTTTATAACATTAATATGATAAGGGAATTGAAAAAAGAGCAACCTGTTGACTGCATAATAATTTGTGAAGGACAAATTGATGTCATTGCAATGTTTAAGGCTGGCCACAGAAACGCTTGCGCATGTATGGGGACGGCAATCACTCCTTTTCACGCAAGGCTTTTGAAACGTTATGCGGATAAGGTGGTTTTGTGTCTTGATGGTGATAGCGCGGGGCAGAAAGCAACATACAAGGCTACGCAAGTGCTCGCCGATGCGGGGCTTGAGGTTAGAGTTGCAAAACTTCGTGATGGGCTTGACCCAGATGAAATTTTGAAAAAATATGGCAAGGATGAACTTGACAAATGCCTTGAAAATTTGTTTGACCACATTGAATACAAAATTGAGAGTTTGGCAACAAAATATAATTTGAAAGACAACTATGAAAGAAATAAATTTGTTGCTGATGCAATGGAAGTGATTTCTAGCCTTGAAAGTAATACGCAAAAAGATATTTATCTCAAACTTATTTCTTCAAAAGCGAATGTCCCCGTTGATGTCTTAAGGCGTGACTTGAGGGAAACAGAGACAAGTGAGGTTAAGATTAAAACCGAAGAACATTCCCCTCCAACGAGAATTGAGGGACATACAAAAGCAATTCAGTTTGTGCTTTCAAGCATTGTTCACAAAGAACCGTATGCAATGCGAGCATGCAGTTATAACATAAAATTTCAAAACCCAAGTTATCAAAAACTTTTTGATTACTTAAAATCACTTTTTGAGCAAAAAAAGACATGGACAGTTGGCTCATTGTATAATATTTTTGATGTTGATGAAGATAAAAGTGTGCTGGATATAATAAACTTTAACTTTTTCAACATTTCTGGCGATAAGCAAAAGTATTTTGATGAATGTCTAGAAAATTTGTATTTCATCAGTCTAAAACAAAGACAAGATGAACTTATGAAGGAATTTAAAACAGAACGGGACGCAAGTCGCAGACGACAAATAGCAAGCGAACTTGGCGACCTTGCAAAAGAACTTAAAAATAATGGAGATAAACAAAATGTATGATCAAAAATTTCAACCAGAAGCAACCAAACTTTTGGAAGTTGCAAAGACAAAAGGCTCAATTTCTGAAGATGCAATCTTTTCAAGTCTTATAAAACTTGATGCTTCGGCAAATGACATTGAGGAAGTCAAAAAATTTCTTATAGAAAACGGCATAAAAATTGTTTCTCAAGCTGATGAAATGGAGGACTTGAACGTAATTGCAAGCCAAGTCCAAGTTGATGATCCTGTAAAAATGTATCTTAAAGACATAGGAAGAGTCCCACTTCTTTCAAGTGAGGAAGAATTGGACTATGCCAAAAGAATGGCCGCTGGTGATGAAGTGGCGAGGAAAAAACTTTCTGAAGCAAACCTTAGGCTTGTTGTTAGCATTGCAAAAAAATATGTTGGCAGGACGGGTATGCAATTTTTGGACCTTATTCAAGAGGGCAATTTGGGGCTTTTGCGTGCGGTTGAAAAATTTGACTACACCAAAGGTTTTAGATTTTCAACCTATGCAACATGGTGGATAAGACAGTCAATTACTCGTGCCATTGCAGACCAAGCAAGAACAATTCGTATTCCTGTTCATATGGTGGAAACCATCAATAAGATGTTACGGGTTCAAAGACAATTACTTCAAACTTTGGGCAGAGATCCTTCTGCACAAGAAATTGCAGAAAAAATGGGCATTTCGGAACAGCGCGTTTGTGAAATTCAAAAAATTGCACAAGATCCTCTTTCGCTTGAAACACCAGTTGGTGAAGAAGAGGATAGCAAAATGGGCGACTTTGTGGAAGATGACAGCATAAAATCTCCTGTTGAAACGGCCTCGCAACTTATTTTGAAGGAACAACTCATGGCAGCCATTGACACATTGACTCCTCGTGAACAAAAGGTTATTCGCTTAAGATATGGACTTGATGACTCTCATTCAAGAACGCTTGAAGAGGTTGGAAAAGAATTTGCCGTCACACGTGAACGTATCCGCCAAATTGAAGCCAAAGCACTTCGCAAACTTCGTCACCCAAATAGAAGTAAAAAATTGGAAGGTTTCTGTGACTAAGCAAAATTTAAGACTAAATGCAATTTGTGATTTAGTCTCCCAAAGAATAATTGCGGATGTTGGTAGTGACCATGGTTTTGTGCCAAAAATTCTTCTTCAAGAAGGGAAAATCGATTTCGCATATGTCACTGATATAAGTGAAAAATGTGTTTTAAAAGCAAAAGAGAATTTGAGAGATTTTTTTGATAAAACACAATTTGTTGTTTGTGATGGGTTGATAGGATTGTTGTCCGTTGCCCCACGTCCACAACAAATTGTAATTGCAGGCATGGGAGGTTGGGAAATTATCAAAATTTTATCGCAAGACAAACTTAAAAATTTTGGCAATTTCATTTTACAACCTCAAAAAAATGCAGAAGAATTGCGCATTTTTCTTCAAAATAACTTTTTTGAAATAAAAAAAGACTTTTTATTGCGTGAAGGTAAAATTTTTTATAACATTTTGTACGTTTGTCGTTCAAAAACACTTAAAAATCTTACAAATGACCAAATTTTGTTTGGAAAAACTAATTTATCTATGCCAAATGACGATTTTATGAATTTTTTAAATCAAAAAATAGACAAATTTACATCAATTTTGCAAGAGACAACGGATGGTAAAATTCAAAATCTTTTAAAAAGATTTGTTCATTGTCGTGAGAAATGCCAGAAGAAGATTTTGGCCGTTGACCAAAAGGAAAAATAATGATATAACAATATAAGTATGGCTTTGGCCATAAAAAGGAGAAAAAATGTTTGAACAAATACTCGCTTATCAAAATCTTGATGCAAAAGTTTTGAAACTTAAAAGAGAATATGAAAAAGACCCTGCAAAGCAAAATATAACAAAAGTAACGGCTGTTGCTAAAGATTTCCAAAATAAACTTGTAGAACTTGATTCGGTAGCAAGCAAAACTATTGCCGATTATGAGAAAAATAAAAAGCGTTATGCCCAAGTTTTTAGCGCGCTTGAAACATTGAGCAAACAAGATGCTTCAAGCCTTTCAAGTGAAGAATTGTCTGCTCAAATTGACAAACTAAACAATCTTTCCACAGAGCTTGGTTCGCTTGAAAGAGCAATTTCATCATTAGCAGATTCAATGTCAAATATCCTCAAAAATTTTGATTATTACAAGCAAAATATTATTCTTTCAAAACAAAAATATGCGGAAAACAAGCAAAAACTTTCGCAACTTGAAGAAAGGATTATGCCTCAAGTGGTAGCAATCAAAAAACAAATGACAGAAATGGAAAAGGATATTGATCCCAAAATTTTGGCAAAATACAAAAGCCTTAGACAAGATAAAATTTTTCCAGTGTTTGTTCCACTTAATAACAATTCTTGTGGTGGATGTAGCATGTCGCTTGCAGCTGCTTCAACGAGCAAACTCAAGGATAAGGGTTATCTTGAGTGTGAACAATGTAGAAGATACATTTATTTTGGTGAATAATCCCCTGAAAATATTGTCCATTTATCCCCAAGGACAATATTTTTTTATGAATAAAGAGGTGAAAAGATATTGTCAACTACTTTTGACAATATTTTTTGGTAAAATTTCAAAAATTTATTTGTCATTTTGCACAAAAAATAATACAATGATATGGATAGGAATTTTTGGAGAGAAATTATGGAAAAGATTTATGATGTCGCAATTTTGGGCGGAGGTCCAGGGGGAATTACTGCAGGAATTTATGCAAAACGAGCGGGCCTTGATGCTGTTATAATTGAGAAAAATATGCCAGGTGGGGCAATTTCAACAACACCCGAAATTTCAAATTACACAGGTTTTTCGTCAATTTCAGGGATGGAGCTTGCCACAAAAATGTTTGAGCATGCGGGAAATTTCGATATTCCTTTCATTTTTGACGAAGTGAAATCGGTGAAACTTGAAGGGGATGTGAAAAAGATTGTCTGTTTTGGACAAGAAATTTTAGCGAAAACGGTTATCATTAGTATGGGAGCTTCTGTTAGAAAACTTAATGTGGTTGGTGAGAAAAAATTTATTGGCAAAGGCGTCAGCTATTGTGCTACTTGTGACGGGAACTTTTTTAAGGGGTTGAAGGTTGCTGTCGTTGGTGGAGGGAACACTGCTCTTGAGGACTCTTTGTATCTTAGCAACTTAGCAAGCGAAGTGTATCTTATTCACAGACGTGATGAATTTAGTGGGCAGGAGTATCTTTTGCAAAAACTTAAAGAGAAGGGGAATATTCATTTTGTTTTAAACAGTGTTGTTTCCGCACTTAAAGGGAAAGAAAAATTGTCGGGGGTTGAAATAGAAAATCGCCAAACAAGGTCGCATGAAGACCTTGAAATAGATGGGCTTTTTGTATGCATTGGGCGTGGTCCAGACACGGAAATATTTTGTAATAAACTTACACTTACCGAGGCAGGATACATCCAAACCGATTGCAATATGAAGACAAATATTGATGGAGTTTTTGCCATTGGAGATATAAGGAACACTCCTCTAAGGCAAGTTATAACTGCATGTTCGGATGGAGCAATTGCTGCGACAAAAGCTTTTGAGTATATCAAGTCTAGAAAATAATTCGGCACAATAAAGACCGAAATTTAGGGTAAAATTATGATTTATATAAAGAAAAATTGGTATGACCTTTTGCAAAATGAATTTGGGAAAGAGTATTTTAAGAACTTACAAAATTTTTTGGCAGAGGAATATAAAACAAAGATTATTTATCCCGAGGACAAAAAGATTTTTAATGCACTCAACCAAACAAAATATGAAGATGTCAGAGTCGTAATTTTAGGGCAAGACCCATATATCAATGAGGGACAAGCCCATGGGTTATGTTTTTCTGTGGAGAGTGGAGCATTGCCACCAAGTTTGAAAAATATTTACAAAGAATTGCAGGATGAATTGGGTTGCACGATTCCGAAAAGTGGAAACCTTACCAAGTGGGCAAAACAAGGGGTTTTGCTTTTGAACAGTGTTTTGACAGTTGAAAAAGGCAAGAGTTTCAGTCACAAAGATAAGGGGTGGGAGATATTTACACATGAGATTATCAAAAAAATTGCCGAAAAGAAGACCCCTGTTGTTTTTCTTCTTTGGGGGGCTGGTGCAAGAAATGTTGTAAAAGATATTGATTTGTCACATCATTATGTTCTAACTTGTGCCCACCCAAGTCCACTTTCTGCCTACAATGGCTTTTTTGGCTGTGGGCATTTTAAAAAGTGTAATGAATTTTTGATTCAATCTGGACAAAAGCCAATAGATTGGCAAATAGAGGACAATTGATTTCGTATAAATTTAACATAAAGAGGGGGGAGTAATGGCATTTTTTTGCACAATTTATTACATTTGCAGTTACATTCAAACAATTCCACAACTTGTAAAACTTATAAAAACCAAGTCAAGCAATGATTACAGCCTAAAACAAGTCTTGATTGGGTTTATTGGACTTGTGTGTTGGTCGGTTTACATTTTCACTTCAAAACAAAGCACACTTGTTTACATTGGCACTGTGTTAGACTTTCTTTTGCTAGTTTTGGTTGATGCTCTTATTCTAAAATTCTATAAATTGGATAAGGGAACCCCAAGCGAAAATCTTGAAAAAATTAAATAAAAATATCCTCACAGTATCCTGCGGGGATATATTTTTTGGTGGAAGTGCATCTCAGTTTGAAAAGAATCGCACTTTAGCCCTGATTGAGCATGGCTCGGTCAAAGTTTCCTTGTGGCACACAGTTAGGTTCACTTAATGCTGCTGTCGTCAGACCCTGACATGGTTCATGATTAACCATTGCACAAGACCTTGGCGTCATCACCAAGACTCAACCCACTTGAAGCGCAAGTTCTTCCCGCAGATGAGCATTCAGCTCTACTGTAGTGGATTGTAGATGCAGGGCACCACTAGCTCCCCGCCTAGCACTTCCTACGGATATTATACACATTTCGCTTAAAAAATCAAGGCATTTTTGCATATAATTTCTTCGGAATTGCTTAATTTACATTTTTTGCACATTTTGTTGCAAATCTTGATGAAAATCAAATATTTCCCGTTAAATAGTTGGAAAATTTGTTAAAATATGTTATATATAATACATATTGTTAGAATTGTGCCTAAAATGGAATAGAAAATTGTCTTTTTGCACAAAAACAATATGCGTAAAAAACTTTTTGGAGAAAATATGGCGAAAAAACATATTGATAGAACAAATGCAGAACGTTTTATTTCTGCCTACAATGAAATTGACCATTCGTTAAGAACAATTTATGGCTTCAAGCGTAGCATAACGTTTGCGGATTTGGTGCGCAAAGCCGTTCCACTTAATAGCGTTGTAAGGAAGTATGAAGATGAACTTATTGATTATGGCAGACTGAGAAATTCCATAGTTCACAAAACAAACCCCAATTATGTAATTGCAGAGCCTCACGATGAAGTGGTTGATGAATTTGAAAAAATTGCACGACTAATCGCCACCCCTCCCACAGCACTCGCCAAGGTTTGCAAACAGGAAGTCCTGACAATTCAGGGAACGCTGTCTGTTAAAGAAGTTTTGCAAACGATGGCTCAAACGGGTTACAAAAACCTCCCAGTCTATGAGGGCAATAGTCTTCAAGGGGTTGTTATTGGTTCAAAACTTCTTGATTGTTTGGGGCATTGCTTGATTGAAAATGAAAATCTTTTTGATTTTATCAAAAACACCACTGCACTTGAAATTGTTTCCAAAACAGATGAATCAAGTGACTTTAGGGTGTCAAGCAGAAATTTGACTATTGAACAAGCACTTAATTATTTTTATCTTAATCGCAGGTTGCAAATTATTATCATCACCGAAAACGGAACTAGAAATGAACGCCCTTTGGGTGTTGTCACAGTTGCAGATATTTTGGATATGAATGAAGTTTTAGAAAACTATTAAGGGGGAGAAATGATAAGTACATTCACAGTTTACACAAAAAAATTATTCAACAAATTTGCCAGTGTAACCGCTTCACAAAGAAGACTAAATGTTATAAATTATATCGTTGGGGTAATTTTGTTTGTTGTCGCGGCATATTGCTTTATGGTAAGAAAATATATCGCTGGCACATTTTTGGGAATTTTTGGGATACTCTTCTCGTGTAGTAGGCTTATTTTGATGGCTATAATTAATAGGGCTAATGCTCGCCAACTAAATACTTATGACAAATATTCATTTTATGACGATAAATTCACAGTTGACAGTTTTCTTGCAGGTGGCACGTTGTATTCACAGTGCGAACATAGTTATTCTGATATATACAGCATTGACTTTTTTACAACTTTTGCATATGTTTATCTTACGAAAGGAGAATCTTATATTTTCTTGCGAGAAAATTTTAAAAAACCAGAGCAATTTGATTGGCTTTTGCAAAACCTAACAGCCACTGTCAATGCCCAAAAACTTGGTATAAAATATACTATGCCAAAATTGTCAGAATACCTAGCGAATTCAACAAAAACAGTTGAAAAGACGGGAAGTTTGACGTCTATTGCTTATGAAAAAGGCAATCTAGATGAAAATGAAGAACAATCACAAGAAATCACTAAAGAATCAAAGAAAACGATGGCAAAAAAGACTTTGGTAAGTGAAACAAAAGCGTCAACAAAAAGTAGTCCAAAACAAAAAAAGAAAACAGCAAAAACCGAAGGGAATGTTACTACAAAAAAGTCAAAACCTTCCACAAAAACGACTAAGATTGAGACAAAGGGAAAAGCATAAATTATAACAAATTTACTAGATTTAGAGGAAAAAACAATGGAAAAAGAAGATTCAAAACCAAATTTTATACAAATGGAAAAGGATGTGCTAAAATTTTGGCACGACAATGATTGCTTTCACAAACTTGTGGCAAAAAACAAAAATGGTAGGCGTTTTAGATTTCTCGATGGCCCAATAACCGCAAACAATAGATGTGGAGTTCATCACATTTGGGGAAGAACGCTTAAGGATATCACAATAAAATATCATGCACTTTTGGGAGAAGATTGCCAATATCAAAATGGCTTTGATGCACAAGGGATGTGGGTCGAAGTGGAAGCAGAAAAAGATTTGGGGCTTTCGGGCAAACCTGAAATTGTAAAATATGGCATAGACAATTTCACCAATAAATGTATGGACAGGGTGAAATATTATGCAAATGAAATCACCAATCAATCAATTCGTATGGGACAATGGATGGATTGGGATAACAGTTATTTTACAAATTCTGATGAAAATATTTTGTCCATTTGGCATTTCTTAAAAGTTTGTCAAGAAAAGGGATATATTGTCCGCAAGAACAGACCAATCGCATGGTGCCCACGTTGTGGGACAAGCCTTTCGGAGCACGAAATGGCAGGCAGTTATCACGACGTCACACACACAGCAATTTTTGCAAAATTTCCAGTTATGATGGAAGATTTCAAAATTTTGGCATGGACAACAACACCTTGGACTTTAAGTGCAAACGTTGCTCTTGCGGTTAATCCTGACTTGGATTATGTGAAAATTATCCTTACAAATTCAGGAGAACGTCTTGTGCTTGGCAAGGATGCTTTGAAGGCCGTTAGGGAAGATTACAAAATTTTGGACACTTTCAAAGGTGAAAAACTTGTTGGACTTCACTATGAAACTTGTTTCCCAGAGCTTCCTGAACAAAATTTTGTTCACAGTGTTGTTGCTTGGGATGAAGTTGATGCAGTTGAGGGAAGTTGTGTTGTTCACATAGCACCAGGTTGTGGCTCAGAGGACTTTGAATTGGGACAGAAGTTGGGCCTCCCTGAACTTTGTCCAATTGATGAACAAGGGGTAATGCTTGAGAATACGGGCTTTTTGAAAGGTAAGAAAACAACAGATGTGGTTGACCTTGTAGTTGATAGACTTCAAAAAGATGGCAAACTTTTTTATGCTCACAAATACACCCACAGTTATCCTTATTGTTGGAGATGCAAGACCGACCTCGTCTACAAACTTATTTCCACCTGGTATATCTCTATGGACAAACTCCGCCCACAACTTTTGTCTGCTATTGACGACGTAAAATTTCAACCAGAATATGGCAAAAAACGTATGGCCGATTGGCTTAGAAATATGGGCGATTGGAATATTTCTAGAAGTAGATTTTATGGGCTTCCACTCCCATTTTATGTTTGTCCAAAATGTGGCAAAGTTCACGTTGTGGGTAGCCTTGAAGAGCTTAAAGATTTGGCTATAAACCCAGAGGACATCGCAACTATTCCAAATTTGCACAGACCTTGGATTGATAATATAAAAATCAAATGCACCGCTTGTGGTGAAACAGTTTCTCGAACCACTGAGGTTGGGGATTGTTGGCTTGATGCAGGCATCACTCCTTTTAGTACAAAAAAATATCTTAAAGACCCAGAATTTTTCAAAAATAATTTCCCAAGTGAATACGTTTGTGAAATGGTTGAACAGTTGAAACTTTGGTTCTATTCAATGCTTGTTATGAGTGTTGTCCTTACAGGTCGTGCCCCATATGAAAAAATTGTTACTTATCAATATGTAAAAGATGAAAATGGCAACGAATTCCACAAAAGTGGGGGTAATTCGTTGGAATGTGACAAGGTGGCAGACCAAGTTGGAGCAGATACAATTCGCTATCTTTATGGCGGAGCAAACCCAACAAATGATATGCGTTTTGGTTATTCTCTCACAGACGAGGCAAGGCGAAAACTTATGAACTTTTGGAACGCCTATGTGTTCTATAACACCTATGCTTCAATTGACAAACCAAATTTCAAGGATTTCAAATTGAATGTCGCAACTCTTTGCCCAACAGACAGGTGGCTTCTTACAAAAATTAATAATTTTGTAAAAACAAGCAAGAAAAATTATGCTGATGACAAAAGTTATCTTGTGGTAAAAGACTTTGAAGAACTTGTTGATGAACTCACAAATTTTTACATTAGAGTAAATAGACGCAGATTTTGGAAAAGTGATGACAAAGACGACCAACTCACAGCATATTACTGCTTGTATTATGCAATAAAAACAATGACACAAATCATAACCCCTGTCGTTCCATTTATGACTGAATATATTTGGCAAAAAATGGTTCGCACAACGGAAACTGACTCCCCAGAAAGCATTATGCTTGGCGGTTTCCCACAAGAAATTTCGGGACTTGAAAATGAGAAAATTTTGGAAGAAGCGGAAGTCGCAAGAAATGTTATTGCCAATGCTTTAAGACTTAGAAACGAAAAAGCAATCAAAATTAAACAACCTCTAAGAACACTTTTTGTCCTTGCAGATGACAAAATTGAACATGCGGTCAAAACGTTTGAAAATGTAATTAAAGATGAAATAAATGTAAAAAATATTGAATTTGAAAAAAATACGGATAAATTTAATATCCCATATTTAACAGTCAATTTCAAAACCGCAGGGGCAGTGCTTAAGGGCAATGTCCAAGCAGTAAAATTGCTTCTTCAAAATGCAACAGACGAACAGATGTCAAAACTTGTTGGAGAATACAAGGCAGGAAAGTTGCACCTCGAAACTTTTGGTGATCTTGATGCAAATTTGTTTATTCTTAATTTCAAAGCAAAAGAGGAATTTGTCATTTCAACAGAGGGTGGGGTGACAATTGTTCTTGATACTACTCTTGACAATTCACTTATGCTTGAAGGCGCATATAGAGAACTTGTCCGCAGCGCCCAAGTCTTAAGAAAAGAAGCAGAGTTCAACATTTCGGATAGAATTGAAATGGACGTGGCTTCAACATCTCCTTTTATAAATCTAGTTGTAAAGACTTATGGTGACAAAATTGCCCAAGAAGTGCTTGCAACATCATTTAACAAAGGCATTGTCGCTCCAGACATTGAAAGGGAAGTTGATGTCGCAGATGAAAAAGTGATATTAAAACTTAAAGTTGCAAAATAATTTTAGAATACAAAATTTTAACTCCATTTTGGTGGGGAAAAGGAAGAAAATATGTGTGATGTAATTTTTGAAGATAATCAAATTTTGGTTGCAGTCAAACCGCAAAATTTGCCCGTTCAACAGGATAGTAGCGAAGATAACGACTTTTTGACCATGCTAAAAGACTTTTTGATAAAAGAACATAACAAACCGGGCAAGGCTTACCTTGGGCTTGTGCATAGACTAGATAGACCTACAGGCGGGGTTATGGTTTTTGCAAAAACATCAAAAAGTGCTGAACGACTTTGTGAGCAATTTAAACTTCACTCCACTGAGAAAACTTATTTTGCAGTGGTGGAGGGAGAACCAAGGCTCAAGCAATCAAGATTGATAAATTATCTTAAAAAAGACGAAAAAAACAATATCGTCAAAGTTTGCACGAGATATGAAGATGGTGCAAAAGAGGCCGTGCTTGACTATCAAGTTTTGGAAACAAAAAACGGCCGTTCGCTTGTGAAAATCCACCTTCTAACAGGCAGAAGCCACCAAATAAGAGTGCAATTTGCAACCATAGGTTGCCCAGTGTGCAACGACCAAAAATATGGCAAAAATGCACCAAAGGGAAATCTTGCATTGTGGTCAACAATATTAAAATTTGACCATCCAGTAAGCAAAAACAGACTCACTTTCAAAGTCATTCCACCAGCAGACCAAAAACCTTGGAACGACTTTGACGTAAGCAAATATCTTTAAAAATTTTAAGATGTTAATAAATATGTAAAGTGCTAATAAAAATCTTAAAATATTTATGAAAACCCAAAAAGGATATTATCTTTTACGATAATATCCTTTTTTTGACTAATCTTCATCGCATAACAATGCTTGAGTTGTCAACATAGTTTTCACAACACTAGTAGCATTTTGTAATGCTTGAATAGTTACTTTTGCGGGGTCAACAATTCCACTCGCAAGCAAATCGCAATATTTGTCGTTCATTGCATCATATCCAAAGCTCATACTTTTGTTGTTCATCACAATTTTTTCAATTTCATCAACATTTTTGCCAGCATTTTGCACGATTTGTTTAAATGGTTCTTTCAGCGCCTCGCAAAATGCGTTATAGCAAATTTTCTCTTCATTTTTCATTTGCTTTGCGGACTTTTTCAATTTTTCGGCAATTTTTAGCAAAGTGACACCCCCACCAGCAACAATCCCTTCTGCAATTCCCGCAGCGGTTGCATTTATGGCATCTTCAATTCGCAACTTCAATTCTCTTTGTTCAATTTCGGTATTTGCTCCCACAAAAATTGTTGCAACTCCACCAAGCAGATTGCATAACCTCTCATTTAAAAGATCTTTATCAAAACTATTGTTGCTCACTTCCATTTGGTGTTGAATATTTATGATTCTTTCTCTACATTTCGCACTGTCATGGTCGTTAGCAATAAAAATTGCAGAATCTTTCGTAATATTGGTGTGTTTTAGTTCGCAAAGGGAATTTACGTCAATATCCGCAAAGGTTTTGTCACTTGTTTCGCTTAAAACTTCACCCCCAACAGCACAAGCAAGGTCTTGCAAAACAGCCAACTTTCTATCACCATAATAAGGGGCCTTAATTACAACACACGAAAAAGCGCCACGCATTTTATTCACAACAATAGTAGAAAGTGCCTCTGGCTCAATGTCGTCACAAATTATTATAAGCGGTTTTGAAATTTTGACAAGTTGCTCAAAAATTGGCAAAATCTCTTGAAAAGTGTTTATTTTTCTATTTGTAATAAGAAGCAAACAATCTTCAAATTCCGCAACGCCTTTTCCCATATTGGTGCAAAAATATGGAGAAATATATCCACTTTTCAACACAAATCCGTCTTGAATTTTAAGTTCGGTTTTATCCGTTTTTGAGTCTTGCAAAGATATTCTCCCATTTTCCCCAATGGTTTTGTATGCCTCGGCAATAAGTTTTCCTATGTATGCATTTTGAGATGAAACAACGGCCAGACTTTCAATGTCTTGGCTGTTTGAAATATTTTTTGCCGCCGACTTTATGCATTGGGTTACTTCTTCGCAGGCGGACGTCAAGATTTTGTTGATTGTCACAGGGCTTATGTTTATGGCACATTTTAGCCCTTCAGAAAACATTTTTTGTGCCAAAACGATTGCCGTCGTTGTCCCGTCCCCAGCAATATCATTTGTTTTTTGACAAACCTCCTTCACAAGTTTTACCCCCATATTTTCGTATGTATCTTCCACCTCAAATTCTTTTGCAATACTCACCCCATCATTAGTAATAAGCGGGGTTGCAAACTTTCTATCCAAAACAACATTTCTTCCTTTCGGACCTAGTGTAGATTTCACTACATTTGCAATTTTATTAACTCCCGCAAGCAATTTTTCTCTCGCTTTTTCACCTTCAATACATTTTTTCATATCAATTTTCTCCTTTTTCTTTTGCCAAAATATCTGTTTGTTTTACTAGATAATATTTTTGACCTTTAACATAAATTTCAACTGCATATTGTTCTTCAAACAACACGACATCTCCTTTCTGCACACACATTGGCACAAAAATTCCATTTTCAAACGTTCCATGCCCAGTTGACACAATGCAAGCTTTAATTGCTCCTTGTTCACTTGTTTTTCCAAGAACAATTCCGCTTGAAGTTGTCTCTTCAGAGTCAAGACTTTGTGCCAAAACCCTATCAAAAAGCGGTTCATAAATCATTTATTTATCTCCTTTTTTCATATAAATATGCTCAAAATCATACAAATAAAACATGCCAAAAACCACAAAACAAATACATGTCTTGTGGCCGTTTGTTTGCAGAAAATTAAGCATTACAATTCTATTTTACAATGCAAAAAAGGTGGTTTCAAGTTTTAGTGACATATTTTTCAAAAAAAATTTTTAAAAAACGGAAAAATTTTTCGAAATCGTTATTTTCAGTCAAAAATAAGTCAATCCTTGGCATATTGTTAACCATTTTTGTCGCAATTTTGTTTTGCCTTGTGTGTTTTGTGGCATCTGACTTTGTGTCAAGCATAATAACTCACGAAGGGAGCCTTTTGGTAAGCTCAAAGTTAGAAATCCCTGCAAATACACTTTATTGCGTGTCGATTTGTGACTTTGAAACGGAATTTGATGCAAAAATTGCTTCTGAAAGTGTTGAAAAACAAGGTGGAATGGGGGAAGTGTATCAAGATGGTGAATTTTTCGTTATTTGTGCGTGTTATCCAACGCTAATTGAGGCTCAAGAGGTAAGAAATAACCTTTGCGCCGAAGGGAATAATGCGAGAATTGTCAATTTCAAAATTCCTGAACTGAATTTTTCATACAAGGGCAAAAATAAGAAGAAAATTGAACAAATTTTGCGTTT
Source organism: uncultured Christensenella sp. (assembly GCA_964387705.1). GTDB lineage: Bacteria > Bacillota > Clostridia > Christensenellales > UBA1242 > UBA7862. The sequence goes on from CAYLWT010000005.1 coordinate 29,611, forward strand.
CCCACGAGAAATTGTGCTTGCACTTTACGACTTAATATTGCAATATGACGGTGGAGAGTTGCCACTTGGCACACTTAATGCAAATTTGGCGGAATTATATCAAAAATCGAGGGATTTTGAGGAAAATTTTGCAAAAATAAAAACAAATTTGTCAAAAAATGACCAAAATTCAATTTTTAAGATGTTAAAATTCACAACAAGCACAATAAACAATGCAATCTTGACTAAAAACGATTCAAATATCAAAACTTCAACTTTAAAAAAGGCAATGTTCAAAATTTCTGAGCAAAATGTCACACTTTTTGCTTCTTTAAACGAAAAATAACGAAAAAATGGTGGAAACATTTTGTTTTTATGCCTTTTTTTGTTATTATTGTATTGTAATTATTTACTTGGGGTGCAAAATGGGGAAAATAATTGTTATTACAGGCGCAACCAGTGGAATTGGCAAGACAACAAGAGAACTTTTTGAGCAAAGGGGTGACACTGTGTGCTCGCTTGCAAGACACGATGATGGGAAAAGCAAAAATTTCTATGCATGTGATGTTTCAAATGAAGAAAATGTTAAAACTGTGTTTGAAGAAATTGGAAAAAAGTTTGGGAAGATTGACATTTTGATAAACAATGCTGGCTTTGGAATTTCTGGTGCACTTGAACTTATAAACAGTGAGCAAATAAAAAATTTGTATGATGTAAATTTATTTGGAACAATTTATTGCTATAAATATGGGCTAAAATATATGTCAAGTGGAGGCAAAATTGTTAATATAAGCAGTGCGTGTGCATTGTTTCCGCTTCCATATAGAGGATACTATTGCTCAAGCAAATCGGCAGTTTCTATGCTTTCAAATTGCATGCGAATGGAGTGCAAACCTCTTGGAATTGACGTTGTTGCGGTGTGTCCAGGTGATGTGAAAACCAATTTTACCAAAAATAGAGTGAAAAATTTTGAAACAAATGAACGCTATGGTGATAGAATAAAGAATGCTACACAGGGCATTGATGGCCGAGAGGACAAGCGGATGAAGCCTGATTGCGTGGCAAAAGCAATCGTTAAAATTTGTGACAAGAAAAAAACGAAACCATATTACATTGTTGGTGCAAAATATAAGGTTTTAAATTTCGTGATGCGATTCTTCCCATTGGCAACTCTGCTAAATTCCACCGAGAAACTCTTTGGTGGGCATAAAAAACCAAAAAACTCTGGAAAGGAGCAAAATTATGGCAGATAATTTATATTTCACTGAAGCAAAGGACACCGTTTTGAGGTTTATTGCAAAAGAATATCCTTCTATGCCTGAAAAACTTATCACAAACATAATTTCAAATTTTTATAAATTTTGCAGTTATGAGGAAGAAGGACAGAGGATAAAACCAAGCATGTTATTCCTCAATAACATTGACATTTTGTGCAAAAATGTTCCAAATTTCTACAAAGTGCAACTGTTTTGTGATGATGACGAGTCTATGTTCAACTCTAGAATGAAAGCGACAGTGGTTTTTTGTCCAAATGATTGGTGTGCGTATGTTGAAATTAAAGACAACAAGTATATTTATGGCATTTGCAAAGTTATGAGTAGCATAAAAGAGAAATCGCTTTCTCAACTTTTGTTTGAAACTCCGCAAATAACCGCAAATGAAAAATTAAATTTGATTATGCTTGAAACATTAAGTTCTTATGCAATTTCACTTCGTGGAGCAAAGGGCGGGGATATCATTATCAATTTTTCCATAAATAACAGCAACTTTTTAAATCGTGAAAGTGTTATAAAATGTTTTGTAAATTCAACTTTTTCAAAACTAAAAACCACCAAAACAAAACTTAATGAAATAAAAATTATGTATGAAAACATACTTCGCAGGGCTATAAACGCCATTCATGGAGCAATTTGCGTGGTGGTGGACAAGGACTACAAGGACAAGGGCTTTTTTGCAGACGGCATTTGGCTGGAGGAGCCAATTGAATTCTCAAAAAGTTTTCTTATGAGCAAAAGTTATTCCGAGGCAAAACTTACAAACATAGCGGAATTGTTTATTTCCATGCTAAACTATGATGGCATAACAATCGTGGATAATATGGGTAGAATTAGGGCTTATAATGTTTTTATAAAGCCAGACAAGTTTACCAAAAAGGCCATTACAGGCGGGGCGAGAAAGAGGGCTGCATATGCAATTATAAATTCGGGAACGAGAAAAATCGTAGGGGTATATTTCCATTCACAAGAAGGAGAAATCTTCTACGAGGAGGTTAAAAAATGAAAATTATGTGGAATGATGCCAAGAAAAAGTGCAACATTTCCGACAAGTCTTTTGAAGAAATCGTGGCAAATTCGCCCAGTGCGTTGTCGTCTGAGGACAAAGAATTTGTTACAACATCTTTTGCATCTGGTATGAATAATTATGTCGTGGAATATGTCTTTGACAAGGCCATAAAATATCTCCGTGATGCAGTGTTTTCGTGTGGGGAAGAACTTGTTGTTGGAATAACTCATTGGATAGACAAAATTTACATCTCAAATTTCTTTGATATCTATATCTTAAGGTTGGCATGTGATTTTGGACTTATTACAAGGGAAGAAAAACTGAAAATTATTGAAATTATGCAAACAATTCAATGCCTAAAGTCTGAAAATAAAACAATTGAAGAATTGGAAAAAGAAAAGGCAAAATACATAATAATTTCACTTTTTGATGCCATTTTGCTCAAAGATTTTTCATCTTTCACAGAAAGCATTGTAAATTTGCTTAATACTCTTAAAGAAGTGGAAATTGAGCCTTATTCTGAAACTTATGCGGACATTGTTGAAGCAGGGGATAGAAAGAAAAAACTTATTATAAAAATTTTATTTTATCTTTTAAAAACCGCAAACCCAGATGATGCAAAATGTAGCAAAATTCTTTGCAAAAATGCAGAAAATTTGCTCCCTTTTATTTGGGATAGTGCAACATTAAACGACAAAAAATTTTACGCATATTATCTAAAAACTTTGCCAGAAAATTCTATTGTTGTAAGAACCTTTGACAATTTGCAAGGGAAAATAAAATTGCAAGATTTTTCAACCGATATTTCAGTGGTAACAACAATTTTAAAAAATTGCCAACTATTTTTGTCGCTTCATTATGATTATAATTGTAAAAACGAATCTGCACCATTGGGTGAATTGAGCAACATTACATTTTTCCCAAATTTCTTTTTGCGAAGCATCATCACACCAAGCCTTGTTGGATATCTTGGCAGTTTGGATGGGGTGAATTCATCTTCTTGCACCTATGCTCAAACAATTTTTGATAATTTGACAAGTGAAAAATGGGTGTATTATTTCAAAAATTTCTTTGAAAAAGACGATTTTGTGCTGTCAACGTTACTTATTGTTGACCGTTCGTTGGGTGAATTTTGCTCACTTATAAAGAAAATTAAAATTGACATTGACAGCCTTCCAGAAGGGCTTACAAAAAATCTTTTAACCTGCGCGAAGGCACAAGATTGCGATGGCCTTAAAGCATGTGCTCAAAAGTTGTACTTTGAAAGTTAAAAAATATGTTTTATAACTATTTTGTGGGGTTATGTCATAAAACATATTGGAGGAAAACATTTTGAATAAAAATAAGATTGACATTGAAAAAATAAACAAACTTGCAGACGAGAACCCATATAAATTGGTGGAGGAAGCTGAAAAAAAATATTCCAGCCAACTAATGGAAATTGCGAATGAGATTTCTGTGCGTGGGCAGAGAATTGTTTTGATTGCAGGACCATCTTCAGCGGGCAAAACCACATCAAGTTTCAGACTTAAAGAGGAACTTAAAAAACTTGGCATTGGCTCGCATACACTTAATATGGATCAATTTTTTTTGGATATGGACACCTTGCCTTTAAGAGAGGACGGCAAGCCTGACATCGAGAGCATTTGCGCACTTGATGTGGACACTGTTAGAAGGTGTTTCAACGAAATTTTGCAAACAGGGAAAACCAAAACTCCACAGTTTGATTTTGTCACACACAAAAGAAAAAAAGAGTGGCTTGATTGCGAGTTAAAAGAGCACGAAATTATAATTATGGAAGGACTTCATGCATTAAATCCAAAAATTGTTGAGGGGCTTGAAGTTGACAAAATTTTAAGAATTTACCTTTGTTGTGATGAAAATTTTGTTTGCGGGGAAAAGACTATTTTGTATCCACGACAACTAAGACTTTTAAGGCGAATTGCTAGAGATGAAAGGGAAAGAGAGTGCCCAATTGAGGATACCATTGAAATGTGGGAAGAAGTTTGTCGTGGCGAGGACAAAAATATAACACCATTCAAAAAATCAGCCGATTATCTTTTGAATACTCTTCATGCATATGAACCCCTTTTGTATAAACAGATTTTGCTGGATAAATTTCAAAATTTGGGGCACATCGGACAAATTGCAGTTTATTTGGAAAAATTTAAATATTGTTCAACACTTGATCCAAAAATTTTGCCAGAAAATAGCCTTATAAGAGAGTTTGTTGGTGGGTTAAAACTTGACTGATATGGGAAATTTTGGCACTCAAAACGTTTGACAAGTTGTGAAAGATATTTGTAGAATATAATAATCCAAAGGAGAAAATTATGGGGCTTTTTAATTCTATTTTTAAGGGAATGGGCTTTTCAGGCAAAGAAGAAGTGCCAGAAAATAAAAAACAACAAAAAGAGCAATCTTCAACTGAAAAATATAGCAATTTTGACAATGGACTTGCCAATTCTTTTGTCGTAAGCGAATTTGACAGCAAAAGTTCAAATATTTCTTCACAAATTCCAGATTTAAGCGGTGTTGGTGGCAAAAATCTTATCATTTACACACCAAAAGACAACAACGACATAAGAATTCTTGTGGAATGTTTAAGACGAAAAGAAGCATGCATTGTGAACCTTGGGCAACTTAAACCTCAAGATTCAGAGAAAATTTTGCAATTTTTAAGCGGAGCTGTCTATGCTCTTAAAGGTAGCATAAAAAGGCTTCAAGGTGATTTGTTTTTGCTTGCTCCTGAGGGGATAAATATTATGACACAAACAAAATAGGATATGTAAACTAGGAAAAGTGCTTTGCATTGCAGGGTGCTTTTTTTGTTTTGAAATATTTAAGAGTTATAGTATAATATTTTTATGAGTAAAATTATAAATTCCAAATGGAAAAACTTTTTCATAAAATTCGGCATAATCCTTGGCGTTGTGGTGGCAGACATTGTTTGCAAAATCGCTTTTTTTGGAAAAGATATGGAGATTCTCCCTGGGCTGATTGGAATAAGGAAGGTGCAAGGGCTAAACACAGGTGGTGCGTGGGGGTTTTTGAATGAACATTTGTGGGTTCTCATTGTAGTGACCATTGTGTTTTTTATCATTGTTGCTGCTGTGGATAGAAAATTTAATATAACACATCCGTTATATCTTGTTTCTATGTCATTTGTTGTGGGTGGCGCGTGCGGAAACTTCATTGATAGAATTTTTCTAGGTGGAGTTAGAGATTTTTTGTATTTTGAATTTGCACCAAATTTCCCAACTTTCAATGTCGCAGATAGTTTTTTGTGTGTCGGCATGGGGTTGCTTTTAATTTATATTTTATTTATACATAAAGATGAAGAGGAAAACTGAATTTGAGGGTTGTATGAAAAATTGTAACAAAGAAATAGAGAAATTGGGCCATGAAGAAGTTGTCAAAGTCGCTTATAAGAAAAATAAAACGTTATCGCAAGAAAAAAGCGGATTTAACAATATTTTTGACGAGCAAATGGATGATTTTGAGGGCGAAAGTAATATTCAATGTTTTGATGTGCCAGAAAACGACAAAAACAAGCGTCTTGATGTATTTTTGACCGAAAAATTGACAGATATTTCTAGAAGTCTTATCAAAAATTTGATAGACCAAGCCAAAGTTTTTGTAAATGACAAAAATGTTAAAGCTGGTTACAAATTGTGTGCGACAGATAGAGTGAAAATTGCACTTCCAGAGCCTGAGGTGGCGGATATTTTGCCTGAAAATATTCCGCTTGACATTGTTTATGAAGATGATGACATTGTGGTTGTGAACAAACAACAAGGAATGGTTGTTCATCCAGCAGGGAAATTGAAGACGGGAACATTAGTTAACGCTCTTATGTTCCACACAAAAAATCTTAGTGGCATAAATGGCAAAATCCGTCCGGGAATTGTTCATAGAATTGACAAGGACACTTCTGGACTTTTGGTGGTCGCAAAAAATGATTTTTGTCACAGCAATCTTCAAAAGCAAATTCAAGAAAAGACTTGTCATAGAATTTATAAAGCGGTGTGCTATGGCATTTTTCAAAACAAAAATGGGGTTATAAAGACCGACCTTGCACGAGGAAAGGACCATCACGAGATGATTTTTGTTGTGCCACATGGACAGGGGAGATATGCAGAAACACATTACAATGTTGTTGATGAAAATAGAGGGTTCTCGCTTGTAAAGTTTGAACTTAAAACAGGTAGAACTCATCAAATTAGAGTTCACGCAAAACATTTGGGGCATCCTGTTGTTGGTGACAAATTGTATGGCAAAAAAGATGAGAAATTTGGGCTTTCAGGACAACTTTTGCATGCGGAAAGATTGGTTTTGACTCATCCAAGAACGGGGAATAGAATGGAATTTTTTGCTCCACTTCCTGCTTATTTTAAAAATTTTCTCGTCGAAAAAGGGCTGAAAAATGAAGAAAATTAGCGAATTTTTTAATGTTTTAAAATTTTTTTGCAATAAATGACACTGTTGTTTGACATAGCAAAATTGCAATGGTAAAATTATAATATAAGTTTGTGCAAAAGGAGTGGAAAATGAATTCAAAAAGAGTTGTGAATATTTTGGCATATTGCTCGGTGATATTGGTTGCTGTTGCGATGCTTTTAAGATTTTTTGACTTAAAAGTTTTTGGTTGGGGTGGAACCCTTGCAAATATCTGCAATCAAGTTGCATTTTGGACAGGGCTTGTTGTAACATGCTCGTGTGCGGGGATCTATGCTTCGTCAAAAAGAAATGGTTCGTATATGCTAGCATTTGTTGTTGCAGTTTTGGTGATTATTATTTTTGCAATTTTGTAGGACTTGAGCTTTGCATTTATAATTTTCAAAAACGGATTGTTTTTGTGGCAAAATTGCAAAAAAATTAACAAAAGTTTGATAAAATCTTGAAAAAAACAAAGATATAATGCTAAAATTTCATTTTTGCGAACATTTTTGTTCAAATTGAGGTAAAATGATGAACATTAAAGAAAAAATAGGCGAAATTTTTAAAAATTATTGGCTGGAAATATTGCTTTTTGTTGTGGCAGTTTTGTTGCTTGTCATTGGGGTTGTTTCACCAATTGTTGCATATATCGGGTTGCTTGTTTTTGGGGCTGTGATGGCTGATTTTGGGGTGAGATTTTGGAAACGTTACAAAAATTCTACATCTAATGCGACAAAAGATTTGTATATTGATGTTACTGATACCGATTATGATGAAGATGTGTATTATGTTGGCAAAGAGCCGGCAAACAAAATTGATGCGAAAAATTCTATAAAGTCATTGGGGCTTTATCTTCCGGCAATTTTGTTTTTGATGGTGGGAGTTGGGCTTTGTATCATTGCTATTTATGAGATTATTTTGTCCTTTGTGTGATAATTTTGAAACAATTTGAATATTTGCAACAATTTGGGCAATTTATTATTGTGTTTTTACAAAATATTTGTTATAATATCACCCGAAATGTTTTGAAAAGGACAAAACACGTAATTATTTAAGAATTAATAGGAGAAGAATATGAAATACGAAAAGAAAACATTAGAAGATAAGAGAATTGAGGTTAAACTTAATATCTCAAAAGAAGAATGGGATGAGGCTCTTGAACGTGCCTATGAAAATGGCAAAGGAAAATATACTGTTCAAGGGTTTAGAAAAGGACACACACCAAGAAAGGTTATTGAAAAAACTTATGGCGATACAGTTTTTTATGATGATGCTATTGATGATTGTTTTTATAGATATTACTTTGAAATGCTTTCAAAAGAAAAGGGGATTAAACCTGTTTCCTCGCCTGATGTAAACATTAGCAAAATTGATGAAAATGGACTTGAACTTGTGCTTAGAATTACACAAGAACCTGAGGTCACTCTTGGGGATTACAAAGGTTTGACAATTGAAAAGAAAGAGATTAAAGTTAGTGCTGCAGAAGTAAACCACGAACTTGAACACATGAAAGAATCTCGTGTAAAATATGTGCCTGTGGAAAGGGAGATTAAGAACGGAGATACAGCAACCATTGATTTTGTTGGAATGGTTGATGGCAAGAAATTTGATGGAGGCTCTGCAGAAGATTTTGACCTTGAAATTGGCTCAAAGAGTTTTATTGATAATTTCGAGGACCAACTTGTTGGCCTTAAAAAAGGTGACAAAAAAGATGTAAAGGTCACTTTCCCAGCAAATTATCATGTGAAAGATTTGAAAAATAAACCAGCTGTTTTTGCAGTGACTGTCAAAGATGTTAAGGAAAAACAATATCCTGAACTTGATGACAAGTTCGCAGATGAAGTAAGTGAATTTTCAACGCTCAAAGAACTTAAAGATGACTTGAAGAAAAAGATTCTTGATAGAAAAACAAAGCAAGAACAAAATGAGATGGAATCAAGACTTATTGACAAAATTTGCGATAATGCAAAAGTTGAAATCCCTCAAGTTATGATTGACAATCAAGTTGAAGATTTTATAAAAGAATTTGAAAGAAGATTGTCCTATCAAGGGCTTAGTCTTGATGGATATCTTTCATACACTGGTACAACGCTTGACGATTTGAGAAAATCTAGAATTGAGGACGCGAAGAAAACTGTTAAGACACGACTTGTTCTTACCGCAATTATGGACAAAGAGAATATTGATGTTTCAGAACAAGAAATTGCAGATAAATTTAACGAAGGCTCAAAAGATAAGCCAAAAACAATTGAGGAAATTCAAAAAACATTTGGAGCAGACCAATATAACTATATGGCAAACAGTTTGCTTTTGAACAAACTTATGAAATTCCTTAAAGATAACAACAATTTGTAATTAAAGGAGATTTTTTATGAGTGCACTTATTCCAATGGTTGTGGACCAAACAAGCACAGGAGAAAGAAGTTACGATATTTATTCAAGACTTCTTGAGGATAGAATTATTTTCTTGACAGGGGAGATAACTGATACTACAGCAAACATTGTTGTAGCTCAACTAATTTATCTTGAAGGGAAAAATCCAGAAAAAGACATTTATCTTTATATCAACAGCCCAGGCGGAAGTGTCAGTGCAGGGCTTGCAATTTATGACACAATAAAATATATCAAGTGTGACGTTGTTACCATTTGCATTGGACTTGCTGCAAGCATGGGGGCTTTTCTTCTTACAAGTGGGACAAAAGGGAAGAGATATGCTTTGCCAAATAGTGAGATTATGATTCACCAACCACTTGGTGGCACACAGGGGCAAGCAAGTGACATTGAAATTCAAGCACGTCATATGCAAAATATTAAGGAAAAAATAAATAAAATTCTTAGTGAATCAACTGGGCAAGACTTGAAAAAAATCCAAAAAGATACAGATAGAGATTACTATATGTCCGCTGAACAAGCAAAGAAATATGGTTTGATTGATGACATCTTTGTAACTAGGAAAAAATCAAACGATAGCAAGAAAAAAGATTGATGAACGAACGAAAGACGATTTATTGTGACTGAAAAGGAGAAATTTATGAAAAAAGATTTGATTTGTTCGTTTTGTGGCAAAAGCCAAGCGGAAACAAAAAGGCTTATTGCAAGCCCTGGTGGTGATTGCTTTATTTGTGATGAATGTATTGATGTATGCAAAGAAATTATAAAAGATGAAAAACTTGAACCATCACAACCGAAAATTGATTTGCCACTTCCTCACGAGATAAAAGATAAACTTGATGATTTTATTGTGGGACAAGATGAAGCGAAAATGGTGCTTTCGGTGGCGGTTTACAATCATTACAAAAGAATAAACTATAATAGTGAAATTAAAAACAATAAAAGCGAAAAACAACCAATTGAGCTTGAAAAAAGTAACGTGCTTTTGATTGGACCAACTGGTTGTGGCAAAACTTTGCTTGCAAAAACTTTGGCAAAAATTTTGAAAGTTCCTTTTGCAAGTTGTGACGCCACAACACTCACCGAGGCCGGTTATGTTGGTGATGACGTTGAGAATATTTTGCTCAAACTCATTCAAAATGCGGATTATGACATCTCTAGAGCCGAACGTGGAATTGTTTATATTGACGAGATTGATAAGATTGCAAGGAAAAGTGAAAATAGGAGCATAACAAGAGATGTTTCTGGCGAGGGTGTTCAACAAGCTTTGTTAAAGATTTTGGAAAGCACAGTCGCAAATGTTCCACCTCAAGGGGGAAGAAAACATCCACAGCAAGAAACCATTGCCATTGACACAACAAACATTTTGTTTATTTGTGGAGGAGCATTTGTTGGCATTGACAAAATTGTGGAAAAACGTTTGTCCACTGCATCGCTGGGGTTTGGCGCAAATGTTGTTGATGGAACAAAAGAGGAGGAAGTTTACAACCTTATTAAACAAATTCAACCTCAAGATTTGAACAAATTTGGGTTAATTCCAGAATTTGTGGGAAGACTGCCAATTACTGTTGCTTTGCATGATTTGTCTGAGGATGCTTTGGTGCAGATTATGACACAACCAAAGAACTCCATTACAAAACAATACAAAAAAATGTTTGATATGGATGGGATAAACCTAATTTTCAAAGATGAAGCAGTGAAGGCAGTTGCAAAAAAAGCGATGAAACTTAAAACTGGGGCTCGTGGACTTAGGACAATTTTGGAGGAAAGTATGCTGACACTTATGTACACCGCTCCAGGAGACAAGTCTATTGATAGCATTGTGATTGGAGAAAATTTTATTTCGAAAGGGGCTGACCCAGAATATATTCGTAAGACTGTTGAAGGCAAAAAAGAAGAAAGTGCATAATTTATGGTGGCTTTTACTGCAAAAAATAGATGTTTTTTGTGCTAAAACACATAGTTCTATGCAAAAATTAAACTAAAGGAGAAAAATTTATGAAGATTGTTTCTGCGGAATTTGTAAAAAGCGTTGCGGATAATAATTTTTTGAAAAGCAATTATCCAGAAGTTGCGTTTGTTGGCCGAAGTAATGTTGGCAAGAGTTCAATTATCAATTTTATAACAAACCGCAAACGTTTAGCAAAAACTTCTGCAACTCCAGGTAAAACAAAACTTATAAATTATTTTCTAATTAACAAACAGTTTCTGTTGGTTGACTTGCCAGGGTATGGTTATGCACAGGTCAGCAAAAAGGAAAAAACTAATTGGGGCGATTTTTTGGAAGAATATCTTAAAACCTCAAAAAATCTTAAATGTGTGTATCTTTTGCTTGACATAAGACGGACTCCAACTGAACAAGATGAGCAGATGCTGAAATTTTTGGTTTACAATAGACTGAATGTGAAAATTGTGGTGACAAAAATTGATACGCTTTCGCGTTCGCAAGTTAACAATCAAGTTATGATGATTTGCAGTAGGTTAGGTATTTGTAAAGCAGATGTTGTTGTGACCTCAAGTCAAGAAAGAAAAGGACTTTATCCGCTTTTGGATAGCATTGAGCAATTTGTTTCCGCTGAAGTGGGAATAGAATAAATCATGATGTCTTGTGGAAGAATGCCAAAGAATTGAATCTTTTATATTAAAAAATTATCCCCCTTGTCAAAATAGTGACAGGGGGGATGTGTTTTATTAAACATTTTTGAAGTTTGTTAAAAATTTGATAAAAGCTAGAGGGGATAATTAACTTTTAGCAACCATTGTTATAACTTTGTGGCGATATCCCATGCGCGCCAAATGACTGTTCTTAGGTTTCCAACTTGTTTTGCGTCGCCAACAATGTGAATGTTGCTAGATTCTTCGCAAAGTGGGGCAGGGTTGTAGCCGATGCAGGTGATAATATTGTCTGCTCTCAGTTTTTGAGTTTCGCCAGTGGCAGTTTCGATTTCAACAAATTTGTCATCAATTTTCGTCAATTTGCTTTCAAGGTACACAGGAGTTTTTTTATAATTAAAATAATCTCTGAGATATGAGGAATTTGCCAGACACAATCCCCCAACTGCCATAAGGTCATTTTTTACTTCAACAATCACAGGTTTTTTGCCCTTTAAAATTAAGTCATAAGCAATTTCGCAACCTGTAAGTCCGCCACCAACAATCATAACATTTTCTCCAACTGGTTCTCCATTTAAATAGTCAATGGCATCAAGACATCTCTCGGCATTTTGCATCCTAAGTTTTCTTGCCTTTGACCCTGTCGCAATAATAAATTCATCTGCGTTAATTTTGGTCAATTCAGTGACTTCGGTGTTAAATTTAATTTCAATATTCAGTTTTTTCATTTGATTTCTATACCAAGCGATAAGTTGTTTATCTTTTTCTTTGAAACTTGGGGCCGATGCTGGGATAAACACTCCGCCAAGTTTGTCGGTTTTCTCATAGATTGTCACTTTATGTCCTCGCAAAGTTGCAACTCTTGCGACCTCCATTCCGCCAATGCCTCCACCGATAACTGCAACATCCTTTACTTTTTTTGCCATATCAAAATCATATTTGCCACCATCCATAGTCTGAGGGTTCAGCGCACAACGAGCCATATGAGCAGAATCTTCCATAGTCGCATCGCAAGCGACACCTTTATAATGTGCCATAGGGAAACACCCATTGTGACAGCAAATGCATGGCATAATATCTTCAAGATTATCCTCTTTAAGTTTTGAAATCCAATGAGGATCAGTTAAGAATTGTCTTGCAACCCCCATTGCATCAATTTGTCCTTCTTTAATTGCTATTGATGCGGTGCCAGCCTCCATTCTTCCAGCACAAACAACAGGGATATCTACAAATTTTTTGATGTGCGCTACGTCTTCTAGGTTGCAATTTTGTGGCATATATGCTGGTGGGTGAGCCCAATACCAAGCATCATATGTGCCGTTGTCTGCGTTGAGCATATCATAGCCTGCATCTTGAAGATATTTCACGGCTTTTTCGCTTTCTGCCATATCTCTGCCTACTTCGGTATACTTTTCCCCAGGAATAGCACCTTCACAAAATCCTTTTGTTTTGCTTACGGCAGAATATCTGAGAGAAACAGGGTAATTTTCACCACATTCTTTTTTTATTGCTTTAACAATTTCAACAGCAAAACGATATCTATTTTCAAAACTCCCGCCATATTCGTCAGTTCTTTGATTGGTATATGGAAGAGTGAATTGATCAAGAAGATAGCCTTCATGCACAGCATGGATTTCAACCCCATCAACTCCTGCTTCTTGACATTTTTTTGCTGTTTTAGCAAAGCCATCAATCATGTCCAAAATTTCTTCTTTTGTCAATGCTCGGCATCTGTAACCAGCAAGCCAACGAGAAGGGAGTTCGCTTGGTGATGCTGTCAATCTGTCAATATCAATAATAGGTTTTAACATTCCTCGCAAAAACTTTTTCTTTGCAATTCCCGCCAAAGACTGAGGAATGGAGAAAGACCGACCAAAGCCCGCTGTCAGTTGTACAAATAATTTTGCACCCGTTTTATGCAATTCTTCCATATAAGACTTAAGTTCTTTGAAAGCCCCATTTGCCTTATATAACCATCTCCCACCAATCATATTTCTTATTGGTGCGATGCCTGGGATAATGAGCCCAGCGTCGTTTTTGGCAAGGTCCATAAAGAAATCCCCTGCGTCTTGGTCAAAGTGGTGTGGTTCCATCCAACCGAAAAGAGATGTCCCTCCCATAGGACAAACAACAATCCTATTTTTAATCTCAACATTGCCTATTTTCCAAGGCGTGAACAATGGTTCATATATTTTATTCATATTTACCCCCTAAGTAATTATCTTTATTGTGCAAAATTTTGCGAAAAATGTCAAACAAATGTGCAAGATACTCTGTTTATTGTAAAAAATTTTTTAAACAACTCAATTTCACAAATAAAAATGAATCTTCATATTATGGTGTAGTTGAAGAATTACATATTGCTACAAAAGGGTTTAAAAGTCGGCATAGAAATCGTTTTTAGCAAAAAGACAAGGTTTTACGAACATTCTTTGACAAAAAATATGCAAAAAATATGAAAAAGAAAAAAAGGAGGATGTTTTTTGTATGTCATTTTATACGTGTAACCGCAGTGGAACTTGCCCAGGAGTTATGACAGGCAATCCGCTGAATGGTATTTGTGAAAAAGCATGTATTCAGGTGGATAAGGTGCTTGATGCGTGTATGAGGCAAATTCAAGAAAGCAATGTGCAGGTGACTTTGTCAAACCAAAGCCCAGCAAGTCCACAAACACCACTAACTTTTGTCAGTGCAACAACCAATGGCGATACATCAATTTCAAATTTAGTTGTGGAAAGGCTTGCGGACAAACCAAATTTTGCTAGAGTTTCCTTTGAGGCGGAAGTTCCAATTATTGTCAACTACACCGATGCAAATGGGGTGGCGGGAAGTGGGACTTCAGTGCTTTCCATTCCAAATGATGTGGTGTTGTTTATTCCACAACCTTCAATTGTCCCATATAGAATTGAAGTTTTCGGGGCAATGAGCAGCCCAATAGGAAGTTATGTGGATAATAATATTTTCTCAATAAGTGCCTGTGTAACACTTATCACGCGAGTGCTTGTAAAAAGTGAAATTTTGGTGCCAAGTTATGGATATTGCAGTCCACCACCAGCACAAGAATGGACACAAGAAATTTGCAGTGGGGTGTTTGAACTTCCAATTTTCCCAACCGCAATTCAAAATCAAAGAATATAATTTTGTAAGGAATAGTCTTTTAGCTGAAAAAAATTTTTAAAATTTACGACTGCTCAAAAATTTATAATTATTCATAAAAATTTATATTTTTGGCGAGAAAATGACGAAAATGTGCTCATTTTTGATAAAAAACACCGTTTTTTTGTTAAAAATGGGCTTTTTCTTTCCAATTTTATGCATAAAATTTATATATATTCAGAATATTCACTTTGAAGAGATTGAATTTTGTTGCTTAAACTCTTTTCTCTTTTCCCAAGTTGTGATATAATAAAATTAGGAGAGTTAAGGTGAGAGTTTTTGCGATTTCAGATTTGCATTTGTCAATAAACAACCCAAAGCCTATGGATATTTTCGGGCCGGTTTGGAACAACTATTTGGAGCAGATTGAGGCGGACTGGCGGGCAAAGGTTTCTGATGAAGATGTGGTGCTTTTGGCGGGTGATTTCAGTTGGGCGATGAAATTGAGCGATGCACAACTGGACATTGATTACGTTTCCAAACTTCCTGGCAAGAAAATTATCATTCGTGGCAATCATGACTATTGGTGGGAAGGAATTGGCAAAGTTAGGGCTGTTTTGCCACAAAATTTTTATGCAATTCAAAATGATTGTGTAAAAATAGGGAATATTATTTTTTGCGGAACGCGTGGCTGGACACTTGATGATGAAAAACTTTTGAACAGAGAACTTATTCGCCTTGAAATGACTTTGGAAAATGCAAAAAGCATAATGCAAGTTGGAGATAAAATTGTTTGTATGTTGCATTATCCACCTTTTGACAAAAATGGGCAGGAAACTGCCTTTTCAGAATTGATTGAAAAATATCCAGTTAGTGCGGTTGTTTATGGGCATTTGCATGGATACATTAGCAGTGGATACAAACTCAAAACAACCCACAATGGCATTGATTATTATCTTACATCTTGTGACCAACTGAAAAATAAATTGGTTGAAATTGCCCTTGACTAAAGAATTTTTGTTTAAAAAATAAATTTTTGTAAATAAGAAATAGGTTTGCACCTATTTTTTTGTTTTTTTTGTGCCAAATTTGACAGAAAGCATAAAAATTTGCAAATAAAATTGGGAATTTTATGAAAAATGTTGAAAATATATAAAATTTTTATGAAAATTTATGAAAAAGTGGTCAAAAGTGGTTGGAGGTGGGCAAAAATTGTGTTACAATAACATTGTAAAGGAGAAAGTCTGAGAAATGTTTTTGGGTGAATATGCACATTCGTGTGACAGCAAAAACAGACTTCGCCTGCCAAGCAAATTGAAAAAAGAGTTTGGTGGGGGCATCGTGCTCACAAAAGGGAGTGACGGTTGTGTTTTTATTGTTCCCAAAGATAGACTTGACAAAGTTTTTGAAAAAGCGAGTGAACTTCCAATGTTTGATGGGGCTGTTCAAAAACCACTTAGACTTTTGTTTTCTTCCGCTTGCGAACTTGAGGAAGATGGGCAAGGCCGATTTCTCTTACCACAAAGTTTGAAAGATTTTGCAGGGATTGAAAAAGATGTTGTTTTTGTGGGGGCCGGCACAAGGGTCGAGTTATGGGCAAAAGAACGTTGGGAAGAATATTCTTTAAAGAATTTGCAAGATTTTGACACACTTTCGCAGGAGCTTGGACGATATGGAGTTTAAACATATTCCCATTATGCTGAAAGAGGTGATAGAAAACCTCAATATTAAATCGAATGGTGTTTACGTTGATGCAACAGTTGGCGGTGCAGGGCATTCAAGCGAGATAGCTAAAAAACTAGGTAAAAATGGTACGCTTGTTTGTTTTGATAAAGATAAAACTGCCATTGACGTGAGTCGTGAGAGATTGAAAAATTTTGAGTGCAAGGTGATTTTTGCTAATTGCGATTTTTGTGAGATAAAGACATTTTTGCAAGAGCAAGGCATTTCGCAGGTCGATGGGATATTGGCAGACTTGGGTGTGTCATCTTACCAAATTGATGAAACTGAACGTGGTTTTTCATATATGCACAATGCAAGACTTGATATGCGAATGGACACAACTCAAAACTTTTCTGCATGGGAAATTGTAAACAAATATTCAGAAAAAGATTTGCTTAGAATTTTGTATGATTATGGTGAAGAGAATTATGCGAAAAGCATTGTTCGGAACATCATTCAAAGCAGAGGCATTGCCCCTATAAACACCACAGGAGAACTTGTGAAAATAATTGAAATGAGTGTTCCTAAAAAGGCATTGCACAAGGGCGGAAGTGTGGCGAAAAAGACATTTCAAGCATTACGAATTGAGACAAATGGCGAACTTGACAGCCTTAAAACAGGGCTTGAAGATATGATTTCGTTACTCAGAAAAAATGGCAGAATTTGTATCATAACATTTCACTCGCTTGAAGATAGAATTGTAAAAAATTGCTTTACAGAACATGCAACCGATTGCATTTGCCCAAAAGAACTTCCAGTTTGTGTGTGTGGGCATAAGGCAGACTTAAGGCTTGTCAGCAAAAAACCAATTGTCCCAAGTGAAGAAGAAATTAAATTTAACAGTCGAAGTGCATCAAGCAAACTTCGAGTTGCAGAGAAAGTGTAGGAAACTAAAAGGGGGAAAATATTATGGATAGAAAAAATGAAATTCTTTTAGAAGAAAAAGTTGCGCAAATTGATGACATAAATTTTGATAAAATCTATGACACAAGCGAGATTGCGACTCAAGAATTGGAAAATTTTGACACAGAAGTGCCAATTTCGGACAATTTTTCACAAATTTCCAATTTACATGATAATTCTAGTGATATTTTTTCCATGGAAATAGGGGAAAATGAAGGTTTAAACACTTTGGGTTGGGAGCAAAAGAGTGTAAAGGTTAAGCAAAGAAAATCTCTTAAAGAAAAATTTGATTTTTGTAACAAACCTTTAATTATTGCTTGCACTTCTATTGCCGTGCTTCTTTGCATATTGTTTATATATAACTTGTTTGTGTTAAATTCACTCAAATCAACTTGGGCATCAAGTGTCAAGGTCAACGGGAATTATCAAGTGTCAACTGTTGCTGAAAACAATGTCATATCATTTGAAAACGGCAACACTTTGGAAATTGAGAATAAACTTTTTGTTTCAAATGGTGAATATAACTTGACAAGCAACTTGTTTGATGAGTTTTGTTCCATATTTACAGAATAAAAAACAAAAGCCTCTCAAACAATTTGGAGGGGCATTATTAAACCAAAAGTTGAATATTCATTATACTCTATACGAAAGAGGTTACTATCATTTTTGATGATTGTAGCCTTTGTTTTTTTTGTACTTATATTTAGGGTTTTTTACCTTCAAAATATCAATTCTTCAAATCTTCAACTAAAAGCGGTAGAGCAATGGACAAGAATGTTGCCACTGACTGCAAAACGAGGTGAAATTATTGATGCAAATGGGAATGTTCTTGCAACAAGCACCACGAGTTATGATATATATATACGTGCTAAGGAAGTCAAGTCTCCTGCCTTGGTGGCATCTTTTTTGTCGGAAAAATTGGGCATTAGTTATGAAAAAGTTTTGGAAAAGGCTCAAAATATTGCGGTTTCAGAAAGTCTTATAAAACTTCAAGTTGATGAAAAAACAGCACAAAGTATAATAGAAAAAGGGGTTGAAGGAATATATTTAAGCGAAAATATAAAGAGAAATTATCCTTATTGCAAGGCTATGTCTCAAGTTATGGGCTTTTTGACCAGCGATAGCATAGGTCAAAGTGGAATTGAAAGTTATTATAACAATATTTTGTCTGGCACAAGTGGGAAATTTCTTACGCAAAGCGATGTCCGAGGTGTTACGCTTAACGATTCTCTTAAATATTATGTTGAGCCCATTGATGGGCAAAATCTTAGATTGAATATCGATATAAATATTCAGATGTTGCTAGAGAATATTTTGGAACAAATTTATGCGGAACATAACCCACAAAAAGCATCAATCTTGGTGCTTGACCCACAAACTTCACACATTTTAGGACTGGCAATTTCACCGGGCTTTGATTTGAATGATATTCCTAGAGATAATGTTAAAGAACTTATGGAAATGGCTAAAAATATTGTTATAACTGACGTTTTTGAGCCAGGCTCAACCTTTAAAATTTTAACACTTGCTGCCGCACTTAGTGAAAATTTGACAAATGAAAATGAAAGATTTTTTTGCCCGGGATATAGAATTGTTTCAGGCGAAAAAATTAAATGTTGGAAAACTCTTGGCCATGGAAGTCAAACCTTAGTAGAAGCGGTGCAAAATTCGTGCAATTGTTGCTTTATGGATTTGGGACTTAGGCTTGGGAAAGAAAAATTTTACAAATATTTACGTGCTTTTGGAATCGGTAGCAAATCAGGCGTAGATATTTCTGGCGAGAGTGGAGGAATTTTGCTTGATGAGAAATTGGTGAAAGATGTTGACCTTGCGAGAATTGCATTTGGGCAAACAGTTGCTGTTAGTGGGCTTCAACTTGCGAATGCTTTTTGTTCTGTAATAAATGGGGGAATGCTAAACACTCCACAACTTGTTTCAAATTTCTATGATGAGAACGGAAACACAACTTATACATTTCAAACTCATTCTAAAAATAAAACCGTTAATGCAGATATCGGCGAAAAAATTCGTTATTTGTTGGAACAAGCTGTTAGCAAAACGGGAGAAATGACTTTCGTTGGAGGGTATAGAGTTGCTGGCAAAACAGGGACTGCGCAAAAGTATGGTTCGGATGGAAAGATTGCAAGAGGCAAATACGTTTCAAGTTTTTTTGGATTTTTAAATCAGGGCGATATGGCTGAGTATGCTGTTTTGGTTTGTGTCGACGAACCCTCAAGCGGGGCATATTATGGCAGTGTTGTCGCAAAACCATATGCCCAAAAAGTTTTTGAAGGAATAATTAAATATAAGAATATTCAACCTGCAGGGGAGGTTGTCAAAGCAAATTTTATTGTGCCAAATTTGTGTGGATTATCTGCATCGCAAGCGGTGGCGACTCTTGAAAAAATGAGCGTGTATTATGAAATTGATGGCGATGGAGAAAATGTTGTTTCGCAATTTCCATTTGCGGGAACAAAAGTTAGCAGTGATAGTTGTATAGTAATCAAATTATTATAAATTTTAGGGGGAAAAATGAAATTAAAAGATTTATTGAAAAATATTTCGGTTCGTGATACAAAGGGGTCTTTGGATATTGAAATAAGTGAACTCGGTCAATCTGCGAAAATTCACCCGACCAATGGGTTGTTATTTTGTTATAAGGGAGTGGACTTTGATGGGCACGATTTTTGCAAAGAAGCAGAAAAAAATGGATATGTCGCATTGTTTGTCGAACGTTGGGTCGAAAGTCCTTTAACACAAATTTTAGTCCGAAATTGCCGTAATATTATGCCAAAAGTGTGTAACAATTATTATAACAATATAACTAAAAAATTGCATTTTGTTGGAGTGAGTGGAACAAATGGCAAAACGACAACTGCAAGTATAATTTGGCAAATGTTAAATTTTGATGGTAAAAAAGCGGGCTTGATTGGCACAAATGGAGTTAAATTTGATGAAATTTTCTTGCCTCCAACACTCACCACTCCGGATACAGTTGATTTTTTTAAAATAATAAATGATATGTATAAAATCGGAGTTAAATATGTTGTATGTGAGGTTTCTGCTCATGCAATCGACTTGAAAAAACTTCTTGGAATTAAATTTGATGTCGGGGTTTTTACCAATTTGTCGCAGGACCACTTGGATTATTTTGGTAGCATGGGAAATTATGTTTTGTGCAAGTCAAAATTTTTGAAAAAGAGATATTGTAAAGCATGTGTTATAAATATTGATGATGATTATGGAAAACTTTTTTCAAAAGTTTGCGACACAAAAGTTGTTACATATGGGGTAAAATCACCAGCAACTTGTTTTGCGTGTGACATAAATTTCAAAAGCAACAAAACTCAATTTTTGGCAAATATTTTTGATGAGATTTTTAATATTTCAACAAATTTACCTTGTGAATTTAATGTTTACAACCTTTTGGCCAGTATGACTGCTTGCAAATTTTTGGGTGTAAGCAATTTTGCAATAAACGAGGTCGCAAATAACGTTGCGAAAATTGATGGACGTATGAATATTTTTAAATTGAAAAATAATGTAACGGGTGTGGTAGATTTTGCTCACACGCCAGATGCACTTGAAAATGTTTTAAAAGGCGTAAAGAAATTATGTCAAGGAAAAGTTGTGCTTGTTTTTGGCTGTGGCGGCAATAGAGATAGACTAAAACGTCCGCGTATGGGTTATGTTGCAGGTGTGCTTGCCGATAGAATTATCATAACTAGCGACAATCCTCGTTATGAAAATGCGGAGAAAATTGCCCATGATATAGTTGATGGTATAACAAAGGAAAATTTTGAAATTGTTATTGATAGGCATAAAGCAATTATTCGGGGATTTGAATGTTGCTCCTGCGGAGATTTGCTTCTTATTGCTGGCAAAGGGGCTGAAAAAGGACAGGAAATAAACGGAGTAAAAATCCCATTTTCAGATGAGGAAGAATTGAAAAAATTTATGTAAATTCCCGTTTATTGGAAATTATTTTGTGGCATTTTATTTGTTTGAAAGCGGATAATAGTATTAAATTTACATTTAACATAAATTTTATAATTTTTAATGATTTGTAAAAAGTGAAAGAAGGTGTGAAATGACAGATTATCTTGTTTTTATGATTACTTTTGCAATAAGTATAATTTTTGCTCCTTTTTACATAAAATTTGCAAAAAAAGTTAAATTTGGACAAACTATTTCCGAATATGTTGGGGAACATAATGCAAAACAAGGCACCCCAACCATGGGTGGGCTAATTTTCATTCTGCCGACTGTTATTGTGTCCATTTTCTTTTTTAAAGGGCAAATTCTTGTGCCAATTTTGTGTCTTATGGTGTTTGTTGCATATGCACTTGTTGGATTCCTTGACGATTACATAAAAATAAAATTCAAACGCAATCTTGGGCTTAGGCCTTATCAAAAAATTATTTTTCAACTGCTTATTGCCATAATAGTAGCAGTTTTTGCATTTAGAAACCCAGAATTATCACAAATTTGGCTTCCGTTTTCAAAGATAAGAGTAAACCTTGGTTGGCTTGTTATCCCATTTATTGTTCTTATATTTTTGGCGACAACAAACAGTGTCAATCTTACGGATGGACTTGATGGTTTGGCTGGAAGTGTATCTTTTATTTTTTTTGTTGTTATGGTATTTGTTTCTTCTTTTTACATTAGAATTTCTAGCGAAGAATTCGCCATACAAGCACAAAATCTTAATATAATATTTTTTGCAGTAAGTGGTGGACTCCTTGCATTTTTAGTGTTTAATTTTTTCCCAGCTAAAATTTTTATGGGTGACACTGGTTCGCTTGCAATTGGCGGGCTTATGAGTGTAGTCTGTGTTTTGAACGGGACAAGCTTATACATTCCAATTGTTGGGGTTATGTTTGTTGTGTCCAGCTTTAGTGTAATTTTGCAAGTTCTACATTTCAAACGCACTCGCAAGAGAATTTTTCTTATGGCACCTTTTCATCATCATTTGGAACATAAGGGAATGTATGAAACAAAAATTGTTTTCATATATATTGTTGTGACCTTTATTTTGGGATTAAGCACTGTGTTCGCGTTAAGTCTTTTGTAGGTTTCAAAGGAGTTCTATGCACAAAAGCATTTTAATTTGGGGTTTTGCTGCAAGTGGCAAAGCAAGTTTTGACTATTTGTTCAATAAAAAGGATAAATTTTTTATTTTTGATAGTAATATTAATGTGCGAAAGGAAATTATTTCAAAATTTTCAAGCATTCATAACGTTTTTGTATTGAATTCAATCAATAAAGAGGTTATTGATGGCATAGATTTGATTGTCATTAGCCCATCTGTCAGCATATTTGACAAAAACATTTCCTATGCCAAGACAATTGGCAAAGAAGTAATAAGTGAACTTGAACTTGGAGCAAGAAATTTTAGAGGCAAACTTGTTGCAATCACTGGGACAAATGGAAAAACAACGACAACAAGACTTGTGGGTAACATTTTGAAAATGGCAGGGAAACGGTATGAACTTGTTGGGAATATTGGAGTTCCAATTTGTTCTAAACTCAAACATTCTTGTAGAAAAATTTTTGTTTGTGAAACAAGTAGCTTTCAGTTGGAAGCGGTTAAAATATTCCATCCACACATTGCTTGCCTGCTTAACATATCACAAGACCATTTAGATAGACACAAAACAATGAAAAATTATCAAGAAATTAAACAGCGTGTTTTTGCGCAACAAAACGAAAAAGATTTTGCAATTGTAAAAATGGGGTTTTCTTGTGGTAAAATGAGGTCAAATGTCCATACTTTTGGCTTTAGCAAACGAAAAAATGCTTGTTACATGCTTGACGACAACATTTGGTTTGATAATGGGAAGAATGCAGAAATTGTGTGTAATATGAAAGATATTTTAATTAAGGGAAAGCATAACATAGAAAATGTTATGGCCAGTATAGTCATTTGCAAATTGCTTAAGATCAAAAATAAACATATCATTGAGGGAATAAGGACGTTCGTACCGAGCGAACATAGGTTGCAACTCGTAAAGCAAGTGCAAGATGTTAGATTTTTTGATGACAGCAAAGCAACAAACATAGATGCAGTGAGGGTTGCCATTGAAGCAATGGACAAAAATAGGGATATTGTTCTTTTGCTTGGTGGAAGTGAAAAAGGGCTTTCATACAAACAAATATTTGAAAATATGCCCAAAAATATTATCAAAATAATCACATTTGGGGCAATTTCAAACAAAATAAAAAAAGAAGCAAATGATTGTGGACTAAATAACGTGAGCGAACGAAAAACACTTATTGATGCAACATTTGAGGCTTGCAAAGAAAGTGCTTGTGATATTTTGCTTTCTCCCGGCAGTGCAAGTTTTGATGAATTCAAAAATTATAAAGATCGTGGCGACAAATTTTTGCATTACATAAATGAATTCTATTCCAAAAACAAGTAAAAGGATGAGTAAGTGAAACAAAAAACAAATTTAGGAGCAAAAAATAAAGTACGCAGGCCATTTTGGAAAGCACAAAGTAAATGTGGTTGGATACTTGTGAATGTTGTGCTTTTTTTGAGTTTGTTCGGCGTGCTTATGGTGTATAGTGCAAGTTTTTATTATGCCAAAAGGCATTACAACAACGAATTTTTCTTCCTTACGAAACAAATTATAGGTTTCATTTTAGGGACTTGTGCTATGTTTTTGTTTAGTCGAGTGGATTATAATAGATTAAAATCCTTTGGGATAGTAGCCCTTATTGTTGGGTATATATTGCTTGCACTTGTTTTTGTCCCAGGGATTGGTGTGGAAAATTATGGAGCAAAACGTTGGATAAAATTGCCAGGATTTACAATTCAATCAAGTGAAATAGCAAAGTTTTGTTTTGTAATTTTTGCGAGCAGCTATTTGTCAAAACACAGTGAAAATATAAAAAACTTTAAAACTATTTTCCCGGTGGTAGCGAGTGGAGTGGGAATGTGCCTGCTTATTATCTTGGAACCAAACATGTCAATCACAATGTGTGTTGGAATTGTTATGCTAATTATGCTTTTTGTGGGCGGAATATCATTCAAACACATGGCATTGCTATCCATTCCAGCACTTGCACTTGTGCCAGTTTTAATTATCATCGAACCTTACAGGCTTCTGCGACTTCTTGCATTCATAAATCCATGGGCAAGTCCCAAAGGAGAGGGGTATCAACTCATACAATCTTTTTTTGCCGTTTGTGGTGGCGGGTTGATTGGCACAGGACTTTTTTCGTCAAGGCAAAAATATTTATTTCTTCCATTTGCAGAAAGTGATTTTATATTTTCCATAATAGCGGAAGAATGGGGGTTTTTGGGCTGTCTTGTAATTCTACTTTGTTATTTTGTTGTTATCGCATGTGGGGTTAAAATCGCATTAAATAGCCAAAACCGTTTTGGTTGTTATCTTGCCAGTGGCATAACCGCAATAATAGGAGTCCAAACGATGCTAAATGTTGCTGTTGTAACAGGGCTCATCCCTCCAACAGGGCTTCCACTTCCATTTATCTCCGCTGGGTCAACATCAATTGTTGTTTTTATGAGTGCAATTGGAATTTTGCTGAACATATCAAAGCAAAGTAGAGTAAAGTTTTCTTATTAAGTTGTCAATTTTTCTTGCTATTTGAATTGTAAAATCCTTTTTTGTGTCATATAACAATTTTTTTCATAAAATATTATATACATATTTTTGTGGGTGAAAATGGATAAATTTGAAATTGTTGGTGGCAACAAACTTTTTGGCGAGGTTACTGTGCCTTGTGCCAAAAATTCTTATCTCGCCATTCTTGCGGGGTGCGTTCTATGTGATGGGGTGGTTGTCTTGCACAACTGCCCAAACTTTTCGGATATAAATTGCATGCTCGACATTTTGTCATCTCTTGAGGCAAAAATTGAAAGAGTGGACAGAACTCTCATAATAGATTGTTCAAGCATTTGCAATCCTAATGTCCCCAAAACTTTGGCAAAGAAAATCCGATCGTCAATTTTTCTTTTAGGTCCTCTTTTAAGTAGGCTTAAAAAAGCGGTTGTCCCATATCCAGGTGGGTGTGAAATTGGTACAAGACCTATAGAGCTACATCTCAAGGGACTTAAATCTCTTGGCACAAGCATTTTAGATAGGCATGGAATAATCAAATGTGAAACATCTCAAATCGTAGGCAACGACATCCATCTTGATTATCCAAGCGTTGGAGCAACAGAAAATATTATGATGGCAGGGGTTTTGGGAAAGGGGAAAACCCGCATTTTAAATAGTGCCAAAGAGCCAGAGATTGTTGATTTGCAAAACTTTCTCAATTCTATGGGCGCAAAGATATCTGGAGCAGGCAGTGGTTCCATTGAAATTGAAGGGGTGGAATGCTTACATTCAACCGCTTGGACTCCTGTCGCGGATAGAATTATCTCTGGGACATATATCTTGGCTGTTGCATGTTGTGGCGGTGATGTTTTGGTGAAAAATGTCCAAAAAGAGCATATTTGCTCACTTTTGACCAAACTTCGTCAAGCAGGCTTGCAAATGGAAATCATTGGTGATAGCATAAGGATAATCTCAAACGAAAGATTACACACCTTTGAAAACATTGAAACAATGCCATATCCGGGTTTTCCTACTGATTTGCAACCTCAAACTATGGCTCTTCAAACAACCAGCCTCGGCACTTGCATTGTAACCGAAAACCTTTTTGAAACTCGTTTGAAACATGTTGCAGAACTTGTAAAAATGGGAGCGAATATTGTTACGAGGGATAGAGTGGCCATTGTAACAGGCGTGGATAAGATTTATGGAGCAGAAGTGACAGCGAGTGATTTGCGTGCTGGAGCTTCGTTGGTTCTTGCAGGACTTATGGCGGAAGGTAAAACAAGCATTTCAAACGTTCATCTTATAGACCGCGGGTATGAAAACTTGGAGGAGGTGTTTTTATCACTTGGTGCTGATATAAAACGAACAAAAGGGGTATAAAAATGAAAAAAAGAAGACTTTTTCTTGTCCTTGTTTTGTTTCTTATTTTTATGTTAATTTTCTCTTTTTCCTCCTCAATTTTTGAGTTGAAAATTGTTGATGTCGCGTTTTTAGAAAACGGACAAGTATTACACACATCTGAAACCTTATCACTAAAAGGGAAAATTTTGAACGAAATTTCATTTGACTATGGGGCATCAATTTTTTTTGTGCCAAATGACAAATACAATGAACAAATTGAGTATAATGAGCCGAAACTTAAAGTCTTGGGAACGGAAAAAGTTTTCCCAAACAAGCTTCTCATAAAAGTTTGTACTAGAGAACCAATTTTTTATTTTTTAGCAAATGAAAATGCCTATTTGTTTGATAGCGAGTTCAAAATTCTGTCAATTCAGCCTTTAAAAGATTTCATAACAAATTTGGCACAAAATGAGAGAAAAATTAGGGAAATGACTTTTTTAAAAGATGGAAAATCTCAAGATTTTTTTACTTTTTTTGACTTGAATGAAAATGTGATAGATTGTGGGCAATTTTTGTCACAAAATAACAAAGTTTTTTCTGCAATTTTAAATTTATACAAATATTCCGTTCTTGACAGCCGATTTTTTGATAATATTAGGTCACTTTGTTTCAATTTAAATGAACAATTGGTGAACTTGCATTTTTCAACGTATACAGGAATATCCCTTGAAATTGATGATATTTTGAATAAATTTGATGAAAAATTGCTCAAATTATGCAATGCATATTTTACATTAAAAGAAAAAGAGCCAATAAAAATTACACACGGGATGCTTAAAATTGACACAAATAAAAATGTGTCGTGGCGAACGTAAATTTGACATATTTTGGGTGAATTTTTTGGAGAATATCGCACACAATAAACATAGGAGGTGTGCAATGGCTCGTGAAAGCAAAAAAGCATCAAAAAAGGCAAAATGCTGTGGTGCTTGTGGCAGTAGGGATGCCGAATGTTGCGGAAAGTAATTGTAGCATAACGCAATAATCTCCCAAAAAAAGTGAGACAGAGGAACAAAAAATTCCCATCAAATCTCACTTTTTTGTTTGGCATATTTCCTTTGTTTGACAAATAAGTATTTGTTTGTTAGACTAATTTAAAGGATACGATGATAATGGCAAAAATTATATCAGATATAAAGAAATTTGTTATGGATCAGCTAAAAAGTGGTGTGGAACAAAAAAAATATAAATATTCAAAAATTTTTGCGATGCAAGGGACCCCAGGTGAGAGTATTCAAACGACTATGTCTAATGGACT
>CAYLWT010000006.1:0-53414 GCA_964387705.1 uncultured Christensenella sp.
AGCTCAAAGCAAGTTAAATTAGGTGAAAACTACGGCGATTTGCCCACACCAACAAGAACGGGATATAACTTCGGCGGGTGGTATTTAGATGGTACAAAAATGGAAAGCACTACTCAAAATACAACCATTGGTGACCATACATTAAGTGCAAATTGGGTGGCCATTCCAACCACAATCACTACCACATCAAATGATGTGCAGTACATTTGTACGCAAAGAAACGCTGGCTCAGGATCCACGACTGTGACTGCCGGTGGCGGTGGAGGCAAATGGGTTTATAGCATTGTGTCCGCAAATTCATATGTCTTGGAGGGTGACACTAGATCTACGCCTCCGGATCCAAGCATTACATTGTCAAATACGGGAGAAACCACATCCGCTGTAACTGTGACCAGTACAGGACTTGTGGCTGATGGCTACTACGCAATCATGGATGCTCGGTGTGTGCTACGAGGAGAAGGACCATATTACTATATTGCTACAATTCGAGCAACCAGTGTGTATAATGGCACGTATGCGGAAGTTAGAATAAGATTTAGATGGAATGAGAAAAAGATAGCTTATTATGGCGCTAAATCAGCGCTAGGCGCTGGAGGAACTGCAATTGACATAGATACACTGATTAAGCCGTAAATTGTCTGTTAAATTGTAAAAATTTACTTTGTATGTTAGTGTTTTATATTTTTCCTATCCATTTTTGTGGGATATTTTTGTTAAGAAGTGCCCACTTCGCAAGGAAGGTGAGAAAAATTGTTGTGAATGAGCCAATGAGAACGTCAGTGAAATAGTGTGCTCCAGCGACAATTCTTGACATGCAAACAAGCGCTGTCCAAGAGATTGCAAAAGTGATGAAAATGGCTTTGCATTTGGTTGTGTTGGCTTTTTCGAGGCAATTTGGCAAAAGGACAAGAGAAAACACACTTGCACTTGCACATGCGTGGCCAGAAGGGAATGACTTGAAAAAGTCCCCTGCAAAACTTGCTGTGGAGGAAAATTTGTTGTGATTTATGACATACCAAGGGGTGTAATATTCAAAGTTTTCAACACCTTCATAAACCATTGCCCTAAACCTTGTTCTGTCGGCAATTCGCTTGTAAATTTGCACCATAGCATTGCTTGCAATTGCCACCAATATTGCAACAATTGCCCACACCGCAAGTTGTTTTAATGTTTCTTCTTTACACTTCGAAAACAGCAAACAAGCCACCAAAGTTTCTGCACTTGAAATGAGACCTAAAACAATTTTCCCAATGGTTGATGAAATGAATTCCCCAGCATTATCCACACCAAAGCGTGAAAGATATTCCAAAAATTTATTGATGGCATAAAATCCAATGCCAATGCTCAAAATTGCAAAAATTGCAATAGAGGCATAATAAAACCATTTTTTGTTTACATTTCGCACAAAAAAGTAGTCAATTAAAATGGCAAAAGAGCAAATTACAATCACATAAAGGACCATTTCGCCCACCACTTCGCCAGCAATGGCATAAAAATTTGTGGTGTAATATTGTCCCCAAGACAAATCGGCTAAAGCCTTGCTTATTTGCAAATCAAAAATTGTCCCTAAAATCAGGGACACAACAAAACACAATACAGTGGACCAAAGTGCTATTTTTTTTGCTTTTTCCATTTAAACCCTCGGCTATATTTATTTTAAACATTTTATTTTTGACTTTTATTTTTGACTGTTTTAGTCGATTCAGTTTCTTGTGTTGAAACTTTTTTTTCGTGTGGCACAGGCTCTAGACACTCTGGAGTTAATGATGAAATGTCAACAGGGGCTCCACAATGAGGGCATTTATCTTCGGTGCAAGGGAATCTGTTTTTGCAATATTTGCATAAGATTTTGTGCTTTCTTACTGGGGAAATAACAGTCATTGAGTTGTTTTCGCAATTATTTTTTGTGGAAGGAATTTCTTTTTTTGCTTTAATATCTGATTGTTCATCAGGCAATGGTAGGGAAGCGAACATACTTGCAATGGTACATAATACCCCAATAAGCAAAACGACCAGCGTTGGATAAGTCATTCCGCTTGTCAAAAGGCAAATAAGCCCCGCGACAAGCACCGCAAGTGAACCAAATAAAAAACCATATTTTTTAAACATAATTTTTCTCCCATTTTTACAATTTTAAAGCAACGTTAAGGGCAATTTCGAACATTTTATAAAAATTATTTTCACGTTCATCTACTGAAGCTTTTTTGCCAGAAAAAAGTTCATCTGATACAGTGCATATGCAAAGAGCGTTTGCACGAGATAATTGTGCATTAAGATAAAGAGCAGCGCCCTCCATTTCCACTCCTGCGAGGTCAATTTTTTTGACAAGTTCAGAGGGAAGGGTTGAATAAAAAGAGTCCGTTGTCCAAATGTTACAAAAGTTTTTTTGTAGAGAGCTATCCACTTCAAGTGCCTTTTCCACAAGATTTTCACTTGCATGAAATAAATTGACGCCCTTAACCTTGCAAATGGTTTTCCCTTGAGGGAAGATATCCATATAATTTGTATTGGTGTAAACATTTTGTGCAATTAAAATATCGCCAAGATGAAAATGGTCGTTTAATGACCCAATCGTTCCAACACGAATGGCATTTTTTACATTATAAAAATTGAACAATTCATGCGAGTAAATGCCCATACTTGCAGGTCCCATGCCTGTTGACATTATGGATACAGGTTTCCCGCAGTATGTTCCAGTGTAGCAAAAATTATTTCTAATTTTGCTTACAAGTTTTGCATCTTTTAAATATTTTTCAGCCATTTTTTTTGCCCTTAATGGGTCGCCAGGCAAAATAACCGTTTCGGCGATTTCGCCCAAATTTGCTTCAATGTGTAGTGTTGGTGTTTTATTCATAACTTTATTGTAAAGTTTTATGCAAAAATAGTCAACATAACTGAGCATTTTTTTGCAAAAAGCGAAGGTTTTGTGCAAAATGGTTGGATTTTTTGACAATTTTTTGTATAATTAGCATGAAAATTAAAATTTGAGGTGAAGAAATGTTTTCTGTTGCAATTGATGGTTTGGCGGGTTGTGGGAAGTCGGCCTTGGCATTGGGGCTTGCAAAAAGATTAAATTTTAGATATTTCAATACAGGAGCAATGTATCGTGGAATAACTTGTGAATATTTAAGAGTTTTTGGTGAAACACAGCCAAATGAAAATAAAATTTTGCAACTTCTTGAAGGGCTGGACGTTAAAATTATTTTTAATGGTGATGAACAGAGGGTTGTTATAAATGGCATTGACCAAACACCAAATTTAAGAAGAGAAGTAGTCAGCAATATGACTCCTTTTGTGTCGGGTTATGAAAATTTGCGGGATAAGGTGCGAGAAATTCAAAGGCAATTTGCAAAAGAAAACAATTGCATTATGGAAGGA
Organism: uncultured Christensenella sp.; assembly: GCA_964387705.1. Classification (GTDB taxonomy): domain Bacteria; phylum Bacillota; class Clostridia; order Christensenellales; family UBA1242; genus UBA7862. The sequence continues at coordinate 3,379 of CAYLWT010000006.1, forward strand.
CGTGATATTGGAAGCGTTGTCTTGAAAGACGCAAATGTCAAAATTTTTCTTACTGCTTCAAGTGAGGAGCGTGCCAAAAGACGTTTTGTCCAAATGTCAAATGACCCAACAAGACCAAGTTTTGAGGAAATTTTGCAGGATATAAAACGACGTGACGAAGTCGATAAGACAAGGGAACATGGGAAGCTTCTTGTTGCAGATGATGCAATAATTGTTGATAATTCAAATTTTACACTGCCTCAAACGATTTCTTATTGCGAAACACTTATATCTCAAAAATTAAACCAAAAGGATAATAAATGAAGATAATTTACATTCACCATGCACTAAGACAAAAAGGGAATCCTCCAACTCAAAATGATAAAATTCAGCCATGTGAAGACCTTCCTTTCCCAATGGTATCTAGTTGTTCGCCTGTTGGATTTAAAATAGATGAAAGTTGTTTTGAAATTTAAAATGCTAAAATTCAAAAAAGCCTAGTGATCACTAGGCTTTTTATATTTTAAATTTGGGGAATTTATTCTTTTACAACAAAAACTTTTAGGAAAGTTTTTTTACCCTTTTTAAGCATAATGCCTGTTTCAAGATTTGCTCTACAAATTTCATAATTATCGTCAGTTATAACACTGTCGTCAATAGAAATTCCATTTTGAGCGATCAGACGTCGACCCTCACCCTTGGACTTTGTAAGTTTTGCTTCAACGAGAAGGTTAAGGAGAGATATTTTATTTCCATCAAGTTTATTTGCCTCAAGTTTAAATTGAGGAGCTTCCATATCAATTGAGTTTCCGCCAAAAAGTGATTGAGCCATGCGTCTAGCTTCATCAGCCTTTTTTTCTCCATGCACCATGCTTGTAATTTCATATGCCAAAATATCTTTTGCTTTGTTAAGTTCTGCACCTTGCCATAAAGCCATTTCATCAATTTTTTCAAGCGGAATAAAAGTTAAAAGTCTCATAAATTTTATAACATCTTCATCTGATGTGTTGCGCCAATATTGATAAAATTCAAATGGGGAAGTTTTATTTTCGTCAAGCCACACTGCCCCCTTCGCTGTTTTGCCCATTTTTTTGCCCTCACTGTTAAGAAGAAGCGTGATGGTCATGGCATAGGCATCCTTGCCAAGTTTTTTGCGGATAAGTTCTGTTCCTGCAAGCATATTGCTCCACTGGTCGTCACCACCAAATTGCATATTACAGCCATATTCTTTGAACAAGTGATAGAAATCGTATGATTGCATAATCATATAGTTAAATTCCAAAAAAGACAATCCTTTTTCCATGCGTTGCTTATAGCACTCTGCTCGAAGCATATTGTTAACAGAAAAACATGCCCCTACATCTCGCAATAGTTCAATGTAATTGAGTTTTAAAAGCCAGTCCGCATTGTTTGCAACGATGGCTTTGTCGTCATCAAAATTGATAAATTTGCCGATTTGTCTTTTAAAACATTCACAGTTGTGAGCAATGGTTTCTGGACTCATCATTGAACGCATATCAGTCCTTCCACTTGGGTCGCCAATGTATCCAGTTCCGCCACCGAGTAAAACAACAGGCTTATTGCCTGCCATTTGAAGTCGCTTCATTAGTACTAGTGTCATAAAATGACCGGCATGCAAAGAATCTGCCGTTGGGTCAAATCCAATGTAAAATGTTGCTTTGCCATTATTCACTAAATCTCTAATTTTATCTTCATCAGTCACTTGAGCCACTAGCCCACGTGCAACAAGTTCATCATAAATATTCATCTTTCTCTCCAATATTGTATAGTTTAGCAAAAATAAATTTCAAGTCAACCCTTTTGAGGCATTATTGCAAATAAAACCTATCTAGCAACATATTTTTTGCAAAAAAACGTAATTATTTTTGTTACCAGTTTTGTTTGACAAGGTCAAGATTTATTTTATATAATAACATGAACTTTATGTTATCCACAAATTTGTATCAAAATGTGGATAAGTTGCTTCTTGCATGAGATTTTCAAAATGGAGGAAAACTATGAAACACATAAGAAAAATTTTAACTTTTTGTTTTATGGCTGTAACAGTTCTTGCATTGGGTATAATTTTTATGCCAAAAATAAGTGTCTTTGCTGAGGCCTCGGTCACTTCACAAGCTTACACGACTTATCAAGATGCCTGCATGGAAATGAAAAATGTTGAAACTTATTCAAGTGACAAAAAGACTGAAATTGTTGCTATGCTTGAAAATTATTCTTCTGCAAAGCAAAATTATTTGGTTGAAGAGGGAGCGACTTTAGATAATGATGCAGAGCAAAAGTATTTTATTTTGAACTATGGCTATGCAAGTGATGAAATTTTAAATATCAAATACTATTCAGATAACAAAATCTTAGCAGAAAAAACGATGCTTAGATATAAAAATGCTTGGAGTGATTTGAAACAAAATAACCTTTCAAGTTATGAAAATCTTGATGCAAATGCAAAGTATTACAGCCTTTATGCGGAAAAAGATAGTTTGAAAACTATTTGCAACGAGCCAGAACCAAGCAACATAACCTATGTTTATAACGGACAGCTTCAAGAATTCCAATTTAATGCAATGTTTGATAACAAAACAATGATTGTAACAGGTAACAAACAAACCGACGCTGGTGAATATGAAGTGGTTGTGTCTTTTAAGGATAGAAATCACTATGAGTGGAAAAATGCGGGACATTCAGGAGATTTAACATTCAAATGGACAATTGAAAAAGGCTCGCTTGAGAACAAAATTTTAAGTTTTGATGATCAAACTTTTGTTGAAGATGGGACAGAAAAAAATCTTGAGGCGGAAGTTTCCACAACAAGTATAAAAGTTGCATATAGTGACAATAATTCGCAGTCAGCACCAGGGGTTTATAGAGTTAAAGCAACATTCTACGACCTTTCAAACAATTATGAACCTGTCATTAGATATGCCACAATGACTATAAAACCTGCAACATTTGTGCAAAAAAATGAGGTGTCAAAGGTTGATCAAGTCATTGTTGAGCAGGCAGGGGGATTTGACCCAATGATGTCGCTAGAGGTTACAACCATTGCAAGTGATGGGATTAAATATGGAGATGTAAGTTATTCAAAGCACATTCTTTCAACGGAAGAGGTCGCTCTTGCATATGAAATTGATCTTGTGCGTGAAGGTGTTTCAGTTGAACCAGAAAGTGAACTTACAGTGAAGATGTATATTCCAGAAACTGTTCAAGGTAAAAAGTTCAGAATTTTGCACACCCATTATTCGCCAAGTCAAGTTGTCAAGGAAATTGATTATGTTTTGAGTGGGAATTATGCCGTCATCTCAACAAATGAGCTATCTCAATTTGCCTTTGTGGTTGAAAAGGAGGATGCAAACAAGCCTCTTTCAGCTTGGGCATTTACGGGCATAGTTATTGCAATAACTTTTGGAGTTTTATTTCTTATTTATCTTGCAATGTTCATCATTTGGAAATTTTCTGGTAAAAGCATATCTTTTTTTGAAAAAAGTTTTAGGCGGTTTTCAAAATTTATAACTGGGACGCAATACAACAGAATTGAACTTGCCGAGCAAGAAAAACAGCTGGCTAATATTTCTTAATTTGGAGTAAGTATGGAAAATTGTTTCAAAATGCATTTGTCTGTTGCAACATCTCTTCTTGGCATAAGCAAAGGGGGAATTGTTTTGCTTGTTGCAGTGCTTGTTTCAATAGCTTCTGTTTGGTTTCTTATTTTGTGGAAAAGAAATGGTGGGCATATAGAACCATTGTCACAAGATGAAATAGATAAATATTTATCTCGTAAAGAAAAAAGACGTAATAAAAAGGATAATTTATATAGCGCGGAATCAAAAAACGAGGGTAAAGTGATTGTTCTTCGCAAGCATAAGGGAGAAGATGATGAATAATAGACAAGTCGTTGTTGTAACAGGTGCTTCAAGTGGAATAGGGAAAGCTATCGCAACCTATTTTGCAGAAAAAAAATTTGTGGTCTATGGGCTTTCTCGCAGAACATTTGATGGCCAAAACATTATATCTCTTAGTTGCGATGTGACAAATAAAGAACAATCGAAAAAAACAATTTCTTACATATATGAAAAAGAAGGAAGAATTGACCTTCTTGTAAATAATGCTGGCTTTGGAATTTCTGGCTCGGTGGAAAATCAACAAATGGAAGATATCAAAAAGATGTTTGATGTCAATTTTTTTGGTGTTGTAAATATGGCACAGCAAGTCCTCCCATACATGCGAAGACAAGGTTTTGGCAAAATAATTTCCACAGGTTCGGTGGCGGGAAACATTCCTATTCCATTTCAATCTTTTTATTCAGCGACAAAAGCGAGTGTGGATATCTGGGCAAAAGCACTGAGACTTGAGGTGGAACCGTTTGGTGTACAAGTTGGAACTGTGCTTGTTGGTGATACAAAAACGGGTTTTACCTCTCAACGTCACAAAGAACCGAAGGACTTTGAAACAGACTATAAAAATATCGTTTCTCGTTCGGTTGCAAAAATGGAACATGATGAACAAAACGGCAAGCCTCCAATTACCGTTGCAAAAGTTGTTTATAAAATGTTTTCACGAAAAAAAACGCCAGCCACAAAAGTGGTTGGCATGAGTTATAAAACACTGCTTTTTTTGCAAAAAATTTTGCCACAAAAATTTATGCTTTGGGTGGTCAAAAAACTTTATTGCTAAAACTTACTTTTTAGCACGCTACTCACTTTGCCCATATCGACTTTGCCCGCATAGTTTTGCTTAAAATGTTTCATAACACTTGGGATAGATTTGTCCTCAAGAGAAGAGATGACCTTTTCAATTTCTTCTTCACTCATCAACTGAGGAAGAAATTTTGAAATGGCTCTTTTTTGTTCTTCAATAAGATTTGCTTGTTCAGCATTGCCAATCTTTTTAAAACTTTCTTGCTCATCGGTCAATTCCTTAATTGTTTTTTGAAGAATTGCAACCATATCCGCATCGGTCAATGCTTCATTTTTTTCGCGTTTTTTTACAGTTTCAAGCATTGCTTTTGTCATAACAACACCATAAACTGCCCTTGCATTGCTATTTTTTGCTTTTAAAGCTTCAATATTTGCCTTTTTTATATCATCAAGTATCATTTTCATTCTCCTTATAGATATTTTGTGACACAACAAAAAAAATGTCAAATGTTTTTTGAATGAAACGCAAATATATTTGACAGATTGTACAATAAAAGTTAAAATTTGAGTATGAAAAAGATTTTTAGAAATTTAATTGTATCAATTTTCCTTGTTATCTTTGTGGTAGGACTTTTCGCTTGTGGTGAAAAAACTTTTGACGATGTCCCTTGGGGTAGCACCACGCTTACTTCAAGTGAAATTATAACTTCGCTTTCAGATGCGAAAACTACAATGGAATCTTCAAGACTTCAGACAAGATATAAAGCAATAACAACCTATGATTTTTTTGACACGGGGGATTTTACCAAAAAACAAGTGAGAGAAGAGAGTGTCTTTTCTCTTCAATTCAATTCAAAAGACACCAATTCTATAATTGAAACATCAAAATACATCGATGATATTTTGCAAGAAAAAGTGACTGAAATTTATGTGGCAAATGGGGCTGTGAGCACTGTTTACAAAACGACTATAACCTATGCTGATGGAGTGGAGCTGCAAACTAGCAAAACAACAAGCAATGCTTCAAATCCACCACAAAATATTTATACAAAATTCATTTTAATTCAAAAAGACGCATTGTCTAGCGTACTTTACAAAGAGTTTGAAGACGTAAATTATTATAGACTTACGGCAAATTCCAGTGAATGTAACACGCTTGTTGCAAAATTTGAAGAAGCAAGCGACTTGCAGATAAACCCAAGAATGTCTGCGTTGAACAACAAATTAACTGATTTGCTTATGGATTATAATGTGGAATATGGCATTTCAAATAAAAATTACATCACTCACTTTGCTCTTAGTTATCGTCTTGAAAACAATCAAAAGGCTTCCCAAAATTCCTTTGAAACATTTCTCAAGTTTTCAACAAAAGTTGAACTTGAACAATATGGTGTTGGGGTGGAATTCCCACAAACTCCAGATGCAATAGACTACGACGTATAGAGAGGGAAGTTATGACTGAATTTATTGAACAAATATTCCACAATTTGTTTGGAAACAATGTGTGGCTTGCAACAATTTTGATAGCGATGGTCCCAGTTATTGAGTTGAAAGGGGCCATTCCTTTTTCAATGTCCTCACAAATTTGGGGAACAAAAGCGTTGGGGCTTTTTAGTGCATTTTGGGCAGGACTTTTGGGCAGTTGTCTTGCTGTGCCCATTCTTGTTTTGCTTTATAAACCTATTATAAATTTTCTTAAGAAAACAAAATTATTTAGGCATTTGGGGCAAAAGATTGAGGAACGAGTGAACAGCAAAAAACAAAAAGTTGAGCAGGAAATTGGTGAGCAAAATTTGGGTGAAAATGGGTTAATTCCGTCACAAAATTTGGACCAAAATGACAACGAAATTGTGGATAAAAATAAAACAAAAATTGAGGAGGAAAGTGGTAAAAAAACGAACTCTCTTAAAAAGAGAATTGCCTCTGTGTTTGTTTTTGTTGCACTTCCGTTCCCATTTACAGGCGTGTGGACGGGAGCTTGCTTGGCTGTGGCTTTAGGACTTAATTTTTGGCAAGCAACAACAACTGTCGTACTTGGGAATGTTGTCGCTGGGGTTATAATTGCAATTGTCAGTTGGCTTTTCGGTGATGCTACGCTTATATTTTTCTATGCGCTTTTGATATTTATTTTGGCGGGGGTTTTGTTTTTTATAGCGCGTGCAATAGTTAAGAAAATAAAGATGAAAACAGCCAAGTAAATATGTGTTAAAAATTTGCAAAATTAGTTTTAAAAAGGATTATTTTTGCATAAAAAGTGTTGAAATGTGATAAAAATGTTTAGATTCTTACATAGAAAATGTTTTAAACGGGGAAAATGCTTATTAAACGGGAATTAGTGGCAATTATTTAGTAAAAATATATGCTTATGTGCTTGCAAAATAAAATCTTTTGTGATATTATAAATTTCGTCTAAAGGAATTTTGAATTTTTAAATTTGGCTTATCTGCGGTTCTTTTAGAATTAAAAGACTGATTGAAAGGTCAAAAATAAAATAAAAGGATTTCTGAAAATGTATAAAGTCTTTAAGAGATTTTTCGATATACTTTTTTCGGCAGGGCTGATTGTTATTTTGTCGCCATTGTTAATCATCTTATCTTTTTTGGTGTTGATATGTGTGGGAAGACCAATTATTTTTAAGCAACCTCGTCCAGGAAAAAATAGAAAAATATTTATGTTCTACAAATTTAGGAGTATGAATTTTAAGACTGACGATAAAGGAAATCTTTTGCCTGATTCACAAAGGATAACCAAATTTGGAAGATTTTTGAGAAAGACAAGCCTTGATGAACTTCCACAACTTTTCAACATTTTGAAAGGGGATATGAGTTTTATTGGCCCAAGACCAAAACTTGTTGAAGATATGATTTTCTTTCCTGAGGATACAAAGACTTTTGATGTGAAGCCTGGACTTACAGGGCTTGCACAAGTTAACGGTAGAATTGATAATACTTGGGAAAGTGTGTTAGTGTATAATGATACTTATGTGGAAAAAATGTCTTTTGGAATGGACCTTAAAATTTTTTTCAAGACTATTGGTGTTGTTCTTAGTAAAAAGGGCGTGAATGACGGGACAAAAGATATTCAAGATTATTATTATCCAGATTATTTGTTGCGTGTGGGGAAAATTTCTCAAGACCAATATTATGAGGGAAAAACTAGGGCAAAAAGAATGGAGCGAGCTTTTGTGGAATCGAGGAAAAGAGGAATTTCTCACAGCAGGACCGCTTCTGAACAAGAAGATTTTGATTTGCAAGAAAAAAGTGCAGACTAAAAGCAAAGATTGTCCAAGCGACAGTCTTTTTTTGGGACAAAAGGAGCTATTATGAAAATTACGATTTTAGGAACTGGTTGCATGTGGACAAGAAGGGCGTGTGCAAGTTACCTTATAAATGACAATATTCTTATGGACTGTGGTTTTGGGACTCTTAAACAACTGCTCAAAACTTCGGATAAATATCTTCACCACGAGAAAATTCAAAAGGTGAAGCTTATTCTTATATCTCATTATCACATGGACCACTATTTTGATTTGCCATGCTTTTTGGAAAAACTTGCAACTGACAAAAGGCCTGATTTGAAAATTACGATAATTTGCCCACCCGGAGGAGAGGAAAAAATTAAAGAGGTTTGTAGGCTCGGCTGGGGGGATGTATCATACAAAAAGTTGAAATTTGACAAATATGTGACATTTGTTGATGCATCAAAGATGGACAAATTTGAATTTGAAGGTCTTGAAATAACGTCAATGAAAATGGACCATGGCTCAATTGAAGATTATGGCTATGTATTCAAGGAAAAATCTACGGGCAAAGTGGTATCTTTTACAGGCGATACGTGTATGTGTGACAATTTGATAAAAATGGTGGAATCAAGCAATATTGCTTTTGTGGATATGGCGGGCACAGATGTAAGCCATAGTCATTATAATATTATTGATGGCATTGAATTGATGAAAAAATACAAAAAGAAGTGCACGATTTTCCCTTGCCACCTTGCAAGTCAAGCATATGACTATTCTGTCGGAAGGATAAATGTCCCAAAAGAATTGACAGAAGTTGATTCTAATGATAAGGTCCCATTTGATTTTTGGACATTGCATAAGGATGCTGTGCCAGCAGTGGAAATTGATTTTGAAAAGTCGAAAAAACGGTTTGGGCGTGTGGAGGGGCAAATTGTCGATTTGGTTTTGTCGTCCACTGCAGCAAAAGGTCCTGAATATAAAACACCAACATACTATTTTGACGTTTGCCCAAGAGGGTCTTCATCCATTATTGGCAGGGTGATTTATAGCATTATTCCGAATGACATAAAAGGCCATAAGGGAAATGTTTATATGACTTTTGATAGAGATTATAACTTTAAATCCCTTGAATATGAGTGTTGTCAACTTATAAAAAAGGTGGCTTTACATCACAAAGCGAAAAGACTTTATTTAACATGCGATCCAAATGATTTTGGGACGAGGACTGTGTTTGAGACTTTGGGTGTGAAACTGCAAGAAATAACAACTTCCACTTATTATGATGAAAAGGGTGATAGGCGAGTTGCTGAAAACTGCATCTGGCAATGGGAGTTTGACTGAGGAGAAAAAATGGAAAATACTAAGGTAAGAAATATAGCAATAATTGCACACGTTGACCATGGCAAAACAAGTTTGGTTAATGAACTTTTGAAACAAGGTGGTGCATTTAGGCAAAATCAAGAAGTTGAAGATAGAGTTATGGATTCCAATGCTCTTGAACGTGAGCGAGGAATTACAATTCTAAGCAAAAATGCTTCTTTTATGTATAAAGATGTTAAGGTTAATGTTGTAGACACTCCAGGACATGCTGATTTTGGTGGCGAAGTGGAGAGGGTTCTTAAAATGGTTGACGGCGCACTTTTGGTGGTTGACGCCTATGAAGGACCAATGCCACAAACAAGATTTGTGCTTGAAAAAGCATTGGAACTTAATTTGAAGATTATTATTGTTATTAACAAAATTGACAGAAAAGATAGCCGTCTTGATGAGGTGCCAGATGAGGTTTTGGAACTTCTCTTGGATCTTAACGCAACTGATGAGCAATTGGATAGCCCAATTGTTTATGCTTCTGCGCGTTTTGGGACCGCGAGTCTTGACAAAGATAATCCAGGCAAGGATATGACGCCTCTTTTTGAAACAATTATAAATCATATTCCATGCCCAAGTGGTGATGAAAATTCTCCATTTGCGATGCTTGTAAGTTCCACAGAACAAAACGATTTTTTGGGGAAATTGGCAGTGGGGAAAATTGAGGCTGGAACCCTTCATATTAACGATAGTCTTGTGGTAACAAACTTCCACAATAAAGAGAGAAACATTCCTTTTAAAGTACAAAGTATGTTTGAATTTGTGGGGCTTAAGCGACTTCCTGTTCAAGAGGCAAAGGTCGGGGACATTGTTTGCATCGCGGGGGCTGACAACATTACAGTTGGTGACACTCTAAGCGATAAAGAAAATGTGAGAACTCTTGACTTTGTTAAGATTAGTGAACCAAGTGTTGAAATGAATTTTATGGTGAACAATAGCCCATTTGCTGGGAAGGAAGGTAAATATTGCACTTCAAGACAACTTAGAGATAGACTTATGAAGGAAGCGGTGAAAGATTTGAGCCTTCGTGTTTTTGATACTGATAGTGCGGATACGTTCCGAGTGCTTGGACGTGGAGAGATGCATCTTTCAATTCTTATGGAAAACTTAAGACGTGATGGTTATGAATTCCAGGTGAGCATGCCAAAGGTTTTATATAAAGAAATTGACGGCAAAAAATGTGAACCTATTGAAAGATTGGTCATTGACCTCCCAGATGACAAAACTGGCAATGTTATCAGTGTGTTGGGTGCAAGAAAGGGAGAACTTCTTGGGATGCACAGTCACAATGGACGAACAAGATTGGAATATCTTATTCCTGCACGAGGACTTTTTGGATACAAGAGCCAATTTTTAACAGACACCAATGGTGAAGGTGTCATGAGCAGTGTGTTCTATGATTATGAGGAGTTTAAGGGCAATCTTTCAAGAAGAAACTATGGCATGCTTGTCGCTTATGAAACGGGTGATGCAGTGCAATATGGGTTGTTTTATTCTCAACAACACGGCAGATTATTTATAACTCCAGGGGAAAAAGTTTATGGTGGGATGATTGTTGGAACAAATCCACGTGTTGATGACATTGTAGTTAATGTTTGTAAAACAAAGCATTTGACAAACACGCGTTCAAGCGCTAGTGATGATGCATTACGTCTTGAACCTGTGCAGAAGCCAAGTTTGGAGCAATATCTAGATATGCTTGATGAAGATGAACTTTTGGAAATTACCCCAAAAAGTATTCGTATGAGGAAAAAGACTCTTGACCATACAATTAGGGGACGTGAGGATTTCAAAAAGAAAAATTCAAAATAATGCTATAAAATGACAGGCAAATATGATTTTGCTTGTCTTTTTTGTTTGTATATGGTGAAAATTATGATATAATATAACGTTTAAAAGGTCAGCAAGAGCTGGTGATTGTGTTGTAGAAATGCCTCAAAATATACTGCTTTTATTTGTATTTTGAGATTTTCCTTGAGAAAAGATAATCGCTAAACTCCTGCAATATAGAGGTGTGTATGAATTATATTTCAATAGAAGATGTGTTCGCAAGGCAAATATTAGACAGTCGTGGCAATCCAACGGTGGAAGTTGAAGTATCGGCTCAAGGGAAAACTGCTCGTGCAAGTGTTCCATCAGGAGCATCAACGGGCTCGTTTGAGGCTGTGGAGCTTCGTGACGGAGACAAGTCTTATTATATGGGCAAATCAGTTGAAAAAGCTGTGAAAAATGTGAATACTGTTATAGCTGATATGGTTATTGGGATGAATGTTTTTGACCAAAGGGCTATTGATCAGGCGATGATTGATCTTGATGGAACGCCAAATAAAAGTAAACTCGGGGCAAATGCCATTCTTGGTGTGTCACTTGCTTGTGCAAAACTTGCAGCTATACTTTCAAATTTGTCTCTTTATCAATATATTGGTGGGGTTGATGCTCACACTTTGCCAGTTCCTATGATGAATATTTTGAATGGCGGAAAGCATGCTGATAATTCAGTGAATATTCAAGAATTTATGGTTATGCCTGTGGGGGCAAAAGATTTTAAGACAGCTCTTAGAATGTGTGTGGAGACTTTCCATTGTCTAAAGAATGTTCTTAAGGAGGAGGGGTATGCCACAGCGGTGGGTGATGAAGGGGGATTTGCTCCAAATCTAAAAAGTGATGAAGAAGCCTTTGTTTATATTGTAAAAGCTATTGAAAAAGCTGGGTATAAAGCGGGTAAAGATATTTGTATTGCTGTTGATGCGGCGTCGACAGAAATGTTTGAGGAAGCGGAAAAAATTGGGGAAAAGGGTAAGTACTATTTTTGGAAAACTAAACAACTTTTTGATAGAAATCAGATGATTGATTATTGGGAAAAAATGATAAAAAAATATCCAATTGTATCACTTGAAGATGGGCTTGCAGAAGAAGATTGGGATGGTTGGAAGGAACTAACACAAAGGCTTGGAAATAAGATTCAGCTCGTTGGTGATGACCTGTTTGTTACAAATACAAAAAGGATTTCGAAAGGAATTGACCTTGGGGTTTCGAATTCGGTATTGATTAAACTTAATCAAATTGGAACATTGACTGAAACTTTGGATGCTATTTTGATGGCGAATAGGGCGGGTTGGACTGCAGTTGTGAGCCATAGAAGTGGGGAAACTGAGGATACCACAATTGCGGATATTGCAGTCGCGACAAATGCTGGACAAATCAAAACGGGCGCACCTTCAAGGACGGATAGAGTTGCAAAATACAATCAACTTTTGAGGATTGAAGAAGAACTTGGTGAAGAGGCTTGCTATCTCGGGGAAAAGGCTTTTTTCAATTTGAAATAATTACCAGATTTTATGATGTGAGTGATAAATAACAAATATTTAAATTGTGAATAAAAAAATAAAGGACATTGTCAAAATAAAGGCAGTGTTTTTTATTGTCAAAAAATAATTGAAAAAGTTGTTATAGGGAATATTGTCCGCAATTTTTACTAAAAATCGACCTTGCAGTCTTGACTGAAACTGCAGAAAAATGCGGAAATTATAACGCCCGAACGGTCGGACTTGAACGTGTGGATATATAAAAAGGACTCCGGTTATAAAGTGAGAAATGTAGGCTAAATTTTCTGAACGAGTAGTCGGAATGCTATTTGCTTGATGAATCTGATGTCATTGAAATTTGAGGATTGAGAAGAATGGAAATTGTGCAAATCGTGGGTGGAGTCTTGTGAAAGGGGCGGCAAAAAATGAAGTAAAAATTAAGCATTTTTATTGTAAAAAAAGATATCAAAAAAGCAAAAAAATAATAAAAAACTGCATATTTTATTTGGTGTTTTTTTGTATATATGATATAATACAATCGTTAGGAAATATCAGCATTTGAGCAATTAATATTTGATAAAAATACTAACAAAATTTCAAGTATTTTGACTTAATGTATTTTTCTATATTTTGCTTGAAATTTTCTTTGCGTGAAGTGCTTGAAATATGGTTAAAATCTCTTATCTTTCTGGTTGTGGAAAAAATCTGTTTGCGAACTTTGTGTTTCAGTTGATTTTTTCTTTATTGTTTGACTTTTGAGAAATCCATAAATGGCATTTTAAAATTTTTGTTCAAACTTTGATTTTGTTGTCAAATTGAATTCTGAAGTTATTTCGTGAAGAAAAATTTAGAAGCATATAAGAATTATATTGAGTTAAAATATTATGGAGGAAAGTTAAATGGAAAACTTTACGCCAAACAAAAATGGACAAAACAATATTCCTCAAAATGGGAATGTGAGAAATGGAGCACCACAAAATTTTGGTTCACAAAATTTTTCACGCCCAAATAATTTAGGGCAAAATGCAAATCGGGCTTATCCAAATGCAACAAATCAAAACGTTAGCGGGCAGCAAAAGGGATACTCTGGTGGGCAAATGAATTTGAAAAATGCGAATGGTGGAAATTTGAATGGACGGCCTGCGACTGGTAATATTTACAACAGAAATATTCAAAATCCAAATGCTTCAAATCCAAATGTTCGAAATGTTGGAGGCTTAAATTCAAATGCTTCAAATTTAAACATTTCAAATAATGCCTGGAATTCTAATATTCAAAATCAGAATATTAAGTGTGGAAATGTCGTTTATGGAGGCGGTGGTAGGAAGTCTGTTGAGGGAAACGGAGGGAAAAAGTTTTCCAAAAAAATCAAAGGGATTCTTGTTGGAATTATTTCTGCTATAATTATTGCTATATCCGCGACTGTTGGAATTTTTATTATTCCTGGCGGCGAAAGTGAAAAATGCAAAATAACTTTTGCGGATATGGGGCCTTATGGAGAAAGAGATGCTGTAGAGCTGAATATGGGTGACCAATTTGACGCCCCTGTTCTTGATGATATTTTAAGTGATGATGGTCAAGGACGGGTTTTAGTAAAGTTTAAGGGATGGTTAAATTCTGATGGAACTCCTTATGTTGACGGAAGTGTGAATGAAGATATTGTATTGCACCCTGATTATGAATTAGACGACGTGAAAATTACGTTTGTTGCGGAGGATAGTTACAACAATAAGTATTCTTACATATATTTGGGAGATATCTCTGCAAAATATTATAGTGATAAAATCAACTTTTCTTCATATCTAGAATTTTGCAAAAACCTAATTATCCCTGAGGGGACGAATGGAAATTCGTACTTAGAAGAAACTGAAAAAATAAAAGAATATGTTATTGGTGGCGATTTAAGTGGCGTCGGCAATGAAACAAATTATTCGGTGGAAAATTATTCCGAATTTGTTGAAAAATTCTTGAATGTTAAAGATTTTTCGATTGTGGGAACTGATAATGTTTCTGTGACGTATTCGATTGAAGATATTGTTGATGTTCCTGGGGGAGATAGAGTTGTTGTTGTTAATTTTGAAGGGAAAGAGGTCAAGATAAAATATAATTCCAATTTGAAATATATTGAGAAGGAATATACAAGCGGCGGAATTACTGGTGAGACTTTTGAGAATGAGGTGGCGAATAAAACATATACCTTTGGGAAAAATGGCTATACATTGCCTTCCTATGCGGCACTCCGTTCAAGCGCTTCTTCTGATGGATTTACTATAGATATTCCACGCTATCACAGACTTTTAGGATGGTCTTATATTGCTCCAACTGTTGTAAGTGGAAGTGGTGAGGAAATTGCGAATGAAGAATTTGGAAAAGAGGGAACTTATTACAAGTATAATTCTTCTGAAAAGTTTAAACTTACAAGAGAATTTTTGAGAGGAGAGAGTGAACTTCAACTTTATGCTGTTTGGGGTGAAGATTTGACTAATCTTAATGTCTATTCTGACCCTAATTCTGCAAGTATGGCTAGTATTAAGATGAATGCGACAGAAAGCAAAAGTGTTGGTGAATGGCTGGGTGATGTTGTTTCGAGCCTTCAAAAGAAAGGAAGTGTGCTTGTTGGGTTTAATACAAAACCAGGATATAATGGTAAAATTTTAAGTGTTGACACTGTGCTTGAAGGTGGGCTGAGCCTTCACAACAATCCAAATGAAGAAAATCCATATTTAACTGGAGTGGAGGTTAATCTTTATGCTGTCTATAGAAGGGTGATTGAAAATACCTACATAAATTTGAATGATGAGGACTTGAATATTTTTGATGTAGATGTTGCAAAAGGTAGTTTGAATATTAACTATAATTTGGAAGAAGTTGATGGTGTAAGTTATTTTTATGATGCTAGTGGAGTTGAAGTAAGCTTTGATGCGGAGCAAAGAAGATATGTTGTGAAGAATCTAATTGAGGGTGCGACATTTAATTTGCCAAATCTTTCAAGAAATAATTATACATTTGAAGGGTATAGAACCAAAAATAGATTTTACACGATCGGAGCATCATCGGATAATGTTCCAGTGCAAGTTTATATGGATGATGTTTTGACTGACGGCACCTTTGTTTTAAATGCAAATTGGCATGGCGTTGAAACGAGTTTTGTGTTTGATTTGCAAAATGGTCAAACGCAAGAAGTGAGTGCTGTTTATGGAACGAAACTCGTCACCAGTATAGATAAACAAGGTGATGTTCCTTCGGTTGTGGTTTATAAATATATTGGACTGGTCCCAATTTTGACTTTTGAATTGGAAAATGAGGGATATAGCTTTCTTGGGCTGTCTAAAGATAAAATCGGGGGAACTTATCTTGACGATGAGTTGAGAGAATTTGTTTTGAACGATGAATTTTTAGATTCGCTGACAGATGTTGGTGGAGTAAAAACTATTTTTGCTTGTTGGGAAGTTAAAACTGTGACTGCGACATTCGTTTTGTCAGGTGGAACTTTCTATAATGGCGAGGATGCTATTACGGAGAAATATACTGTTTCCACGACGTATGGCCAAAAAGTTGACTTGCCAAGCAAAAACCTAGACGAATTTGTGAGAGATGGGTTTAATTTTGATGGTTGGTTTGATGATTCAAACTATAGTAATGCGGCGATTTGTGAATATGACGAGCAAAGTCTAGAACTTAAAAAAGATATAACTTTGTTTGCAAAATGGACGGAAATTAAATATGCAACAATATTCAGCGATTACAATAAAACAGAAAGTGTAAAAATTAAGACTGATAGAGATGGAAACTTTGAATTTACGGGAAATGAATTTGCAGATAAAATTGAAATAACATATTGCGCAATAACTCAAACTCCAACGGGAGGAACGAGTTTTGTCGCGGTTGGAGATAATGCAAATGTTTCTTCGGGTGTGGAATTCTATTGTGTATGGCGAGAGGTTGTTTATCAAAATGGAGGAACAGATGAAAATGGGGCAACGGGTGATGAAAAATCTGGTGGATATGTGACATATGGAGCTCCAATTTCTCCTATGGCGAATACATATGCTTGCTCACAATATTTCTATTTCGCAGGTTGGAAAATTAGACGCAACGATGGACAACTTTCAACCGATTTTGTTCAACCTTCGCAAGTGCTTAATGAAAGTTCAACTGGATATAAAAGCTCTGAAAATTTGACTTCAAGTGGAAAGACACAAATTGTTTTTGTTGCAATTTGGCAAAGAAAAGATGCTAGGGTTGAAATCTATAGTGACGAAAATATGAAAGTTCTTGTTAAGTCAATAAAAGTTGATGTTAATAAGACTGATTCCATTACGCTTTTGAGCGATGTCGCAGGGGATTATGCGCTTACAAAAGTTAACGGCAGAGATATTGATTTTGTAAAAGACGATTTGGATAGTTCAACTGCGTATTATTCAACTGGAAGTGAACTTACAATTACGATTCCAAAAGATAACTTGAAATATGAAGCGAACAATGTGTTTGTTTATAAACTTTGCGCGGTAACAAAAAAATATGCAACGTTCTTTGAAGAAGAAAACGGAAGAAGTGTAAAAATCTCAGTCGGGACGAGTTTTGGAGCTGATTATATAGTAAATTCGGGTTCGGTAAATAACATCGTAAAAGAAAATGGAAATTATGTATATGACACTATAATTATTAATGGTGAAAAACAAAAATTTGTGCTTGTGAGTGGTGAGGAATCGCCTTTTGAATTTTCAAAAGAACATTACAGTTTTGATAAGTGGCAAAAGAGCGATGGAAATACTTTTAGTGTGAATGAAAGTATTAAAATTTTTGATGATGTGACATTTGTGGCTCAGTGGGTGCAAAAACAATACACGCTTAAGATAAATGGTTTGGCTGATAATGGTGTAAAAACGGTTGACTTTATTTATGGGGCAACTGTTGACTTGGGTGAAGTTCTTAAAGATTTGACAAATTATAATGATGAAAGTTCAAGCACAATTATGATGCCAAAAAACATTGAATATAACGAGAAATCTTATGGACTTGCAGACAAACTTCTTATGGAATATAGCGGGTTTGGATTGGAAGGAGTTTTGGCAAAAGATGAACTGAAAGATGACGATATTGTTGAAATGACTCTTTGTTGGGCTGAAAAAACGTATCAAATTGTTGTAGAACTGAATGGTGGCAGTTGGAATGACGATGTTGAACAACTTGTGGAAAATGCAACTTTGCAAGACGGGAATATTGTTTATACAGTGACATTTAGAGATGCAAAAGATTTGAAAATTTTGCACGAGGGAATTGAAAAACAAGGATATACTTTTGATTCGTTTGGGAATGGAACAAGCGGGAAAGTGGCAAAAAGAGATGGTTATTACTATTACTCTCCAAATGAAGATTGCACATATAAAGACTTTTGTGATGATAAAATCTCAGTGAATTATAATGAAAGTTTTTCTGTTGTTTTTGATTTAAATGGAGCAGATGATGATTTGGCTCCTGTTGCAACACAAACTGCAAATGTTAATTTTGTGACTGGAGAAAGTGAGAATGATTATGTTACAATTCAACTCCCAAATCCAGAAGAAAATAGTATAAGGGGTGAAGGATTTAAATTTGTCGGTTGGTGGAAGAGTGACGATGCAGCCGATATAAGAACAAATTTTTCCTCAATTTATAAATCGGGGGCAAATTTAACAATTACAAGAAAGGATTTAAATTCTTATACTTTGCTGGGCAAAAATGAAATTGTGCTTTATGCAATTTGGCAAGCAAAAATTACTTTTGTGGCAGGAAGAACTTTCGCTGATGCTGACTACATAACTGGGGCGACCACACTTGATAATGACAATGTAGAGCTGGAAGAGTTTACTTATAATTCGGAATCCGTAAAAGGTTTTACGGACTGGGTTGTTTGTGGCGAACTTGACACAAATTCGCTTGGGCAATATAAATTCACACACAATAATGGTGGGTCGGTGTTTGGTGGATGGAAAGATAAATATGAAAAGAGAATTTTCTCTCTTGATGTGTCAGCTCCTACAATGCTTGTGGCAGAATGGGCTGATTCGGAAATTACTATTACACTTAGAGATCAAGATGGAAAGTCTTTTGCTCTATCGGGGCAAACGACTGCTGATGTGGCTTACAAAGAAGTTTTTGAGAATAGAAAAATATTGAATTTAAATAATATTTATGGGAAATTTGTTGCTGAGGGAAAGACTACTGCACCATATCTTTTTGGTTACGAATTTGTAGGTTGGGCTGAGGGAAGTGTTGGAATGACAAATTGGACAAGTTCAACCAGCAAAGTAATTTATACAACAAATCTTCCAATGCCAACTAAGGATACTGTTTATTGTGCCGTATTTAAAAAAGCAGATGTTTTAATTGTGGCGGATATGAATGCCCAAGATGAAAATGGAGATAAACCATTTGTTAATGCAAAGACTGAGAACTTTAATGGTAAATTTGGAGAACTATTTACAATCGATTTGAGTGATAATAAGTATATCGGATATACTACACTTCAGTATTTTGAAATAACTTCGTGGAAAGCAACAAAAGATGAAAATGATAGTTTGTTTGAAACGACCCTTATGCTTGATGAAAGTGTCGTGTCGTATGATGAAAAAACAAATGGATATGTTGTGAATGTTTCTGCTGTTTGGACAAGAAGAACAAGCACAATTGTTTTAAACTTGAATGGTGGAATTGTTAAAAATGGATATTTTAATAATGGTGGCGGTTATGCAAACAATCTTGTAAAAGTTGAATATGGCATAAAACAAATTACAATTACTCAAAATGTTGCAAGTGATAGTTTCTTAATTCTTCCAATTGCGGAAAATATTTCAAGAGAAATGTATATTTTGGATGATTATAGTGTGGAAAATGAAGGCAATATTTCACAGGTAGTTGGTGGCTATAAAATTCAAAACAATGTAAGTGGCAGAATTGTCGTTACGGCGAATTGGCTGGCTATTGCAAACGTTTATCTTTATGAAAATGCTGGAAATGATGAAGAAGAGGAGTCTGTTTCTTTCCAGATTGTCCTTGGGGAAGAAGGTGGATTTGAGTTTGATTCTCGTGGCAAGCAAGTTGCAATTTATAAAAATGGGGTTGTTGAAGAAAGAAAATCTTATGTAGATTTTGCAAAGCCAAATTATGTTATTTCAGGATTTTCACTTTATACAACAGGCGGTGTGACATATGAACTCGATAAGTATTACACATTAAACAACGTTTATACACTGAACATTTACACAGTTTGGGTTGGACAAGAATATCAAATCTCTATTTATGAAAATGATCCGGAACTTTCACCAGAGGACAATAACACAAATGTAACAACTGTTTCAGAAAAATTCAGATATGGCGAAAATGTGGACCTATCAAAATTTTATTTGCAAACTAATAGCACAGGTGGTTGGACATTTGAAAAATTTGTCATTGGTGAACTGAGTTTTGACGTGCAAAATTCAATTTTTAATCCAGAAACTCAAGGCCTTGGATATCAAAAAATATATAATTTTACGGCAAATTGGGTGGGAAAAGAAATTAATGTTACATATAATTTTGGCAATGCTACGTTTACTGATGTCGATGGCCAAAGTGGAAGTGAAATTGTGAAAACCTACACATACTCAAAGCGTTATGGTGGGGAAGGAACAAATGTTGAAGTATTAACACCAAGCCAAAGCACTACAAACTGTGTTAGATTTGGCGATGAGAATGCAAAACATCCAATTTATAATTTCTTGGGATTTATTTCCCTTGATGAAAATGTGAAGGTTGTAAATGGAACGTTTGAACTTCCTGCAAAAGACATAACCCTTGTTGCTCAATGGGAATGCAGGGAAATTAAACTTGTTATTGAGCCAAAAGGTATTGCTTTGGGTGACAATAAAAATGCAACATATGATACGATTGAAAATTCTTCGGGTCTTACAATTTCCAAAGGGATAAGGGCGGGACAAAATGTGTTGCTCGTGGAAAATCTTTCTATTGGTGAAAAAGTGGACCTTTCAACATTGCCAAAGGCTGTTTGTGATGGTGAACAGTTTGCCTATGTATTCCTTAGGAATTATGTGGGCAGTGGAACTTGTGAGGAAAGCAGTAGAAGTTATCTTGAAAGCACTATTTTTGAAATTGCAAAAAATAATGGAGTAGATTTTGACACTGTTTGGAATGATGAAACAGGTGCTTTTGAGTTGTGGTTTACGCTCCTTTGGTCTCCAACTGATGTTGATGTAAATTATGTTCAGGCATTGCCTGTTATTGAAACCACAACTGATGACACAAGCAAAGTGGTTTATGGATATGCAAACAAGGCAACCGGGTATATAACAGATGCTATAAAAATTCAAACACTTGAAGTTAACAATCTTGGGGAAATTGGTCACACAGAAACAGATTCTTCAACAGGGGAATCAACATTTGAATCAAATTTCTCGCTTGTAGATGAGGGATACAAACTATTTGGTTGGACACAAATAGGTTGGACAACGGAGCAAGATTATTCAAAATTAAGTAACAAAAATTGCTACTATTTTTCGCCAAGTGGTAGTCAAAAAGGGACAAACAATTTGAGTGAAAGTGATTTTGAAAATAAAATTGCAGGAAAGTTGACTCTTTATCCAATTTGGGAACAAAAAGAATATACTTTAAGGTTGGTTGATGCAACAAAACAAAACTTTGATGATGGACAAAAAGATTTGTCTATAAAATATGACAGTGCATTTAGTGTGCAAGATCTTTTGACTTCTGAAAGTTTAACACTTGTTACAACTGCTTTTGATAAAACAGAAAAGGTATTTAAAAACTTTGTTAGTTGGTCTTACAATGGAAAATCTTACGATAATGATACAAAACTTGTTTTCTCAAAAGATTTTGGGGGCTTTATAAACGCAAGTGATTTGAGTGATACGAATGAAATAATCACCTTTAATATGAATTGGGAAGAGGTGCAATATAGGCTTAAACTTAATCTCTATTTTGGTAATTATTCAGACAAAGCAAATGTATTTTTCTATCGTGACACAGATGGTTCTTGCTTCATATTGACTGGAAATGTCGTGAAATTCTCTGAATTAAGCACAGGGATATCTTTAAATAACCTTGAAACCCTTCAGCTTAAAGAAGATTGCCTTTCAAAAACTGTTGATGGGCAAGATTACACCTTTGCAGGTTGGGCTTTGACGACCAAAGATGGCGAAAAAATTCTTGAACCACAACAAATGCTTGCCTTGGCTGGTCAAGGACTTAAAATTGATGAATCAAGTTTTGGGATTAAGGCTGAGGATAATCTGGAATCAAAATTGCGTGAATATTTGAACCCTGAGGCTGAAAATCCAACAATAGAACTGACTGCAATGTGGAATTGCTACAAGCTGGTGGTCGATGCAAATGAAGGAAGTTTGAAAAGTGATAGGCCTGCAACCCTTTGGGATGGGGAAACCGATGGGGCAGGAAACTTGTGGAAAGTTGATAGTGATGGGAATGTTTATCTTTGGACATACTATGGCTCAAAGATTACTTTGAAAAAGAAAATATTTGATTGGTTTAGTAGGGATTATTACGATTCTGACACCAAAAGGTTTATTTATTATACTCCTAAAATTAACGATGATGGGACAGTTGCGTATAATGAACTTGGTGAGGTTGTTTATGATACAAATTGGCTTGGCGAAAGCACTACGTACGAGATGGAGGTCAAGGCAAATGAGGTCGTATATGTTGAATGGGTTGGAACCCCAGTTAAAATTGTTGTGTATCCAAATTCAAAATCGAGTTCTGAAACAAGCGAAATTGTGATTGGAACATTTAAAAATGATTCTATCACTGCTTTTAAGACTAGATATGAGAGTACATTTAGCGACATTGACAATTTTTTCTCGGGGACGAGTAGGACAACTCATACAGTGACACAATCATCTGCAATGGTTGGCGAGACATCTGTTACAACTCTTGAAATTACAGCTAATTATGGCGATGAGATCGACTTCTTTGGTTTGCTTGAGGCGGAAGTTTCGGGTGGGCGTACGCTATATGGTTGGACAGATGGTTATCTTAACTATAAAACCGTGCCTTTTGTGGCAAAAAATGATGATAGTAACTTACTTTATGGCCTTTGGAGTATGGTTGCAATGTTTGAACTTAATGGCGGGAAATATGGACAATCTGGCGTTGATGAAAGTGAATATATTTCTCCTATAGCTCCTGCGGAAGGTAGTGGTGGAGAAATTAATCTTCCAAAAAAGGAAAAATATCTTAGCGATAGCAGTCCAGTTGATCTTGGACCAAGAAAAGTAGGATATGAGTTTGTCGGGTGGTCCGATAATGCAAATGGTTACAAAACTTATGCTGAATATATTGCGAAGTGGAAAAATTTGTATATTACTGAATATATAAATTCTTTAACCACGGACGAAGAAAAAAATTCAGAGAAAACTCGTCTTGAAAGGGAAGTTATTAGAAACCACACTGTTTATGTTGATAGGCTTAGAGAACTTAAGGGTGATGCTTATGTAAATGAATGTATTGATGGAGAGTATAAGATTTATAATCCGAATGATTCCTATACTTTGACTATGGATAAAACATTCTATGCTTTGTGGCGACAGGTTAAGGTGACTGTTACATTCTACAAGAGCAAAGAGGTTTACAACAATGCAAGCAGAAGTGAATCGGATATGGCAACTTGTGAAATTTGGTATGGCGAAACTTGGACATTCCCAACCAAATTTGGAACAAGTGATTATGCAAAAAAGATTTTTACTTGGACTCATACAACAAATAATGCTCAAGATATTCTTGCTGGTTGGAAATTCGGAAATGCGGAAGGTAGCGATAAAGTCTTTACTGCAGGTGAAACGGTGGAACTTACTTCGGACAAATTCTTTGCAAACTTGATGAGTGGTGGCAGTGTAAGTGAAACAGTTCATCTTGTTACAGTTTGGACAAATGTTTCCGTAACAATTAAAATTAAACTTGAGTCAAACAAGGAAGATTATGCATATTATGGCGAAAGTTCGGATAATGATTATGGCTATCTTGAAACGCTTGATGATGGGGAATACAAATATTTAGTGATTACCAAGCCATTTGAGACCTTCTATTATCCAAAGTTGGATAGAATTGTCCGTTTTGGATGGGTTGCTAAAGAATATAAAGAAAAATCTACTGGGTACACCATAGTCAGCACAACGGATTTGGTCAAATCGGCAACGCTTCAGGTCAAAAATAATGTGGAAAGTGGCCGTATTGGTGAAGTTAGTAAAAATGATGATGGAAGTTATGTTTATGAACTTTATGTTGTTTGGGAACAGGCTGAATGTTTTGTTGAAAATTATTTTGGGGTGAATACAAACATTGGCCATAAATTCTACACAAATTTGCAAGGAGCATTGGAAGACTGTGCCAAAAACACTGATTTTGAGACAAAAACGGCAAATATTATGTTGCTCGACAAAGTTTGTGAGAAAGAAGATGATACGATAAAATATCATTACATCACAAAAACAGTTGACATAGCCTCCAAACAAGTTGTTATTGACATCTATAGTGGTTCAAGCAAGAATATCGGCTTAAGACGAGATATGGCTGATACAGCAGTTATTGTTGGCAATGGAGGATTGTTTGCAATTAAAAATACAACTGATACTTTATTGCTTAGCATTGAAGGTGAAGGTAAGAGTGGAGATGTTTTTGTAAAGGTTAACAATGGGACATTTGAAATAAGTGGAAAAGTTGAAGTGACAAATTTCCTTAACGATGTTTCAAGCCGAGGTTCACTTGTATGGGCTGTTGGAGGAAGTGTTACACTGAACGGAGTAAATGTTAGTGGCAACATGCTTTCTGGCGATTCGAAAAGTTTATATGGTGGTGTAATTTGTGCAGAGAATGGTTGTATTGTTTCGCTGTCAAATGGTGAATTTAAAAACAATAGCATAGTCGGAACTTTCTCAGATGTGACTTTGTCAACTTATGGTGGAGCTGTGGCTGTTCTTTCTCAATCCAAATTGACAATAGATAGTGTTAAATTTTGGCAAAACATTTCAAAAGTTGCGAACAAGGGAGAAAGTTATGGTGGGGCGATTTATGCAAACGGAAGTGTAGTCTCATATAATTCTGCTTTTGTTACAGGAACGGACTCAAATGGCAATGCCAAACAAGAAGATCAAGACATTTCCTTTAGAGATAATAGTGCTATGTATGGTGGTGCGTTTGCTGTCACCGGGGGACTTAATGGTGATGAACTTGTTGGTTCATTAACAATATCAGGATTGTCCGAAGAATCCACAGGTAAAGTTTGGGCTGTGTTTATGTACCATAACTATCACGAAGCTGATGCTGAAATAAGTGGAAATGATGCTGTAAGCGGAAATGATGTTTATGCAGTTGGTGTGGAGGTTAATATTACAGCAATGTCAGTTGTTGGCGAAAGTGCAAGTGGCAATGGCGCAAGCATTTTTGCTGGAGCGAACACAAAGTTGAATGTTCAAAGTTCAGCATTTGCGACAACTTATGCTCAAAATGGTTCAGCAATTTATTTTCAAGGGACAAGATTTATTTTGTCAAATGCTGTGTTTAAGCAGAATGTTACAAGAAAGGATGGAAAAATTGATGGTGATGGTGGGGCCGTTTATGTTGCAGGCACAGATTCGCAAGAAGCGACAGTCATCTTCACAGATATTTCTATAAGTTATGCTTGGGCAAAACGTGGTGGTGGTATCTTTGTTGGAGCGAATGTAAACTTTTCCCTTTCAGGCAAAGAGGGAATGCTTTCTTCAATTGAAAAAACTTATGCTGAATATGGCGGAGCGATTTATTTTGCAAGTACATATGTAGCTGAATCGCAAATAAATTATTTGTCAATTAAAACGTCAATTTATGATGAAGATGCCGATGGCCAAACATATTATCCAGAAAAAGGTGGCGGAATTTATGTTTCTTGTGGTAAATTGGTCGTCGCAAATTCTTCATTTACTTTCTGCAGGGCAAATTATGGTGGCGCAGTGTATATCGAAGGGGGTACGGTTGTCTTTAAAGATACAAACACCTTTGAGCAATTGAACGATGTAAGCAGTGCAGTTGTTGAAGAAAATGAAAACCTTGACGGAAGTTCAGATAATGCTCTTACAGCAAGGTATGTTGGAAATAATGCAAATTTTGGTGGGGGAATTTATGTCGGCGAAAACGGCGAATTTGATTTCCAATCAGGAGGGCTTGGATACAATTCTGCCGGTGCAACAGCAGGTGCAATCTACAACTTTGGCAAGGTGCGCCTTGGTGATGTCACAGTGGAAGAAAACAGTTCAACAACATACATTTCAATTCTAAATCAGGGTGAATTTGAAATTTATGGGACTGCATATATAGCCGAAGGACAAAGGATTTTCCTAGGGACATACACCGAAGAAACTATTAAAGTTGTTGATGGTATAAAAGAAACTATCACTGAGAGAAAATTCCACGAAATTACAATTTCACAAGAAGATTGGTTTAACAAAAAATCTGGCAGTGAAAAGATAACTCCAGTTGAAATTGATTTTGTTGCCAAAAATGCAGTTATGAATGTGCCTATTGTGCAATTTGCGTCAGTAATAGAAAATGGAGTTGAGAACAAATCAAAATTATATACTGCTTATAAAAATTATCTTCTAGCAGATAATAACCCTGTTTTTACACTAACACAAAGTGCGTCTTTTGTCCTTAGTTGTGATGATGAAAAATACGCTCTTGTTTTGACATTGCATAGTTATGATATTTTCTTTATGGATTTGTCAGCAGATAGTGATGGGAAGGTTATTGCAAGTAAAACTATAAAATGCGGAGATCCATTGACCAGCACAACCTTGCAAGAAATAAATAGTGTTAATCCAACAAAACTTCGCTATGGCTATACCTTTGTGGGTTGGGCATACTATAACACTTATCCAAACGCTCTTGAAAGATATTCTGATTTTGAAGGGCTTGGTGTTTCATATGCATTTAAAGATGATGAATCCAGTGTTGAGGTATATGCTGAGATATTAAAAAATGAAAGAAAATTTAATTATGTTGGCAATTTGAATGAAGTTAAGTCTGAGGAAGGAAATGATTTCAAATTCCCAGCACATAATTTCTATCTATATGCAGTTTGGAAACCAAATGAATATGATGTTAACTTTGAGTATGATTCATTTGACCATGTCAATGCAACAATAAATGATCAAACCTTTGATTCTACACTTGGGATGGTGGAACTTCTTACGAAAAAAGTTGGGTATGGATTGTCCTTTGAGTTGCCACTTGCAAGTGAAATTAACAAAATTTTATTTGTGACTTATGATGATGTGACCGCTGTTTATAGAAATTCTTCAGGGAATTTAACTTCAGTTGTTTTGAATGGTGGAGAAATAATCTCTAGCTTTGAAAAAGAAACTTCTGGAATTTATTCTGGATACTACTATTATACAAGGGATATTGATGTTGATGGATCAACCTATAACTTAAAATTTTATGTTGGCGAGAATGAGGATAGGGCTTGGTCAGTATTTATGGATGATACGGATTTGGCAAATCCAAAAGTCACACTTAAAAATTCGCTTAACAAAACTGGTGAAGAAATTGTTGACCCAAATGTTTATCCAGAAAAGATTACTTTAAAAGAAAGTGGTATTTCTTATGATGTATCTGTTGATGATGAGGGAAGATATTATTTTGACTACAGTGTGAACAATAGAAGATATGTCGCAAGACAGCTTATACGACCTGACGGCTATGAATTTTCAAATTACAAAATAAATGGAAACTTGGGGTATAATTCTGGGGATACATTCACTATGAATGAGAGCAATCCAGATTTTAATGACCTTGGACAAAAAATGACAGTTACAGTCATGTTCAAACGCATTACAGTAAAACTTGTTCTTAACAATAATGATTCTGAAGAAAGCAGTGCAACTGCAGAAAAGGAAGTTTATCCAGGAACAGAAATTGTGTTCCCAACGATGTATGATTCCGGTGAATTTGAAAATATTGGGAAAAGGGAAAATTATTCTTTGCTCGGGTTCTCAAAAAACAAGGATTATGCAACCAACAAAATCGGAAAATTGTATTTGCCAGGGGATAGGTATGTGGTTACTGAAAGCTCAACTGGGGTGCAAGAATTGTATGCAATTTGGGAAGAAGCGGAATGTTATGTTGAGCCAACAAATAGCAACGATGGAACAAAAAAATGGTTCTATGCTTCAATTTCAAAGGCATTTGAAGATGTTTCATCAAATGTTTATGGCACGACTTATTCTCAATTTAACATTGTTATTTTGCAACAAAAGATTGAGGTTAAAGATAAGCTCACTGTCCTTACTGATGTGATTTTAAGTGCGAAGGCCGGTGAAGTTACTCTTAATTTTGCAAATAACGAGGCAATGTTTATTGTGGGTGGACTTGTTGGTGATGAGTACAAACAAGCAAAACTTACAATAAGTGGCAGCAATGGAGCAAAACTAATTATTTCGCAAAGCGAGACTCAGGATAGAAGTGAAAGCTTAATTGTTGTTAATCCAAATTCAACACTTAATATAACAGGGTATACACGTTTTGAAAAAGCAACTATCACAAGTCAAAATCGTGGTGGGGTAATTACAACAATTGGAGAAAAATCGGGAGACAATGTTGTTTATGGTGTTGTTAATATTTCCGGCAATGGAGTTGTGTTCTCAGAAAATAAATCAGAAAATGGTGGTGCGATTTATGTTGGAAGTTATGGTATTTTAAACATTGAGGCCAGTGAAAAAGGTGGAGTTGCATTTGGCAAGACAACTGATGGGAATGAAGCAAATGAGGCAACTTTGAATGGCGGGGCAATATTTGCACAAAAGAATTCACAAATAACACTTAAAAATGTATGGTTTCAAGGAAATACTGCATCTTATGGCGGAGCATTGTATATTAGTAATGATTGTAAGACAAATATTGCTGATTGCCATTTTGGTGGCAACGAAGCATCTCTTGGCGGGGGAGCAATATATTCGCAAGTAGATTTAAAACTTTCGGCAACAACGTTTATGGATTTTGATTCAAACAAATCGCTTGCAAATGGAGGTGCAGTTTATTCTGAAGGCGTGTTAACTTTTGTGGGAAGCCCAACATTTACAAAGAATTCCGCAAAAACAAGTGGTGGAGCAATTTATGCACCAACGGGGCTTGTACTTGATGGTGGCTATTTTGATAGCAACGTTGCAAGTGAAGGCTTTGGCGGAGCTGTATACGTCAATGGAAGCTTGCAGAAAACAACAAATGGCGAAATGCTGGTAACATTTATAGCGAATAAGGCGACATATGCAGGGGCTATTGCAATTGTTAATTTGCAACAAAACATTTCACTTGACAATTTAAGATTTGACTCAAATGAATATGTAAACGAAGGTGGAGCAATTTATTTGGAAAACGCTTCTCCAAACTTTATGCTCACCCTTGGGAAAAATGTGAGTATAGCTAAGTCAAAGGCCCTCAACGACAACATGCAATATCAACATGGTGGAGCAGTGTATATGAAGAACAGCGGTTTACTATTTGAAGGTGAAGCGAACGAGAATAGAGCTGTTAATGGTGGAGCCTTCTATCTTGCAGGGAACTCTAGATTGGTGTTAAATGGAGCAACCATTCAAAACTCAGAGGCAACTAGCGATGGTGGTGCAATTTATGTTGGGGGAAATAGTTATGTGGAATTTGCTAGTGAGAAAGTAACATTATTCTCGAATGTGGCAATGCGTGGCGGAGCAATTTTTGTTAATTCTTCAAATGAAAACACTGTTATTAAAAATGTGATTTTCAATTTGAATTCTCTTTCTGAAACCTCAACATATGGTGAAATGTTGTATATTTTTGGCAATTCCCAAGTAACAATGCAAGGTGACATTGAAGTGGAAATTTCTTCAGCCGAAAGTCATCAAATTTTTGTTGGCAAAAATGCAACTCTCAACCTTACAAATGCAAAATTTATAAAAGATGTGGATAAAACCGAAAATGAAAAAATAACCATTGAGTCGGAAATGAAGGGGACATCAATTTCTCATGGTAAAATTGTGATGGATGAGCAGTCTTATATATCAGAAGTCTATTTCAGCCCAATTTCAGCAAAGAAACTTAGTGTGGCAACGAATGTAGAAATTATTTCTGTTTCCGGCAATTTGACGTCTATAATGAAAGATAGAGATAGAATTGTTATTCACCTTTGCGATGTCGACGAAACAGCGGAACTTGCAGGACTTCATATGGTGAAATTTGATAGTTCGTCTCTTGCAACAATAGCTGAAGAATATTTTAAAATTGATGAGGAATCGAATAAATTTGTGCTTGTTGCAAATGGAAGTTATCTTGACGTCATTAAAATGGCAGAAGAAATTACGATTGATCCAAATGGTGGTGAAATAACCTATGAAGGAACTGCGCACACGGATTTATTTGCGATAAAACTTAGTGTTACAGAAGAAGATGCTCTTGAGTTCCTTGATGATTTAATAGGATTCAAAGCTGGCTATAAATTACAAAATTATTTTGATAGTTATGTTGACGGAGTGGCTACGGGAAAAAGAATGAATTCACAAACTATCAAACCTTATCGAAATGTCACATTAAAGGCCATTTGGGAACAAAGGTCATATGCTTACAAGTCGTATTATCAAAACGACAAAGAAGAATATATTGAAATTGGTGGCGGAAATGTTTTGTTTACTGACAAAATTTATCTTACCGCTCCAGAAAGACAATATCTTACTTGCACTGGTTGGAAAGTGTTTTATGTGGATGCTACAACCTCAGCCTTTACCTCCTTGGTTGATAAAACAATGGGAGTTAAAGAATACTTTGCACTAAACTCAATGGGGGCAAATGATGAGGATACGAAAAACAAACTAAAGACTGTAGAACAAAATGGCGGATTGGTTTGTTTTGTTGCTCAATACGAACCAACTTTGGTTGAGATTACACTTGACGGCAATGGAGGGGCAGACGTAGATGGAAAAACAATAATAACGTGGACTGTTAATCAAAGTTCGGAATACTTGACTTATGCATCACTTCTTGATGTGTTTAGCAAGCAAGACTATGCGGTAAATGGCATATTTACAGGCAGTGATAATATCTATCACGAAAATCGAGATACTTGGTATGATTTCAAAAATCCTTCAATAAGCATAAAAGACAGAACGAAATTAACCCTCTATTGCAATTGGCAAAAAGTGGAAGCAGTGATTATTAAGAACAACGTATCCGAAGGAGAAATAAATAGGATAAATTATGAAACAATAGGGGAAGCCATCAAAAATCTTCTTAATGGAGACACTCTTGAGATTGTTTCAAGCGAAATTGAGCTTACATCGGCTCTTGTATTTGACAAAGAAATTTATGTTAATGTGACTGCAAACACACCAGTCACACTCGTGAGGGCAACAGATTTTTCAAGTTATATGGTCAGAATTGAAAAAGGACAAATCACTTTTGATAGTAATAAATCCATAATTACTCTTGACGGAGAATCAAGGAAAAGTACAGATGGTGCAATTTATGTTGCAGATGGAGCAACGCTTGTCGCAGGCAATGTGCTTGCAGTGTCAAATCAAAATGTTATAAATAGTGGTGCAGCCATTGTAAACGATGGCAAACTTACTCTTGCTGGGGCGACAATAACTAATTGTACTACAATGGGTAATGGCGGCGCAATTTTGAATAATGGAAATTTGCTTGTGTCAGATGTAACAATAGAGAATTGCAACGCAGAAAACGGTGGCGCAATTTGGACAAGCGGAGTCGCTGAAATTGCAAAAGGAACATTTGATAATAACAATGCAACAAGAGGTGCTGGCGTTTATGTTGGCAATAAAATTGATGATGCTGGTGAGGGCATTTCTATTCATTCTGCAACTTTCCAAAACGGGAATGCAACGATATATGAGAGTAAAAATCTTAATGAGGTTGAGACTTATGGCGGAGCAATTTATGTTGCAAAAGGAGTGCAAAGAGTTAGTATTGGTGTCAATACACAAATTCTGAATAACAAAGCAACTTATGGTGGTGGTCTTTATTATGTCGGTGATGAAGTTGCTCCTGCAGTAAGCAATATCAGTTTTGAAACAGGCTGTAAGCTTTCTGGGAATAGAGCTATATATGGCGGAGCAATTTGCTTTGGCCCATTGGAAGAAAAATTTAATAATCATGTTGTAAGAATTGTGTCTGCAGTTATAAAGTCAAATGATGCTACCTATGGCGGTGCAATTGCTGTTCTTAAGGGAACTCTTGAAATTTATGGCGGGGATATAAGTCAAAATACTTGTTTAACTCTTGGACAAAATATATATGTTTCGCTTGGAAGTAAACTTGCAGTATATGGAGGGACAATAGGCTCCTTAGATGAAAATGAGTCAGAGATAGTTATTGTTGGCAGTTCAAGCGACAATCTTGGCGGACAAATGGATCTTGCAGGGAATAGTAACATTTATGACACAGTGAAACTTCTTGATGGGGCAAAAATAAATGTAAAATCTGATATAACATTAAGCAAAGCTATTTCTATTGCTATTGACAATTATCCAGTTGAAGCAAATAGTGTTGTCGTTGCAACATTTGATGATAATCTTGATTGCGATGCAACAAAATTTGAAGTCGCAGATGCGAAGAAAAATAGTTACAGAACGAAGGCAAGTGGTCAAGACGTTATTATAACTCGTGCATTATTCTCGCTTATCATTGATACTGATGATGGGGTTTTAAAAACTAATGTTTCAAATATTAGGCAATATGGTACAAAATATATTGTAGATGTAATGTATGGGACAAATCTGGCTGATCTTCTTGCTAGCACAAGTGCAACAAAGGAAAGGCGTGAATTTGATCATTGGGGAATTGTTAATGGAGATAACACAACTGAGCTTACAACAGGGTATCAAATGCCATATGGCGATTTACAAATAAAAGCCATTTACACTCAGGTCATTTTCGTTTTAACTCTTGATTTTAATGATATGAATGGGCTCAGCAAAACAAGAGCAAATTTTGATACTAAAGATTTGGAAAAAGAGAATTTACGCAAGTTTAAGCTTGATGTAGGAAGCCTTACGGTTGAGGTGTTTGCAACGGGCGAAAAGGCGAATGCGAAACAAACGCTTTGTACTCTTGCAAAAAGACTTAGTAGATTTGGCTATAAGCTTGAGGGTTTTGATTTAACAATGGGAGCATCGGCAAGCATTGCTATTGATGCAAGTGATTTTGAAATGCCAGCGGAAGACACAACTATTTATGCAGTGTGGACAGCAAATACCTATCAAGTTACATTCCATAGAAATCCAGTTGACGGCAAGGCAACTGATGGAGAAAAAACAATAATTTCAGTTAATTATGACGAAAACTTTAATCTTCTTGGTACTGATGATGTTTCTCTTGATGGTTACATTTTGAGTGGGTGGGCAATTTCTCAAGATGGCAATGGAAAGTCATACAAGATTGGCGAAAACCTTTTGATGAATAAGGATATGACTTCAACGCTCGATTTCTATGCTCTTTGGGAGGCAAAAAAATACACAATAGTTTATGAAAGTGTTCTTGCAGATGCAACAGGGGAAATCGAGGACACAACAATGACTTATGGGGAGGAAGGTGAACTTTCTTCGGAAAAATTTGAAGCCCCTGGCTACACTCAAATTGGATGGAGAACAGAAGATGGCACAGAATATTTGTTTGCGAACAGCTTGACTGTTATAAATTTGACAACCGAGGATAAAGTGTCTGTTTATGCGATATGGAAGGGCAATGAATATACAGTTGCTTTGCACAAGGCAAACAATGAAACTGCTGAAATTAAACTTGTTACAGCGATTTATGGTGACAGCACAAGCAATTTACCTGATGTAAGTGAGGTCGTTGTTACATATTCAAAACTTACAACATATTTTGTTGGTTGGACAACTGTTTTGGGAGGAAAGACAGAAGATATCGAATATTCAAATTGCCAAACAATTTATAATTTTACCACAAAAAATAGGATTGATCTTTATCCAGTGTTTGTGACATATTCATTGAATATCTATTCAAATAATGGAGATGACAGTGTCTTAACATTTGAGCCAGATGAGACAGGAGAAATTAAAGTTGGTATATTGAATTTAACATATTCCCTTGTTGGACATCAAATTGGGTTCTTAAGTAAAACAAAAGACATTTCAGCACAGGCCATCGATAATCTTTATTTTGACGAAACAGGCTATGTAACAATTTCAACAAGTTCATTCATAAGACCTTCAACTGATTTGTTTATTGCATGGAAGTCCATTCCATACATATTGGAATTTGAAGTTAAGGACGGAAGTGGTGAATATCCAACAAACACAATTTATGTTTATCCAACCGGAACAAACACATATGCAGATGGAGCAACGTCTTGCACTTTGCCTCAAAATATGGAAGACCTCGCAGTTTTGCATGGTTGGTCTATTATGCCAGAAGCAAATGTTGTTAATTTTGAACTTGGTTCTTCACTTGTTTTAACTCAGGATATTGTGGCACAATTCGCTAAATATCAAGACATATCCAATGGGGTTTTGAAGCTTTATGGTGTGCGAGAAACTGAGTACAGTATTGTTTACAATTTAAATACAGAAAAAACAATTATTGGTGCAAGTATAACAGATATTGTTGGTGAAAATCAAAATGAAACAACAAAAGTTGCAATTGGAACAAAAAGAGATATCTTGTTTACAGACATAAATGGAAAAGTTTGGGAAATTGCGGATACTAGTGATGCAAATAATCAATGTTATGCTTATTTTGCTGGTTGGGCATATTCTTCTAGTGCAACAACTCCAGACATAACGCTAAATGATGAAAATCCAAGCGACGTTACAACAAAATTTTCAGGAACCACCAATCTTTATGCGGTGTGGGAAGAATATTCAAATCCATTTATATTTACTTATTCAGAGTCAAAAATTGTTGGTTTAAGTGAAGAAGGAGAATCTCTTGAAAATGCAAATGTGATTCTTCCAAAACATAAGTTGTATGTTGTGGGGACAACAATAGTCGTCGGTGAAGAAATAACAGGAATTTCAAGTCTGGCAACAACAGGACAAATTCAATCACTAAATTTCAAATTTGTGGCAGATGAATTTGAAATTGAATCATTCGCACTTGAAAATGCACAAGGGCTTGTTGGTCTCAATGAACTTAAGCAAAACCAAGTATTTGGATATGGTGCATTTGTAAATAAAACATTAAGGGATATAACCTTTGAAGAAAGTGACTATATAAATATGTTTGTGGGTGATGACGGAAATGTTTACTCACTTGTGGGATCTAGTGCGAATTTGTTTGCAGTGCTTATCTCACATATAGGAGAAACAACTTTTACAGTACAACAAAATGCGAATTATAATGGAACAGCCTATAACATAAATTCAGTTCTCCCATTTGCATTTGCGAGAACAACTTTTGAAACAATTTCTATTCCACAAACGGTTTCTTCCTTGGGAGAAGGCTCATTCGCTTATATCAATGGGCTTAAAACGATTGTTGTTCCTTTTGTCGGCGGAGGAAATTCAGATGACGGAGTTCAAAAGGCAACGAGTTTGAAGTATTTGTTCGTTGATAAAGTAGGCGAAGTAGTCATCCCAGAAACTCTTGTCGAAGTAAATATTCAAAACGAAAAGTTGGATGTTTTTGGTGATTATGCATTTAAAGATTTCGCAAAGCTTGAAAGAGTATTTTATGGGAATAATATTCGAACTTTTGGAGCATATGCGTTTAGTGGTTGTGAAAATTTGACAGAGTTGGGCTCAAGCGGGGTGTTTGACATCTCAAAGATTGAGAACATTGGTTCCTATGCTTTCAAAAATTGTGTAAATATTCCAAAAAGCATTGATTTGAGTGGTGTTAAAATATTTGGTGAAAAAGTTTTTGAAGGTTCAGGACTTGAAAAAGTTGTTCTCTCTGGCACGACAGAAAATTTTGGAGAAAACAAGACTTTTGAAAATTTGACAACTCTTGTTGAAGCAAGGTTGTATTCCATTGCTGCATTTGAAGCAGTTGTGAATGGGACAGGAATTACGGCAAGTGACATTGAAGAAAATAGAAGTGGTGTTGTTTATACAAATATCAACTTTTATCAAAAAATTGTTAAAAATGCCGAATTTAACAAATTCCTTAGATACAACATTGTGGTTGACAACTTGGTTGATGTTTTAAATAGTTCAAATGAACTTATTGGGTATTATTCAAACCTTGAGGATGCAATTAATAATGCTCAAAATGGGAATAAAATTATTGTTAAAAGCGACATAAAGTTAACATCTACAATTACAATCAACAAACAAATATCGATTTATGCTGGCTATGAAAAACTGGATAGTGAAGGTAGAGGTTCAATTATATTTGAAAGAAAAACTGAAGAAGTTGCATTTATTGTTGAAAGTAATGGGAATGTAACTTTTGGTGGCAATTTTGTTGATGCAAGTGATGTAACTTATGTAAATGCAGAACTTGAAATTGTTGGTAGTAGGAAAGAATCTGCTGATAGCCTTATTAAAGTTAATGGTGGTGTTTTAGGTTTCAATCTTGGACTTAAATTGTATGACCATATATCTCAAAATGGTTCTATTGTTTATGCAACTGGTGGTGAGGTATCTGTCGACGGCAGTGAAATTTACAACAACTATGCAGTGAATTGTGGGGGGGTGTTCTACATTTCAACACAAACTACATTGAAAATCGCTCGCGCATATATCCACGACAATGGCAGTCTTGATGGAAAAGTTATGACGATGAGTGGCGGTGTTGTATTTGCACAAAATGGTTGTATTGTTGAAATTTTCGACAAAGAAACGAAGATTGAAAACAATTCCGCACAAAATGGTGGTGCAATTTATATTGATTGCGACGAAGTTACAAGCACAATTTATGCTGGTCTATTCAGTGACAACGTTGCGACAATGTCAGGCGGTGCAGTGCTTGTAAAAGCGGGCAATTTGCTTGTAAGTGGTGAAGTCGAATTCTATGGGAACTCTGCGGGGAATATGGGCGGAGCAATTGCGGTGACTGGTGGTAGATTAAACCTTAGTAATGGAGTCAAAATTGGAGCGAATGAAGAAAACAAAGGCAATCAATCTACAATTGGTGGCGGAGTTGCAATAAATGGTGGAACACTTTTTGCAAGTGATGTTACAATTTCTTCAAATAACGCAACAATTGGTGGCAATATTTACATTGCTTCTGAAAAGACCTCTGAGATTTCTTCTTCGGAAATTACCCTTGGGAATGGTGGAAAGTCATCAAGTTTTGGAACAGATGTTTTGGGTGGTGGAATATATGTTGATGGAGCAAAACTTACTATTAAAAATTCCTACATAAAAGAAAGCAACAAAGCATATGCTGGTGGAGCAATTTATGTAGCAGAAAACAATGGACTTTCAAGCGAAGTAAAACTAAATTCTGGCGAAATTATGAACAACATGGCAACAGATTGTGGTGGTGCAATTTTTGTAAAGAATGGAACAGTTACAATCTCTGGCGTAAAAATTGCAGAGAACAATGCAAAAGATGGCGCAGGGGTGTATGTTCTTGGAGGCAAAGTTACACTGACTGATAAATGTGAAATTTCAAACAATATTGCTTCAGAAAATGGCGGTGGAGTTTCAATAAATGGTGGCAGTGTAAATATAATTCAGGAAGCTGTTTTGTCGTGTAATAGTGCAGAAAAAAATGGTGGGAATATTTATTATCATTCCGATGGGACACTCATTATAAATGTTGCTACAATAGAGCGTGGTTCGGCAACAAAGGGTGGTGGACTTTATCTTGAGGGCAGTTCCTTGGGAACAGAAAAGGAAGCCAATGTTGAGATTTTGGCTGCAACATTCAATAATAACAACAACACAACATATGGCGGAGCTATTTATTCAAATCTTGTTATGAGCATTGACAAAGCAGAAATTTCAGGCAATAGTGCAGAGTTTGGCGGAGCAATTTATGTTGGTGAAAACGCTAGAGTTTCACTTGACGAAGTGTCATCTTTTGATAATGTGAGCAGTATAGAAGAATATTCTAATATTTACATTTCGAAAGAAGCTACGGAACATGCTCTCTCAATTTCAAACAACACGGTTCTTGGTGATGCAGAAGTTAACAATGGTATTTACCTTTCAAAAGGGAAAATAATCGATGTCGTGGCACTGACTCTTGGCAGTGAAGGTGAAACTTCAATGAGGAAAAATAGGATAAGGCTTCACCTTGAGGTTAGTCCACAAAACAAAGAGGAATGGCAAGATGGCAAGGGAATTTATGTTGCTTTATATGCCGATCAGAAATATGCTATAACAGGCATAAGCAAATTTGTGTGTGACGGAGCATGCTTTACTCGTGTTGGAGCAAAAATTTATGCAACAATTGCAACCGTTGTTGACATAACAGACTCTAAAAAACCAATAAATTATGCAAGTTTGAAAGATGCGACAGAACAATCTACAAATCAAACAAAAAATTATATTTTTGAATTCTTTAAAGACCAAAAGATTGATGAAAACACATTTATTCAAGTGGGCAACAAACAAAACATAACAATCGTTCGTCAAAAAGATGCCGAGGCAAAGATTTATCGAGATAATAATTATGCCGGGGTTATGTTTGAGGTTAGAGGGAGCCTTACTCTTAACTACAATGAAAATTCAACTGAATCTACAATTGAAACTATGAATATTTTTGGTAGTGACGAAAGCGCGGAGACTCAGGCCATTGATGCAACAGATGCAATGTTCAAAATTACGGGTAGCGGAATTTTGAATATCAATGAATCTGTCACAATTCAAAACGGAAACAACAGCTCTGGCTATGGCGGTGCAATTGTTATTGAAAATAACTATGCAACATTGAAGATGTTTGGTGGAACAATTCAAAATTGTAGTGCGAAGTTTGGTGGTGCTATTGCAATACTAAAAGGCACAGCCTATGTTTATGGTGGAATAATTAGTGCAAACAATGCGAATGCAGGCGGTGCAGTTTATTCAGCGGGAACGCTTGTTGTTGGAATGGATGGGACATCAACTTCTTTGTCCAACAATGTGGCTCAAGGTGCGCTGGGCGGTGGTGCAATTTATTCAATTGATGGTTCAACCACAACAATCAACAATGCATCATTTATTGGAAACACTGCAACCCTAGGAGGTGCAATTTGTGCAGAAGGGACAATAAATATTTCAAATAGTAATTTTGAGCAAAATGGTGCAATATATGGAGGGGCAATTTACGACTCAGGTCTTTTGACAGTTGTTGGAGGGCAGTTCGAAATGAATGGCAGTGTCGATAGCATTGTATGTTCATCTGGTGGTGCAATTTATATTGCGAAAAATACATCAGGCGAAATCGAATTGCAAGGGGTTATATTAAATAATAACAGTGCATCATCTGGCGGTGCGATGTTCGTCGAGAAGGGACAAATTATAATAAGAAATACAGATGGAACATCAGGCAAAATGACTGATAATAAGGCAAATCTCGGTGCTGGGTTGTATGTTTCTGCTGGGGGAAATGTTAAAATTATTTCCTATGAAATATCTTTTAATGTCGCTTCGGATAGCAATTCAAATTCTGCAGGCGGTGGGGTGTTTATCTCAGGTGGCGAAGTTTCGATAAGCGATTCAACCATCAATGGCAATTCAGCATTATCAGGTGGTGGCATTCACCTCAGATCAGGCAAATTGAGCATATATGGTGGTAAAATTTCAGACAACCATGCTGTAGCTTCAGAAACGGCCCAAGGTATTGGTGGAGGGATTGCTCAACTTGGTGGGTCGCTAACACTTTCAGCTTACACAGAAGGTGAAGGGAAAGAGCCAGAGGTTGAGATTTCAAACAATGATGCAGGCTTCGGTGCAGGGTTGTATTTATGGTTAATAGGAAGTGCTGGCAGTGCTGAAATTTCAAACACAAAAATTGAAAACAATGCGGCAAGCTCCTATGCTGGCGGTTTGGCAGTTAAAGGCATCAATACAAAGATAGTTAACACGATCATTTCAAACAATTCTTGTGGAGGTGAAGAAGGTGTTAATGAAAAATATGGACAAGACGTTTGGTTCGGTGGAGAAAGTTATCTTGTTTTCGGCAAACTAGTGACTCTTGGAAAGGAAGGCGAAAATAATTCAGAAACAATTTATGTCACTGGCGAAAGCGTACTTGAAAACTCTTCAACATCAACATATTCAGGTAACAAGGCATTGATCTTTGATAGTGAATTCGACTATTCAAAACTCAATCAAAAGATTTACATTCATCACGAAGTAGATTCTCGTGGGAATTATTCTGATACATTTTTCGTTGCAATGGGCGTTGATAAATTGAGCAAAATTATCACATTACTTGTTGACGAAGAAGTTCCTTTTGAAACGAAAGTCGTTTTTGTTGGGGCAACGTATGCAGAACACGCCTTGGCACAATTTACAATTCCAGTTGAATCAGATTATACATTAAAACAAGGCAAGGGCATAGCACAAGATTATCTTGTTTTGGCTCCACAATCTTTCCAAGTAATGAATAAAGATGGCAAGATTTTGTACATTACAGAAACTTTGCAATCAGCAATAGATAAAGCGAACGCACATAAATTGCAAAGTGGTGAGCAACTTCTAGTTGTTATAAACGAAGAAGAAGTGATACTTGAAAAAATGGTAATTGTTGGCGTTGAGCAAAATAATGAATCTTGGATAGATGAGGTCTACATTGTAACCAGAAAAACAACTACAATTCAAAGAGAGGGCTATGGAGGAAATGTAATTAATATAGGTAAGTATGCAAAGGTTTCTATTGGAACAAATTGCGTTGCATCCTTCATACCTGTTTTGAACGGGTTTGCTGATTCAACAACAGGAAGTCTTCCTACAATAACATTCAGCGGAAATATTTTGTCAGGGAATAATGTGACGGAAGTTGATGCATTCATAAGAAACTCTGGAGAACTTACAATTGGTGAGAACGTGTTGTTGGAAGGGAACATTTTAAAGACTTCTTCAACAGGTATTTCAAAAGATGGTGGAGCGGTCGTGGTTACAAATGGTGGAACTTTGAAAATTTGCGGAGCGATTTTCCGTAAAAACACAGCAACTGGAAGTGGTGGCGCAATAAGCATTGAAAATGGTTCAACTCTTAATATTGAAAGCGGAATTATTGAACACAACACAGCGTCAATCTCTGGTGGTGGAATATCAGTTGACAATTCCAATGCAAAAATTTTTGGTGGAGAAATCTCTTACAACTCAGCAAACTATCTTGGTGGTGGCATTGCAGTTAGAAACGGAGGAGATTTGACTATTACGGGCAGTGTTGTTATTAAAGAAAACGAAGCATCAAATGGCGGTGGACTATCATTGTTTGGAAAAGGTCAAATAAAGACCGAAGCCTCAACAGATGGTGGTATAGTTTCGATATCTTCAAACAGTGCATCTTCTTCTGGTGGCGGGGTATTTGTAGCAAGCACTCCAGAGAACACTGTTGCTGGTATAAGTGCAGCTGCAAGTGTTTATCTTGCAGGAATTAGCATATCAAACAATGCTGCTCAAAAATTTGGCGGCGGAGTATGTTTTACGACGACAAATACCAATACAAATGAAATAGGTGCGATATTCAATCAGATTTCTAAAAATGATACAGGCAATCGTCTCATTGGGGTTGATGTGATAATAGGTTCCGAAGGGGATAAAAACACAACAATTTCGAAGAACGAGAGTACACGTGACATAAATTATAAGCTACTTAACACTTCGGTATACACATTGTATGGACTTGGAGGTGGAATATATGCTCTTGATGCAAAAGTCAAAATTCAAAACACAACTATCTCGGAAAATAAGGTAAGTTTTAAAGCCTCTTATGTTGAAAATGGAAGTGACATTGAAGAAAATATAGGTGGATATGGTGGTGGTATTTATGCAAGTTATTCTGAAATTAATGTCACAGATTCGTCAATTGAAAGCAACATAGCACTGAAAAATGGAGGCGGTTTGTATGTAGCTGAGGGCTCTGAGATTTTGTTTGAAGAGTGTGAAAAACCAACACAATTTACTAAAAACCAAGCTCAATATGGTGGCGGAATGTATATTTATGGGCACTCAAACAAAACAACCGTCAAGGTTGCTAACATTCAAGTTGGTGTTGAAGGGCAAGCAAATACCGCTATAAATGGCAACGGAATTTACGTTGATTCAACATGGGATTATGAAACGTTGCTTATAACCACAGCAAATGGTTCAAACACATTAAGCAATTCAATTTCAATTATAGATAATGTTTACCTTGCTCCTCACACAAATGAAGAAAATGGATTCCGTGATGATGCAATAATTTATGTTGACAAACATTGCTCGTCAAGAGCCACTATAAAAGTTGAACTCGTTGGAGATCAACAAGATCGTGGGCATGTAATTGCAAAATACACCTGTGATAATGCAAATGAATGGGCTGATGAGAGATTGTTTACAACGGATAACCTTGTAGACCCATACTCATTTATTGCAAAAGACGACAAAATTGTTGTTGGTGTAAAGGTTGTTTTGAGGGAACGCGCAGAGGGAGAAAAACAAGTTAGATTCTTTGAAACACTTGAGTCTGCCTTTGAATATGTTTCAACTGGAAACTGGAATTTCGTTCTTCTTAGAGATTTGGATGAAAGGTCTGGTATTGATGACTTTGCAGTGAAAACTCAAATTATTGTAAAAGAAGGTGTTGAGGCAACACTATACTCTGGAAAGATTAAAGATGACGATGCCCATGGGTGGGATCAAATCGTTAATGATGAAGGTGGTTTAAGCAGAAGAATTGTAAAATCGAAAACAGATAGTTATATTTTCAAAATAGAAGGTTCTCTTGCAATAGAGGGAGTGGTATTTGATGGTTTGGATAGCAAAGCAGGAATTGTCACAAATGTCAAAACTTTTGCGATGAAAGAAAATACCTTGGTTAGGAATTTTAACACTGTTGCCATTGTGGCTTCAAAAGGTGATGTAAGCATTGATAACTCATTTATACAAGATAATACATCAACTATTGTTCAAATTTCCGAAAGTGCAAAACTCACAATGACAAATAGCAAAATAGCAGACAATAAGATTGGAAATGGCTCAAGTGTTGTGATTGTGGCGTCAACTAGTGAGAATAAAATTGAAAATTGTGTGTTCACCAATAACTCAGCTATAGATGGTGGCGCGATTTTGAACAAAGAAAACCTTACAATCTCAGGGGGCAGTTTCGAAAGTAACTATGCGAAAAATGGTGGTGCGATTGCTAATGAAAATGAAGGCATGTTGAGTATATATGGAACGGCAACAAGTGGTGATACAACTGCGACAGAAGGAACAAGTTCTGTAATGTTTAAGGACAATTTTGCAACAGACAAAGGTGGAGCAATTTATTCAGATGGCGGAACACTTGTAATAAATGGAGGAACTTTTAGTGGGAATACAACACAATTTGAAGGCAATGGAGGAACAATTTCAGCAATTGATTCAACAATCACATTAACTGGAACAACAATTCAAAAGTCATATATGCTAGATTCCAGCAACACCATCACAGCTCAAGCAACAAATGGTGGCGGTTTGTATGTGGAAAATTCATCAGTTATACTTTGTGGCGAAAATAAGATAACAAACAACAGGGCCATAAATGGTGGCGGAATTTATTTGTCAAAGAGTTCAATTTCTACAAGCGGGGAAAACAATATAATTTCTAATAATATAGCTACTTTTGGTGCTGGTTTGTATGTTGCGGATGCAGTACCATTGAGCAATGAAACTACGCCGACATTAAACGGGCTTAAAATAACATTGAATACGGCACAAAACGGGAATGGTGGTGGCGTGTATGTTGCAAGTGGTGAAATAAAACTTGAAAGTGGAAACATTAAAGAAAATTATGCTAGAGGAGATGTAAGTTCACCAAGCAAAGCAAACAGTTTGTCTACAGGTTTTGGTGGCGGTGTATATGTGGATAGTGGTGCTTCCATTACAATTTCAAACATTGTTTCCACGAACCCAGATGGCATAATCGCAGGGAATAAAGCAATTTATGGCGCAGGTGTCTATGCGAAAGGCGAAGTAACACTGGAAAGAGGTGCAATTAAGGGTAACATAGCAACAACCA
The DNA here is from genome assembly GCA_964387705.1 of uncultured Christensenella sp. GTDB lineage: Bacteria > Bacillota > Clostridia > Christensenellales > UBA1242 > UBA7862. The sequence goes on from CAYLWT010000006.1 coordinate 47,058, forward strand.
CAATGGCCAATACAGTGGATGTTACAGCAACATTTGCAACCAGCAAAGTTGCCAAAGGCGGTGGCGTGTATGTTGAAAACAAATTAACAATTTTAGGAGGAGAGATTTCAGGGAATGGAGCCGATATGGGTGGTGGTGTGTATTTCGATGGAACTCTTGAAATGAGTGATGGTAGCATAAAACAAAACTATGCTTATCAGGGTGCTGGGTTCTATGCAAACAGTGAAGATGCAAATCTCTCAGGTGGGACTATTAGCGATAACACAGCAAAATACAACATTAGCAATGTTGGAGGTGGCTATGAGGTCTTTGGTGGCAATGGAGGTGGCATCTATGTGGCAGAAGGGAAAGAGTTTACATTAGGGAAAGTAAAAACTGCAGAGAACTCGGTTGCAACCACAGCGGTTTCAAACAACATAGCGCTAAGAGGTGGCGGTGTTTATGTGGCTGGAAAGGATTCCAAATTTACTTTGCAAAATGCAACATTATCAGGAAACAAGGCGGTCCTTGGTGGAGGAATCTTTGTGGGACGAACCATCAAGAGAACTTCTGAAGACAATGTTGAAGGAAACCCAAATTATTTCCCAGCGACTCTAACAATTTCTAGCGGAACAATTTCAGGAAATCATGCTCAAATATTAGAAGAAAGTGATTTATGTCCAAAGATTCCAAGTGAAATTGAAGAGTTTGCAACCCCAAGCGGTGGCGGTGTGTATTGCATGGGAACGATGATTATGAAAGAAAAATCTATCATTAGCGGAAATGTTGCTCAAAAAGAAAAAAATGGAATTGGAGGCGGATTATTCTTCACTAATAGTTCTGTTGAAAAAGGAGATGATTCACAAGCAGGAATAAACGAAAATAGATTTAGTCTTAACATTGAAAATTCTACATTTACAAACAACCAAGCGAACATCGCTGGTGCAATTGAAATTCAATCTCAAACAGCATCAACTGTCAAAATTACAGAAACAACATTTGAATTAAACACAGCCGAAGAAAGTGGTGGCGCAGTTCGAGTTCTTGGCAATGCAATTTTTGCAGAAAGTAAGTTCTTAAATAACACAGCCAAAGAAAATGGTGGCGCAATGTATATTGCAAGGTGTGAAAAAACAGAAAAGAATTTCGTTGAAATAAAAGAAAATTGTGTGTTTGGCGGTGAAAAAGACAAAGGGAACTCCGCTGAAAATGGTGGAGCAGTTTATGTCAATGGCGAAAAAGATTATCCAGCAGAAGTGGCATTTACAAATGTTAAAATGACATACAACAATGACAGCTCAATAGATTATGGTGGCGCGATTTATATTAAAAATTCAATGGTGTCATTCAACTATAAAGATGAAAGTTCCAGTAGCACATCAAACAGCAAAAATGAAATTTCTAACAATGGAGCAAAAAATGGTGGAGCAATAGTCCTTGATGGTGGAGAACTTAAAATTGCAAACAGCACGAGGTTAATTTCAAATAATGCAGAAAATGGCGGAGCATTGTATGTTAAGTCTGGGAGTGTAGACCTCATAAACGGTGAGTTCGGTGAGGAGGCATATCAAGGAATTGATGAAAAGAATGATTTGACATCACTTAAAAACAAAAAATATGATAAAAAAGAAACAAGTAATTATGCAACAAAAGGTGGAGCAATTTATGTCGCTGGAGGCACAGTTACAATTGCAGAAAATGTACAAATTGTTGGCAATTATGCCAATGATGGTGGTGGTGTGTATGTCGCAGGGGGAAATGTCTACATAAAATCAAGCAAACCAAAAGAAAGCAGTTCAGGCCCAAGAGAAATGACTGGCAACATAATTGGGAACTATGCAACGAATGGTGGTGGAGTGTATGTCGGCGGTGGTTCACTTTCTGTTGGCTATAAAAACACTAGTGTTGGGGAAGGCAATTCATCTTCAGGATATATCAAAGGAAACATCGCAAAAAAAGGTGGTGGTGGCTTGTATGTCAGTAGTGGTGGTACAGCAAGTTTGGTCTCTGGCGAGATAAGCAACAACTGCTCATTAGAGGTCGGAGGTGGAGTATACGTTGCCTCTAGTGGGGTGCTGAATATGTATGATTTTGAAATTTCTTCAAATAGTTCTAATAGTGGTGGAGGAATGGGTATTAACGGAGGAACTGTCAGCCTTAGCAAAGGAACAATTAGCGATAATCATGCAATAAGAATACAGACTGATAGCTCGCTTGGTGGTGGTGTGTATGCCTATGGCGGTGCAAAACTGACACTCAACTCCCCAGCAATCAACAATAATGATGCAACAGATTATGGTGGTGGCCTCTATGTTGCTAGTGGAACAATTGAACAAACAGAAACTTCAGGAACTCTTAAAATGGGCGGCAATCATTCAAAATATGGTGGCGCAATTGCGATTGGTGGTGGAGAGGTCTCTCTGAAGAACTTTAATATTGGCGGAATTAGGTTCAAAACAAAACTGAATGGTTATGATATTCAAATAGATGGAGATAAACAGCTTCTTGATGATTTTAGTGATGATGAAAAAACACAAATTATGAAATCTATTGAAACAGGCACAAGTCTTTGGGCAAATTATGCAACATTTGGTGGTGCGGTGTATCTCAAGGGCGGTTCATTCAAAGTCTTGTCAAGTGGTGGCAATAAAAATATCCTTCAAAAATTTGGTGGAGTGGCAGCAGTTGGCGATAGCAATAGTCTATTGGTTTCTGAAGGGAACATTGCTTCATCTGGTGGTGCAATGTTTATCTCAGAAGGAACGGTTGAACTTAGTGGCGGTATCTTTACAAATAATATCGCAGTTGGCACAAAAAATGATGGTGGTGAAGGGAACTCCGAACTTAGGAACTATTTATTTAGTATCTCTGGGAAAACTGAAAATGAATATGTTGAATATGTTAATAATTATTGGGGTGGCGGTGCAATTTGTCAAGTCGGTGGGCAACTCACTCTTAGCGGTGCAACAATTCAAAACAACAAAACCAATGGCTTTGGCGGAGCAGTGTTAACGTTCTCAAACAAACTCTCTGGAGATGGGACACTTTCTTCATTTAAAGTCAAGGGTTCAACAATAATTTCAAATAACTCTGGTGCACAAAAGGTGCAAATTCTCAACAACGTTGCATCCGGCACACTTGCTCACGTTGGCAATGCAACATATGGTGACGGGGTGAACAGAATGGCAAGCACAGACGGAATTGTAAGCATAAATAGCATTGTTTATTTTGCTGGTGGGAAAATTAGTGGGCAATTAACCCCAGAAACAGAGGAACCTGTTGAAGCGGTTGACAGTTTGGCTCTTTACCTTCTTGGGACATCAAGGGAAGGCTCAAGTGTGACAACTTTTGCCAGTGAAACTGATAGCAAAAAATTTATTGACGGGATGAAATTAAAATCAGATTCAACAAACAGCTCAAATGCGGAAGAAAACAATCTAAAGTACTTAAGAGAAACCTATAAAGATCATTACATCTTTATGGCATCAGATGGTGAAAGCGAATCAGCAACAATGTCAACATTTACCAACAATCTTGTCATTGGTAAATATGAAGATGATAAAACATTCTGCGAGACATGTGGCAACACAAGAAAGGTTGTTTGCTCGGCCTATTATAATCACACAGAAACGCAACAATCAATAATATGTCCTCAATGTGATGGAAACAAAACGGTCATAAATGAAGAGGGTGAAGAAGTGACTTGTGAGGATTGTCAAGGGACTGGAGAGATTCAAGACGAAAGAGTGTGCGAATTTTGTAATGGTACTGGTTATGCAACTTGTCCAAATTGTGAACCAAATTATGTTCAAATTGATTTGCGTACAAATTGGGCAGCATTCTCGAACATTCAATATTTAAATAACCTTCCTGTTGACTTCTTAAAAGATTATGCAGAAAGACATTATTCTTATGGATATGCAGATGGATTGTTATCTTGGCTTACCAAAAAATCAGTTGATTATCGTAAGGTCCAACGTCCAAATATTATAATAAGTTACTTTGAGTTAAGAGAATCGGCCAATTTATATTATAATGATATAAAGATGACAGACAATTGTGATTGCTTGTCACATCGAGATGGGACTTGGCGAGTATTCCAACTTAAAGCGAAAAAGAAACCAAATGCGGGGTTAAATAGCGAAGAAAGAGAATCACTTGGCATCGTAGATTCAATATTCGGCTTTACGTTCGACGTGTTATCTTGGATTGACAAAAGCCCAATGGGGGGCATGATTTCTTCAGGTTATGGAGGGATAACCGAATTGATAGATGCAATTGAACAGCTTTCAACAATAGATACTAGTGCTGCGGTGAAGGGTGCATTCTTTGGCAAATCAGATTCAATTTCCAACTGGAAAGAGTATCTTCGAACCGATTGGAGTGGTGAGTATATTGATATTGGTCCACTTATTGAAACAATAATCACTGTGGGGACTGAACTTATTAGTATCATATTCCCACAAGCAAAGGCCGCCTTAGAGATCATTTCATATTCTTATGAATTGTTAAGCAAAGGGATTGAGCTTATTATGAAATTTAAATTCGTTGCATGTGGTTAGGAATTAAAATCCGTTCTTTATGTGATTAGAAACTTAAATTTGTTTTATGTGATTAGAGATAAAAAAGAAACCAAAATAATTTGGTTTCTTTTTTATCTCTTTTTTATGTCTTTTTTATGTATTTTTAAGGGATATTCTACAAGGAGATATTAATTTAATGTGATAACAATTTTAACTTCATTTTCAACGAGAGAAATGCTTGTGTCTGCATTTGCGAAACAAGTTAAAAGTCCTTTTTCATTTTCTTCTGTTCCACCGAACAAAATGGTTGTAATGTTTTTGTTTATTGTTCCAACAAGGTCTTGCTCACCCAAAAATTTGGTTATAATTTTGTTGATTTCTGAAGTATCTTCCGCTTTCATATTGTTAAGTGTAACTTCTTTACTTTCCACATATTCAAATTTATTGTTTGCGGTGTATTTTGCTGTAAAGTTTGTGGTTACATAAAGAGTGTCTGGAAGGTAATTCTTGATGATTTTTGTGAGGAAGTTGCCGTTTTTTGAAATGTCATCTTTGGTTGCTTTGAAATCAACTTTTGCAATTACTTTGCAATCAAATGTCCCGTCTGATTGAAGGTTGCTAAATTCCATTGAAAGGATTTCAACATCACTGTTTTTCAAAACAAAAGCATTTTGGTCCAAACTATGCAAAAGGGAATTTGCAAGCCCAGCAATTTGTTTCCCGCTAAGGGTAACCGATGCATTAAGAGCTGCTGTTTGATATTCTTCGTGAGAAAATTCTCTGTTCCCGTCTTCATTTGTTTTGTAGATGGTGTTTCCTGAGCCGTCACCGAACATAGAGTCAAGCGTTGTGACAATGTCGTTATCAGTATATTTGTTTGGGACGACCTCTTCTTCACTTGGGGTGTTTTGAAGCGCTTTAACTTGCGACCCCACTTTCAAAATGTCAATCCCTGTTGTAGCTTTCACCCCAACATAAACTGCAACTGCCAGCCCAAACACAACAACTGCAAAAATTACAAGCCCTTTTATAAAACCAATAAGTCCACCTGATTTTTTTGCCATAATTTACCTCCTAGTAAATTTATATTAAAAAAATTTTATCACACGTATAGCCTTATTTCAAAATATTTTTCGCAAATTTCTTTATAAAAACGAAAAAATATTTTATAAAATTTGAAATTAGTCTTGTAAAGATATTCAAAATTTAGAAAATTAAATGGGAATTTAGGTGGGGAAATTATTAAATGTTTTTTAAATTTGCATAAAAAAACTACCCTTTCGGATAGCCTTGTTTGGTGACCCCAACGGGATTCGAACCCATGATACCACCGTGAAAGGGTGGTGTCTTAACCGCTTGACCATGGGGCCATGATCTATTTTGGTGGTGGCGGTAAGATTTGAACTTACGACCTTTCGGGTATGAACCGAATGCTATAACCACTAAGCCACGCCACCAAACCATCAAATTAAGCCTCTTGATTATAAAGCAAAACAAAAATTCTGTCAACATATTTTTTCAAAATATTTTTAAACTTAACAATTTTTTTCAAAATTTTAACATTTTACAATAATTTTTTGCAAACTATTCTTAAAAATAGCAGATCCACTTGACATTTTGGTGCATTTATCATAAACTTTTTGTAGAAAATATATAAGGGTTATAAATAGAACAAAAATTATAGAAAAAATCTAAAAATTATAAAAAGTTTAGAATAGAAAAAACAAAAAAATATAAAAAGTTTAAAATATAGAGAGTAAAATGGAGGTGTTTATGAAGCATCATGAGTATATAACAGACGAACGTATAATAGAGAATTTGAAAGTATATAGACGAGAAAATTTTTTAAGAAAGT
>CAYLWT010000007.1:0-50928 GCA_964387705.1 uncultured Christensenella sp.
AAAATATAAATATTCAATTTTTGCGATGCAAGGGACCCCCAGGTGAGAGTATTCAAACGACTATGTCTAATGGACTTGTAGAAACAATCAATGTGGGGTCAATTGACAAAAAAACAGGGGAGCCAGATTGGATAATAACAAACCCAGCAGGTGAAAAATACATCGTTTCCGATACAATTTTCCACAAAAAATATGAAGTTCTTGATTTAGCAAAGGGAATATACAAACCAAAAGGTAGGGTGCAAAAATTTATTCAAATTGATGAGGATATCTCTTTCACAGCTCCATGGGGAGAAAAAATGAACATCTCCGCAGGGGGATATATCAATACAACTGATTTTAATGATATTTATGGGGTTCAAGAAGATGAATTTTTGAAAACTTATGCCGAGTGCAAAGAAAATGGCGAATTTGTTGATGCAAAACATGATAAATAAGTTATGTTGGAAAACTAATTTAATACTATGAAATCACATATAATCTCTATATTGATAATGAAAAAAGACTTCTTTCGAAGTCTTTTTTTTGCTGGTGCCGAAGGCCGGATTCGAACCGGCACGAAGTTGCCTTCCAGGGATTTTAAGTCCCTTGTGTCTACCGTTTCACCACTTCGGCAAACAGGTGGCAACGTTAAGTAGTTTTGGAGGCACCACCCAGATTCGGACTGGGGGTGAAGGTTTTGCAGACCTCTGCCTTACCACTTGGCTATGGTGCCACGTTAGTCTCAGATGGTGGGAACAGTAGGACTCGAACCTACGACCCCTTGCTTGTAAGGCAAGTGCTCTAACCAACTGAGCTATACTCCCATATGGAGCGGAGGACGGGATTCGGACCCGCGACGTTCACCTTGGCAAGGTGACGCTCTACCACTGAGCCACCCCCGCATATCCATTATTTTACACTGCAAATTCACAATGTACTGATAATATATCAAACAAATGGATAATAGTCAAGAAATTTTTCAAAGTTTTGGGAACTTTTTTCAAAAATTTTTGATTTTCAAACTCTTTTCCGCTTTTTATGGGAATTCGGGACAATTTATAGTCGTCCTTAATAATATATATGTATTCCCAAAATATTTTATGAATATACAAGGATAGCTATAAATCTCATAATGGATGAATTGCTTTTTATTCGCTTGCACAGAGTGATGAAGTGTGTTATTATTTAAAATGTAAATTTTACGCAGGAAGTGTGAGAATGGGGAAAGATGATTTTGGAAGAGTTGGTGAATTTTTGAATAAGAGCGAAGTCCAAACTGCAATGCAAAAAAACGACGAAATTATGCAGAATTTGCATGGGAACAAAGATTGTTTGGCACAAAAAACGGTGCAACAAATGGTAGAAGAGGGCCTTAGGAAAAAATTTCACAAATCAATTTTTGCCAAATTTGTTGGTGCAATAAATGATTATAAACTTCTGAAAGAAGGAGATAGAGTGGCCGTTTGCATTTCTGGAGGAAAGGATAGTATGCTTATGGCAAAGTTGTTTCAAGAGCTTAAACGTCACAACAAATATCCCTTTGAACTTAAGTTTATAGTTATGGACCCAGGATACAGCAAAGTGAACAGGAAAAAAATTGAACAAAATTCAACACTTCTTGGAGTGCCTATTGAAATTTTTAATTCTCCTATTTTTGAAAACGTCGTGACAATTGAAAAGTCTCCTTGCTATATTTGTGCAAGAATGAGGAGGGGATATTTATATGCAAAGGCAAAAGAACTTGGTTGCAATAAAATAGCTCTTGGTCATCATTTTGACGACGCGATTGAAACTGTTCTCATGGGGATGCTTTATGGCGCGCAGGTGCAAACGATGATGCCAATGCTTCACAGCCAAAATTTTGAAGGAATAGACCTCATTAGACCAATGATTTATATCAGAGAAAGGGATATAATTTCATGGCGTGATACATATGACCTAGAATTTCTCGCTTGTGCATGCAAATTTACCGAAGAAAATTATTCAAAAAACAACGAAAAAGAAACCGAATCTATGCGCAAATGGACAAAAAATCTTATATGTGAACTTGAAAAACAAAACAAACAAATTCCAGATAATATTTACGCAAGCATGTCAAATGTAAATTTATCTCAAATAATAGGCTACAAAGATAAAAATGGGGAAAGACACAACTTTTTAGAAGATTTCTAGCATAAAAAACATATCCGCAAAAATTGGGATATGTTTTTTATTTTGGCACAATATTGAGCATAAAACATACTAAAATTAATTTTTATTGATAAAATTGTTTATTGCAAGAAGTATGCCAAGTTTGCCGTATTCGTATGTAAGTCCACCCTGCATATATGCGGTATATGGCTCAACAAGTGGCCCATCGCAAGATAGTTCAATGGTTGAACCTTGCGTAAAACTTCCACTCGCCATAATTTCTTCATGAGGATAACCTGGAGTCTCGCCAGGGATAGGGGTAACATAACTTTCAACTGGGGCGCTTTTTTGAATTCCTACGCAAAAATTGATAAGATTTTCAGGTGTTTTTAATGCAATGGTCTGCACAATATCTGCTCGTTTTTCATCCCATTTTGGACTAACGTCAAAACCCAATTTTTCAAGCATAAGGCTGGCTAGAGTCATAGTTTTAAGAGCTGAACAAACAACGCTTGGGGCATTGTGAAGTCCTTTGTAGAATGAATGAAGTTGATTCATATTTGCCCCAATATCTTTGCCTATGCATGGGGCAGAGAATCGTTCGGCAACATCTTCAACCAGGTCATGTCTTCCAACGATATATCCGCCTGTCTGAGCAATCCCGCCCCCAAGATTTTTCATAAGCGACCCAACAATGATGTCTGCACCCACATTTGTAGGCTCTTTTTCTTCCACAAAATCGCCATAGCAATTGTCAACCATAATTATGACATCATTGTTAACTTTTTTTATGGCTTTGCACACTTTTTCAATTTTGTTGATGGTCAAACTTGGCCTGTCGCTATAACCTCTGCTACGTTGAATTTCCACCAATTTAACATTGTGAAGTTTCAGTCTTTCGCAAATTGTTTCGATGTCGAAATCTCCATTTATAAGTTCAATTTGTTCATAATTTATCCCGTTTTTTAAGAGGGAGTTCCTGCTTGTGCCGGTGAGACCAATTATGCTTTTTAGCGAGTCATAAGGCTCACCAGAAATGCTTATCATGGTGTCGCCATTTTTAAGAAGTCCAAAAAAAGTGAGTGCCAGTGCGTGAGTGCCACTCATAATTTGTGGACGAACAAGAGCATCTTCTGCGCCAAAGATTTGAGCATAAATTCTCTCCAATTTATCCCTTCCTTCATCGCTATAGCCATAACCTGTTGTTCCAATGAAGTCACTGCTAGATAATCTTTGGTCGTGAAAAGCCTTTAAAACTTTTGCACTGCAATTAAGACAATTTTTGTCGTATCTTTTAAATATCTCATGAAGTTCATTTTCGCATTCTTCACAAAGATTAACTAATTTTTCATCAATATCATATCCGTAATACATTTTTTTCCCCTAATACACAGCAATAATAACATACAATTTTTTTTTGTCAAATGTTTAGCAAAAAAATTTAAAAATAGTGTCACCAAAAGTTGACTTTCTCAATTTTGATTGATATGATAGATATGTATATGAACTATGATAATAAAAGGAGTGTTAAATTTAATCTTGAAATGCGACTATGTTGTTTGTAAATTTGCTTTGTAAAATGGTCTCAAGGTTAAAAAATAAAAAATGGAAACGCAAGAGATAAAGAAAAAAGAAAATTGGTTTAAGAGGGTTTGGAATTTTTTTACACTATATGAAAAATTGTGGCTTTTCATATTGTGTTCAGCTGGGATAATTTTTGCAATTTTATTCCCAGGGGAAGAGACAAGGACTTGGGTGAGAGTTATTGAGTGTATTACTCTTATTGGTGGCATATCATGTGAGTTGTTACTTTCAAAACAAACAAAATGGGCATTTGTTGTGTCGTTCTTGTTCTATGACCTTACAGAAACAGTTGTGTATATTGTCAATGGGTACTATGTAAATGCATTGTATGAAGTGGTATTTTGGATTCCTATGTTGTTTATAAGTTTTTTTTCGTGGGACAAAAAGAAAGATAAGGAAAATAGTGAGCTTACAGTTGTAAAAAAGATAAATTGGAAACTTGACCTCGTGTTGTTTGTTGTGACAGTGGGCGTTTCAATGGCAATTGGAGCATTATTCACAGTTATTTCAATAACAGCGGAAGGTATAAGTGATTATTGGTGGATTGATGCACTGGGCGGAGCATTGAATGTTCTTAATGGGTTGTTCATTTTGATGAGATTTAGAGAACAATGGATTCCTTGGATTGGTGTTTGTTTGTGCGAAGCGGTTATGTGGTGCTTGTCTGGCAGATATGTTTTGCTTATATTGTCATTCGGATATCTTACAAATTCAATTTATGGGTATATCCAATGGACAAGATACATAAAATCTCACCCACAACAAAAGGGTATTACTCCTGAAAATATTTCTACTGAAATTGAAACAAAAGAGATTACAAATGAAAAATAAAATGAAATAGGGAAGAAGAGTTTTCTTTCCTATTTTTAATCGGTTGTTTCATATAAGTTGTTGGGGTTATGAATAATGTATAAATCAATGTTACAAAAGGCAAGTTAATATAGCGGTAGGCAAAAATAATAAGACAAGCAGAAATAAACTATTCAAATTAATTTAGCAAAAAAATAAAAAAATTTGAAAAAATTGTTGACAATGTGAAAAAATGGGAATATAATATCAAAGGTCAAAGAAAGTCAAAGATATTCAAAAGGAGGGGGAGATGGCAACAGTAAGTGATGTTATTGAGGAATTTATATTGTCAATTTTGGATAATAGCAACGAAATAAATCTATCAAGAAATGAACTTGCAGAATATTTTGGATGCGCTCCTAGTCAAATAAATTATGTGCTTTCTACAAGGTTTAACTTTGACCGAGGCTTTGTAGTGGAAAGTAGGCGTGGCGGTGGGGGATATATCCGGTTAGAAAGAATAAAAGATTTTGACGACGAGTATTTAAAACATGTTTTGGAGCGGTTGCAATCGGATATTTCATATAAAGATGCAAAGTATTTGGTGGAGGATTTGGTAAATAAAAGTTTTTTAACAAATGAACAGGCAAAAATTTTGCTTCTTGCGACAACGGACAAGGCTCTTGGGTCGCCCGTTAAAATGGAAGGAAATATAAGAGCAAACATTCTTAAAAATGTGCTTATGAACGTATATAAGGAGGGAGAAAAATGAACAATTTTATAAAATTTTCGGATAGTGCCCAAAAGGTGCTTAATTATGCTGGGGAAATAACAAAAAAAATGAACGGCAATCAGATCGATTCGGAACATTTGTTGTATGGCATACTTTGTGTGCCTTCATCACTTGCTTGCAAGATGCTGAAAGATGAGAATGTTACGAAAGAAAAACTTGCGACCAGAATTGGCAATGCAGGTTACAATCCAAATCTTTCGCCAGAGAAGCTTGAATTAACCCCAAGAAGTAAGAATATCTTGCTTACTGCATCAAACATTGCTTTCAAATTGGGGCATAATTTTTTAAGTGCAGAACATTTTTTAGTGGCAATTTTGTATAATGAAGATTGCTATGCTTTTAAACTATTAAATTCCTTTTTCAATATTGATACATTAAATTTAAGAGAACGAATTTATGAAGAACTTAAAAATACAAAAGTTGATGATGGGAGAAATTTTGACACTGTTGATGGGACAACTCCAAGTGATAAAAGTACTCTCCCAGACAATTTGCTAGAATTGGGTTATGATGTTACACTTAAGGCTCGTCAAGGGAAAATGGACCCAATTATTGGAAGAGATAAGGAAACGGAAAGGCTTATTGAAATTCTTTGCAGAAAAACAAAAAACAACCCAATTTTGATAGGTGAAGCTGGTGTTGGGAAAACGGCAGTTGTTGAAGGACTTGCACAGTCCATTGTTAAAGGTCATGTCCCAAGTGTTTTGGCAAACAAAACTATTTTTGCACTTGACATTGGCTCTCTTATGGCGGGAACAAAATTTAGAGGTGAGCTTGAGCAAAGGTTGAAAGATGCTATTGAAACGATTATAAAAAACAAAAATATAATTGTTTTTATTGATGAAATTCATATGATGGCACAGGCAGGCAGTTCCACTGAGGGCGGAGCAAATGTTGCTGATATGTTAAAGCCATATCTTGCTCGTGGAGAGCTTCAAACAATAGGAGCAACAACAACCGATGAGTTTAGAAAATTTATTGAAAAGGACAAGGCTCTTGAAAGACGTTTTCAACCAATTATGATTAATCCTCCAAGCGTTGACGAAACGATTTTAATTTTGCGAGGGCTTAAAGATAGTTATGAAGCATTTCATAAAATTCAAATAACTGATGAAGCTATAGTTGCAGCTGCAAAACTTTCAGACAGATATATTATGGACAGGAGCTTGCCAGACAAGGCAATTGACCTTATTGATGAGGCAAGTAGTAAGGCTAGAGTCAGTGGAACTATTCAACCAAAACATCTTCAAGATATGCAAGATAAATTTAAAGAAACCCATAGAAATTATCAAGAAGCACTTGTACAACACAATTATGAAAAATCGACCAAACTTGCAAATGAACTTAATACTATGTATGCTGAACTTAAAAAAGAGCAAGATAAATATAACCTTTCAAAGCCAAAAGCAGAACCTATGATAACTGAAAAAGATGTTGCAGAAGTTGTTTCAAGTTGGACAGGAATTCCTGTTGCAAAAATAACTGAAAGCGAAAAAGAAAAACTTTTGAAACTTGAGGAAATTTTACACAAGAGAGTTGTTGGGCAAGATGAAGCAGTGTCTAGTGTGTGTAAGGCAATAAGAAGGTCTCGAGTGGGGTTGCAAGACTCCAAAAGGCCTATTGGCTCATTTCTATTCTTAGGACAAACAGGGGTTGGGAAAACGGAACTTTGCAAAGCTCTTGCAGAGGCAATGTTTGATGATGAAAATAATATCATAAGAATTGATATGAGTGAATATATGGAAAGCTATTCGACATCAAAACTTATTGGGGCTCCTCCAGGATATGTGGGACATGACGATGGAGGACAACTGACAGAACAAGTAAGAAGAAAACCATATTCAGTTGTTCTATTTGATGAAATTGAAAAAGCACATCCAGATGTGTTTAATATTCTTCTTCAGGTGCTTGATGATGGTAGGCTTACGGATAGCAACGGACGAACAGTAAATTTTAAGAATACAATTATAATTATGACTAGCAACTGTGGTGTAAGTGAACTTAATTCTAGCAGGGCTCAACTTGGGTTTGGTGGCGGAACTTTTACAACAGATAACCCAGATTATGAGCAAATGAAAGAAACAATTATGGCGAGTGTTAGAAGAAAATTTAAACCGGAGTTTTTAAACAGAATTGATGTTATAACGGTTTTCCATAGTCTTACAACAGAGGATTTGACAAAGATTGCAAAAATTATGCTTGGCAATCTTAACAAACGTTTAAAAGAACGAGATATTCATCTTAAATTCACTGAAAGTGCTCTTATGTATCTCGTTGAAAAGGGGACTTCATCAGAATATGGTGCAAGGCCATTAAGACGACTTATTCAAACGGAGATTGAGGATAGACTGACTGATGCTCTTTTGTCGGGTGAAATTAATTCTAAGAATATTATTGTTTCAACAGACGAAAGTGGTCTTAAGTTTCAAATGAGTGATGAGCAAAATTAAGCGAAAAATATAAGGTGTATAAAAAATGTAAAGAATAATTTTTAGGTGTTTTTAAATTTTGTGTGCGAGTGTATAAAAATGTTTTGAGAAAAATAAGTTTTTTGATAAAATAATATTGTGAACTTTGAGTTAATCTCAATGTTAAAAGGAGAACAAATATGAAAGTTGAAATAAGTTCAAAAAATTATACAGTATCAGATAGACTGAGGGAAGTAATTGAAAAAAAAGTTGCAAAGTTAGATAAGTACTTCAATGAAGATGCAGTTGCAAAAGTTAATTGCAAAATGGAAGGAATTGTTGCGAAACTTGAACTTTCTATCCGTAGCAGAGGGTTGTTTTATAGGGCAGAAGTGACAGGGGAAAATATGTATGAAAACATTGACCTTGCCCTTCCAAAAGTGGAGAAGCAAATTATAAAATATGGCGACAAATTTTTTGCAAGACTTAAGAAAGATTCGCTTAACAAAGATTACCTTTTCTTTGAAGAAGCTCCTGTGTTTAAAAAACAAGAAGTTGTCAAGAAAAAGACGTTTGAACTTGAACCAATTTCTGTTGAAGATGCAGAGATGTTCCTTGATACAATCGACAACAATTTTTATGTATTTCTAAATAGAGAAACGGGGAACGTGAATGTGCTTTATAGAAGAAATGATGGAAATCTTGGACTTATTGAAGCAATTCACTAAACTTAATTTGACAAAAAAAGTTACACTTTTTCAAGTGTAACTTTTTTAAATGTTATCGTAAGTGACTTATTTCTTTTGTGTTGTGAGCAAGCCGAGTTCACCCATGACTTTTGCGATAATATCTGTTGCACGATCAATTTGCTCATTGGTGAGGGTTGCCATGTAACTTGTTCGGATTATACTTTGCCCAACGGGAACAGCTGGGGAAACCACTGAGTTTACATAAACCCCATTCTCAAACAATTTTTTGCAGGCTATGAAAGTAGTTTCATTGTCGTAGGTGTTTATTGGGATTATTGGTGCTTCAGAATCTCTTATGTCAACATGTTTTTCCTTAAGACGTTTTCTTGCATAGTTAGCGATTTCATTTAGTCTTGCAATGCGTTCTGGTTCACGTTTGATTATGCGGAGGGCTTCTCTTGCACATTCAACGCTTGCTGGCGTTATTGAGGCGCAAAAGAGGTATGGACGGGAAGTATGTTTCACATAGTTACAAACTTGATGACTTGCAACCATATATCCGCCAATTGATGCAAGGCTTTTTGAGAATGTTCCCATAATAATATCAACTTCTTTTTCAAGTCCAAAATGAGAAGCTGTGCCACGACCATTTTTGCCAATAACACCCAACGCATGTGCATCATCAATCATAATCCTTGCATTGTATTTTTTTGCAAGTTTGACAATGTCTGGCAATTTGCATATATCTCCGCCCATAGAGAATACTCCATCTGTGACGATAAGTTTTCCCGCATCAAGTGGAATTGATGAAAGTTGTCGTTCTAGGTCTTTCATGTCGCTGTGGTTGTATCTTAAAAGTTGTTTGCAATAACTAAGCTTGCAACCATCATAAATACTTGCGTGGTTTTCCTTGTCACCAATTATGTAATCGTTTCTGCCAACTATTGCACTTATAATTCCTAGGTTTGTTTGAAAACCGGTGGAGAATGTTACACATTCTTCCTTGTTCAAAAATTCTGCAAGTTCTTTTTCAAGCGCAAGATGCAAGACTGTGGTCCCATTCAAGAATCTAGACCCCGAACAACCTGAGCCATACTTTATAATTGCATTTTTGCCCGCTTCGATAACATCTGGGTGGCAAGTTAATCCAAGATAATTGTTTGAGCCGAGCATAATTTCGTTTGTCCCTTCCATAACAACTTCTGTGTCTTGCCTTGTTTGCAAAGCGTGGAAATAAGGATAGATCCCACGTTTGATAAGTTCGTCAGGTAATGTAAAGTTTTTGCATTTGTCAAATAAATCCATTTAATTTTCTCCTCATGAGTGTATAACTCTTTAGCTTTTTGAGTATATCACAACTTTAAATGCAAGTCATTTATTTTTACATATTTTTCTTAAAAAATATTTGAAATTTTGATCGATTTACCCTACATATAATAATTTTTGTTCGAAATAAAAATTTTGTGAAAAATCAAAAATAAAAATAATTTTGTGCAAATTGCTGAAAATTAGTTGATAAATTTTTTTGGAATTGCTAAAATATTTTTGTTATGATTAGTTTTTCAAATGTGTTTGTAAAATACACAAAAGAATTTTACGCTTTATCAAACATAAATTTCCAGGCAGATAAAGGGGAAGTTGTGGCCCTTATTGGCCCGAAGGATAGTGGTAAAACTTGTATGCTTAGACTTCTCGCTGGACTTGAAAAACAGGATAGAGGGGAAGTTTATATCAAAGACATCCCACTTGAAAAAGTTGATTATTCAGTCGACGTTTCTGTGGGCTATATTCCATACAAGGCAAGTTTTTTTGATAAAAAATCTGTTTACGATAACTTAAAATACATTTTGGAAATTCGCAAAACAGACAGAAGCTTGCTTGAAGAAAAAATAAATAAGGCAATAATTGATTTTAAACTTGAATCAATTGCTCAAGAAAAGGTGTATAAATTGACACTTTATGAAAAGTATCTTGTGTCAATTGCTAGGTTGAGTTTTAGAAATCAACTTGACCTTGTTCTGGTCGATAATATTTTTGAAGAACTCTCACCAGGTGAAGTAAAAGAGTTAATAAAGCTGTTCAAAAAATATTTTGCGAAACAAAGTACTTTGCTCATTATTGCAACAAGTGATGAGCAGATTGCAAATGTAATTGCAACAAAAAAAGTTTTTTTGAAGTATGGAACTATTGATAAAGTTGAAAATAATTAAACGAGGGAGAAAATTATGGGAAGGAAAAAACTTATTGTTTGTAACCTAAATTTTGATGACCATGAAACAATTGAGGAAAAGGTGTCCAAAATGTTTGCACCTGAAAATCTTATTTCATGCTTTTCTGAAAAAAATTACGAGGTTTATAAAAAGGCAATTCAACATGCAAATATCCAAATGGTCCTCAATGACGAAGAACTTATGAACACAATAAATGCATTCTTCGCAAGTGGGCTTAACACAAGTTTAACTAGTGAAAATACTTTTATGCACCGCAATACACTCAATTATAGAATCGATAAGGTAAAAAAACTTACTGGGCTTAACCTTAAGAATTTTGACCACGCCGTTGTATTTAAAAACCTTATGATAATAAACGATATGATAAAGTCTTTTGAACAAGGGGAGGACACAAATACTACTTTACAAACAACTCACCTTGAGGATCAAAATCACGGGAAATAAGAGTTAGAAGAAGTAAATCTTAATGAAATCCGAAGATTTTTATTTTTCAAGTGTTGAAAAAGAGGTCTGTTTAAAAAAAATAGGGCTTCTTTTTTGTTAAATTTTCATCAAAATTCTGGGATTTTTACATTATTTTCTTTATAAATCTTTTATTATTTTATAACTATCAATTTGTGATATTCCTTTTTTTGATGGGGGATTCTCATCAGAACTAGGAGTATTATTTGATATATTTTTATCATTCTTATTCTGAGGTTTTTGCATAAGATTTAATAAATTTTGAATAGTATTGGCACTATCTTGCGAGGAATTTGGGCTAAATTTGCTTATTAGAGGCATAAGCGATGACAGATCTCCCTTGTTGCCAAGAGATTTTAAAAGTAGTGGAAGAAAGTCTTGAAGGCCCGGCTGATTAAAGTAAGTGTTATTTTGACAACCCGTACAATTGCCTGTACAGGTTTGACAATTTTGACTTGCGACGATATCACTTTGAAGGGATTTGCTTGAAATATTGCTCCCATCAAGGTATGTTTGAGGATAGGTTGTTGCGATGTCCATTTTATATTCTTTTGGAGAATTATTTGAAGCTTTATTCATATAATTTTTTTATGATTTGTTTTCAAAATATGTGCAAATGTTTTTAAAGCTTGGTGTTTGCTTTTATTGCATTTCACAAAGGGCAAAAATATTTCATATACTGAAAATAGTATAGTTTTGGAGTGTAAAATGGCAAAAAATTTATCTGATTTTGCAAATGAAAAACTGATGGATGACATAAAAAAAATTGAAGAAAAAGTGGTTGGAGATGGTGAAGATTTGAGGGAAGAGGCCCTGCACTCTGCGGAGGAAGTGTATAATAAATACAAAGATTATTCTCAAAATGATTTGGAAAATGAATTTCTATTGGAATCTAAAAAACGATTACAAAGTGGGGAACTTTCACTTGAAAAACTTTCTCAAACCGCACAATTTTTATCTCCATATTTGAATGTTGAGCAGAAGCAATTTTTGGATGATTTGCTTAAAAAATTGGATGACTGATATGGGATATTTAAACAAAATTTGTCCTGAACTTTTGAAGGTCGCTCAACTTGGTGGAATTGAAGTAAAAAGTGATTGCATTGTGTATGCAAAAAAATATTATCAAGCAATTTATGAGGCCAAAAAACTTGGGATTGTGGCTAAAGAGTATCCATTTATTGAGGCTTTTGGAGCAAGACTCACTTCAGGACAAATTATTCATTTCGCGAAAACAAATATTGTAAGTTTCATTTCAAAACAGGCAAGAGTTTCGGCCATGATAAACGTTTCAAAAAAAATTATGTCGCTAAACACTCTTTATGCACAAGATTGTTATGGGAAAGGGGTAAAAGTTGCCATTATTGATACAGGCATAAATCCTCACATTGATTTTTGTTTGCCAAATATGCGGATCACAAAATTCGTTGACCTTATAAATGGGAAAGAAATGCCTTATGATGATAATGGACATGGAACTTTTGTGGCAAGCATTGCATGTGGAAATGGGCTCGCAAGTGGAGGAAAATTTTGTGGGGTTGCTCCTAAGTCTGAAATTGTTGCAATTAAAGCTTTGGGAGAAAATGGTGAGGCCGGTGCTGACAAAATTTTGGAAGCGATGCAATGGGTGAGCGATAATCACAAGAAGTATAATATTAAAGTCGTTTGTATGAGTTTTGGAAGTAACCCTCTTGGGCGTAATGACCCACTTGTTTTGGGCGCGGAAGCCTTGTGGCATCAAGGGATTGTGGTCGTGGCGGCTGCAGGGAATAGTGGCCCTGAAGGTGAAACAATAAAATCCCCAGGATTTTCTAGTCAAATAATAACTGTTGGTGGAGTTGACGATAATCGGGACAAAGAGGAAAATTTTGATAAAAAACTATTTAGAATTGCAAACTTTTCTTCACGTGGGCCTGCGGGAAGGTTTTTTAAACCTGATCTCATTGCTCCAGCAGTTGACATTACAGGGGCGAATGTCGGTGGGGAAGATTTGTATTGTAAAATGAGTGGCACAAGTGTTGCAACCCCAATGATTGCGGGAGTATGTTTGCTTGTGTATTCAAAATATCCGAATATTTCTCCCGATCACATAAAAGTTCGACTTCTCGGCAATTGTGATAAAATTTCAGGCAATCATAATGAAGAAGGGTTTGGACTTCTAAATATGTCAAAATTTTTTGAGATGAGATAAATTTTTTAAATTTTAAATATTTTATTGATTTTTATTTAAAATAAGCACAGATTCTTTTATTTGGCACAAAAAAATGGTGAAAAATATCTTAAAATATAAATAAATTATGTGTAAAATGTTTGACAAGAAAAAAGAGTTAAATGTATAATTGTCTTTGTAAAGGAGAAAAATCGCAAAAGAGAAATGTCGCAAAACGAAGTCGCAATTTTGGATATTGGTAGTAAGTCAATAACTGTACTTGTAGGAAGCCAAGATGTAAATAAAACGATAAATGTTCACAGCTCATATTCTGAAGATTATGAGGGTTTTGCTGATGGAGAACTTTTGGACCCTGCAAAGTTTGATCGTGCGGTGATTGAAGCTATTTCTGGGGCGGAAAAATCCTTTGGCAAAAAGATCAAAAAACTTCTTGTTGGTGTGCCAACTGAATTTTGTTTCTGTGTGTGCAAAAATGTTTGTCAAAATTATGCGAAACCAAAACGCATAACGAAGCGAGATGTCGAGGCCCTTTATCTTGGGGCTAGTGTTGATTATAAATCTCACACGATTATAAGCAAAGATTGTATTTACTATGTGCTTGGCGAAAACAACCGCGTTTCATCTCCAGTAGGGATGATTGAAAGCAAAATTGCAGCATGCTTATCGTTTGTATTGGCAAGCAACAAATTTCTTGGACAAGTTTCAAAGGCGCTTGTCAAAACTAACGTCGAGAAATTTGGATTTGTGTCATCTGCTTATGCTCAAGCATTGTATCTTTTTGATGATGCAGAAAGAGATAAGTATGTGCTTCTTGTTGATTGTGGATACATAACAACAACAGTCGCTCTTATTCGTGGACGTGGGATACTCAATCTTAGCAGTTTTTCAATAGGTGGTGGGTATATATCTGCAGACCTCGCTAGATGTCTTAGGATCCCATTTTCTTGTGCGGAAAATTTAAACAAGAAAATTGTCCTTTGCATTGAACCAAATGAAAATGATAATTACGACATTGTTATTGATGGCAAGATAACCCCCGTTTCTATGAAAGTGGCAAATGCTATTGCTCAAAGCCGGATTGAAGTTATTGCGAAAGGTATTTTGAAATGCTTTGAAAGTTGGCAGTTTAATTTCCCAGATTTTATTCCAGTTTATCTAACAGGTGGGGGAGTATCGTTTATGAAAGGTGCAAAAGACGAAATAGCTAAGGTTATTGGCAAAAATGTTTTAATAGCAAAAATGCCATATTCAAGTTTAAATAAACCTAACAATTCTTCAAGCATGGCAGTTCTAAGTTTTGCTTTGTCGAAAATTTAAATAGCAAAATATATTTTTATGGAGGGAAAAATATGTATAGTTCAAACAGCATAAGTCAAATAGCTAATATTAAGGTGGTTGGTATCGGCGGTGGTGGTAACAACGCTGTAAATAGAATGGTGGCTGCAAACATTACAAGTGCAGAGTTTGTTGCAATAAATACAGATAAACAAGCTCTTCTTATGAGTAAAGCAACGCATCGAATTCAAATTGGTGAAAAGTTGACCAGAGGGCTCGGTGCTGGGGCTGATCCGGAAGTTGGACAAAAAGCCGCAGAAGAAAGTAAAGCTGTCATCACAGAAATGTTAAAAGGGTGCGACCTTGTCTTTATCACTGCAGGTATGGGCGGAGGAACAGGAACAGGTGCTGCTCCGGTGGTGGCCCAAGTGGCAAAAGAACTTGACATTTTGACTATTGCCGTTGTTACAAAACCTTTTAATTTTGAAGGTAGAAGAAGGATGGATAATGCCGAAAAAGGTATTGCAAATCTTAAAAAATTTGTTGATACTTTGGTTATAATTCCAAACGATAAGCTTTTAAAAATTGTTCCAAAAGGGACTCCTATCGTGGAAGCATTCCGTTGCGCTGATGATGTTTTGCGACAAGGAATTCAAGGGATTTCAGACTTAATTGTGACTCCAAGTTTAATTAACCTTGACTTTGCTGATGTCAAAACAATTATGAAGGATAAAGGGCTTGCTCACATGGGTATAGGGCATGGCAAAGGTGACAATAAAACTATTGACGCAGTTAGACAAGCAGTTCAAAGCCCACTTCTTGAAACAAATATTGAGGGGGCAACTGGCATATTGCTTAATGTTAAAGGCGGGCTTGATCTTTCTCTTGACGAGGTGAATGAAGCGGCGGAATTGGTTAGAGATGTCGTTGATGAGAATTGCAACATTATTTTTGGAGCCGGGGTTGACGATGCATTAAACGAAGAAGTTGAAATTACCGTTATTGCGACGGGGTTTAATCAACAACGCATTGCAAATATTCCCAAAAATAATACAGAAGAATTAAACCTTCCTAAGATGAATTTTGACAAGTTTGTATATAATGAAGGGAACACTGAGAAAGTAGAAAATTCTATTTCAGAACCGATTTCGCAACCTGCAATTCCAACATCTCGAGTTCAAGTTGAACAACCAAATGAAGAATTGCCAGCCTTTTTGAATAGACTTAGAAGAAGATAATTTTTAAAATATCATAAAATGACTCTTTAAGACAAAAGGAGTCATTTTTTCTTTTTTATAACCATATGTGCAGTTTGATTTGAGAGAAAAAAAGATTTATCATTGGAATATGGAAATTTATATTGAAGATGTTCTTTTACAAAATTTTATGCTTCTATATTTTTCACTTTCAATTGCAAAACAAATTTTAAAAGAAACAAAATATTTTTGGTTTGAAATTTTATCTTGTTTTGTGGGAAGCATTCTTATCATTTTTTTTGCAGTATTGAACCTTGAAAAGTGGTTATCAATGCTTACCAATTTTACCATTGTTCTTTTTGTTTCAACTTTGTCATTTGGCAAAGACAATCCTAAGCATTTTCTAATTTACATAATTACATTCATCTTTTCAAAATATCTTTATATTGGCATAGGTTGTATGATTTCTCAACTTTTTGAGTGGAAGTTGTCGGGCAATTTGCTTGTTGGAATACTGTTTATTTGTTTTGTAGTTTTTAAAAAGATCATTCAACAATTTTATAAAAGACAAAAAATTAGCAATTTTTACTATCATCTTAAGTTGAATGTTTTTGGGAAAAATTACAATATAACTGCATATCTTGATAGCGGAAACCTTTTGCAGGATAACGAAACGGGGCTATCAATTCTAGTGTTAGATTTAAATACTTTTCTTAAAATTTTTGAAGGCAGAGTGTCTATTGTTGACATTTTACAAAAGAAACTTGACAAAAAAATAAAAGGCAAATATATAACTTGTCAAACTGCAACAGGCAATGGAAAAATGTTTGTTTGTGAAATTGATGGAATTTTTTCAAAACAAAATAATAACACAAATAAAAAAATACAGGCACTTGTTGGATTTGGAAATTTTGTTTTTCAAAAAAAAGATTGCCAAGGACTTCTTAGCCCATTGGCACTATAATTTGATTTTATGGGGGAAATACTATGAAAAATGAGCAAAAAAAAGATAACTTTGATGAAATTTATAATGAGCAAAAAAAAGGTTCACTTTTTTATATGATAAAAAATTTTATAAAAAAGTTGTTTAGACTGGATTTTTTGGATATTAAGGAAAAGCTCATCGCATATGTCAGTGGGAAAGAAATTTTGCCACAAGCATTAACTCAAGAGGAAGAAGAGAAACTCTTGATGAGGCTAAAAAATAAGGATGAAGGGGCAAAAGGGGAACTCATTGAACATAACTTGCGACTTGTCGTTTATATCGCAAAAAAATTTGATAATACTGGGGCGGAACTTGACGACCTTATTTCCGTTGGAGCTGTGGGATTGATAAAGGCCGTTCAATCTTTTGATGTCGAAAAAAACATAAAGCTTGCAACCTATGCTTCAAGATGTATTGAAAATGAGATTTTGATGTTTATACGCAAACGATCAAGGCAAATGTCTGAAGTGAGTCTTGATGAACCACTGAACTTTGACAAAGATGGGAATGAGCTTCTTTTGAGCGATGTTCTGGAAAGTGATGCAGAAACAGTAAGCGGAACTCTTGAAAAGAACGGAGAAAAAGTTCTTTTGTGGGAAGCAATCAGAAAGCTTAATGAACGAGAACAAAGAATTATGGAACTCAGATTTGGTCTTAATGGTGATGAAGAAAGCACACAAAAAGAAGTTGCTGATTTGTTAGGAATTTCTCAAAGTTATATTTCAAGAATTGAAAAGAAAATATTATCAAAACTAAAAAAAGATTTGCAGAAATCAAATATTGGATAAAAATGTGTTTAAAAAAAATTTTTTTTGATTTCTTCCAGGGCATTTTTTTCAAGTCGGCTAACTTGTGCTTGTGAAATCCCAATTTGAGAGCTTATTTCCACTTGAGTTTTCCCAAGATAATATCTTAACCATAAAATTTCTTTTTCACGTCCGCCAAGATCATTTAAGGCTTCTTTTAAAGCAACTTGGTCAATAAATTCTTCGCAACTATTTTTAACATCTTTTATTTGGTCCATTACCATGATGGTTTCGGAACTGTCATTGTAAACAGGTTCAAATAGCGACACGGGTTCGGAAATGGCATCAAGTGCAGTGAGAATTTGTCTTGGCGAAAGTTGTGCTTCCGAGGCAATTTGGTCTATATTTGGCTCAACAATTGTATTCTTTGACAGTTTTTCTCTTGCTTGCAGGGCCCTATAGGCGATATCTCTAAGGCTTCTGCTTACTCGGACCGCGGAATTGTCCCGAACAAATCGCCGAATCTCTCCAATTATCATAGGCACTGCATAAGTGGAAAATTTTACATTGAAGCGTTCATCAAAATTGTCCATTGCTTTGATCAGCCCCACAAAACCCACTTGAAAAATGTCATCAATATTATCACTTTTGGTGGAAAAGCGTTTAACAACACTCAATACAAGTCTCATATTTGAATATAAAAACATTTCTCTAGCTTCTTCATCGCCCGACTTAAGGCGTTTCATAAGATTAGCAACCTCGCTTGCAGATAATTTTGGAATACTTGATGTGTTTAGTCCGCAAATATCAACTCTATTAGACATATTTTTTTCACCTTTATTGTAGATTGCCCAATCGATTTAAAATATATACAGAATTTTATAAAGCTTTTCTTGTAGAATTTTGTTTTATTTTAAAACATTTAAGCATAATTATAGAAATATGGAAACAACATTTACAGAACTTCGTAGCAAAGAAGTTGTCAATGCTCTTACAGGTAGAATTTTGGGGAATATTTGTGATGTAGTTATGGATCTGGGTTGTAACAGAATCCTTGGATTTGTTGTGCCAGGAAGCAAAAACTTTTTTAGTTTTTTTAAAGCTTCTCAAGAAATTTTTATTCCTTTTTCATATGTTCGCAAGATTGGGGAAGATATTATTCTTGTTGAAATTGCAGAATCTCCCTCAAAAAAACAAAAAAAAGTTCGTATTTTTGAAGCACAAAAACAAGATATTGCAAATTCATCAAAAACAACTTTGGAACAAACTGGAGAAAACAAACACATTTATCCAATGTCGAATGGTACTCCGCAGACGACTTCACAAACCAAAAACGAGGATCATTTCTATCAAAACAATGGGGTCTCGAAATCTTTGTCAAAAAGTATAGGGCAAAATGACTCATATCCTGCCACAAACGTTTCTTTACAATCTTTAAATGAACAAAATATACAAGGTAATCAAAGAAATTTATATAATGATGGATTTTATGAAAAGAACAGAAATATGCAAAATTCTATGACAAATTTTGAAGAAGATGATATTTATCCACTTAATTGATTATTATTAAAATTTTGTTTTGAAAAAAAAGACATTTGTGCTAAAATCATTAAAAATATGAGGGTTTAGCAGATGAAATGTGTTTTTTGTGGTTATAATGATAGTAAAGTTGTTGATTCAAGAAATTCTGATGAGCAAAATTCCATTAGAAGAAGAAGGGAATGTTTGAAGTGTGGCAAAAGATTTACAACTTATGAGATGGTTGAAAGTTCGCCAATTTTGGTAATAAAAAATGATGGTTCAAGGCAAACTTTTGACCCACAAAAGATAAAACGTGGAATAATTAAGGCATGTGAGAAAAGGCCTGTATCTATGAATCAGATTGATGAAATAATTGTAAGTATTGAAAGACAAATCAACAATTCTTTAGCCCAAGAAGTTAAAAGTTCCGAGATCGGGGAGATGGTAATGACCAAACTAAAAGCCATTGATGAAATCTCTTATGTTCGTTTTGCTGCCGTTTATAGAAAATTCAAAGATATTACTACATTTATTTCTTTTTTGAATAATATAAATTAGTTTCTCAAAATTATAAAAAGATGAATACTACGAATTTAAATAATGCACCATAATCGTGGTGTTTTATTTTTGTATTCTTTAAAATTACACATTAACTAATTTTTACATCAAAATTTTGTTATTTGGTTGTTTTTGCCATATATTTTTGTGGACAAACATATATAAGTTATATGAAAAATATTATAAATGAAGAGTTTTTTTCTCTTGACATGGGAGAGGAAAAAAAAGAATATGAAATTTGCGAAATTATTGCTCAAATTAAGATTAAAAGGCGGATTTTGGAACTTGGCTTTGTAAATTCAAATGTGAAGATACTTAAAAAAAGTGCCAAAAATGGCGTCTTTTTGCTCGAAATTAGAGGGTATGTTCTAGCCTTAAAACGTAAGGAAGTTGCTTGCATTTTTGTAAAAAAGGGGGCAAAAAACAATGGGAACTACAACTGAAATCACTTTTGTTGGCAATCCAAATGTTGGTAAAACAACTTTGTATAACAAAATTACGAATAGTTTTGAACATGTTGGGAATTGGCATGGAGTGACAGTTGAAAAGAAAGAAAAAGACCTAACTTTTGACGGAGAAAAATACAAATTCGTTGATTTGCCGGGAATTTATTCTTTGACTAGCTATTCTTTTGAAGAGCAAGTTTCTATTGATCATTTGCTATGTAAAAACGGAAATATTGTGAATATATGTGATGCAAATGTTTTGGAAAGAAATCTACTTTTAACCCTTGAATTGCTTGAATTCGGTGCCAAACCAATTATCGCAATCAATTTCCCTAGTGAGGTTAAAAAGCGGGGAATTTTATATAATTATAAATCATTGTCATCTGTTTTAGGCTGTAAAATTGTTATTTGCGACAATATCTCTCGTTTGAAACTCATTGAAGAATTTATATGCAACAATACACACAAAGTAAATTTGCCTTATTTAAAATCTTTGCCGATTGATAAAATAATTTCTATTTTGTCGCCTCGGCAGCTATCAATTTTTACTGGAAGGGAGAATTTCATTGCGATAAAACTTTTGGAACAAGATGAGTTTGTGAAAAGCAAGTTGGCCCTTTCAAATGAGCAAAAAAATAAGATATCAGAAATTGTTCTTGAGAAAGATTATTTGACATTGATTGCGAAGCTAAGATTCGATTATATAAAGCAAATTTTAGATAAATGTCAAACGATGAATAAAAAAACTACTTATGGGAAATACGCCATTGATAGAATAATCTTAAATAAATATTTTTGCCTACCAATATTTTTTGGGCTGATGTTTTTAATATTTTACATAACATTTTCTTCCATTGGTGTGTGGCTTTCAGACTTGTTAAAAACTTTTATAGATTCATGTATAGGAATTCCTGTTTCAAATTTTTTAATTAAAATAAATGCTCCAAATTGGGTTGTTGGCCTTTTTTCGCAAGGAATAGTTGGTGGCGTCGGCGGATTGCTTAGCTTCATTCCTCAAATTGTTTTGTTGTTCTTCTTTTTATCACTCCTTGAAGATAGTGGATATATGTCAAGACTTGCTTTTTCATTCGAAGAAATATTTTATAAATTTGGTTTGAGTGGCAAAAGTATATTTACAATTTTAATGAGCTTCGGATGCACAACGACAGCAGTTTTAACGTCAAGAAACTTGGAAGATAAGAATGCAAAAATCAAGACAGCCATGTTAAGTTCGTATATGAGTTGCAGTGCAAAATTGCCCATATATGCTGTCATCGGCGGGGCTTTTTTTGGAAAAGGGAACCTTTTGATAATCGCAGGTCTTTATCTTTTAGGAATAGCTGCAGGAATCATTATGGCATCATTTTTTAACAAAAAGGTACTAAAAAGTGGGGAAAGGTCATTTATCCTTGAGTTCCCGCCATATAGATTTCCTGATTTTAGACGAATTATAAGTGTAATTTATCAAAATTGCAAAATGTTTGTTATAAAAGTTGCCACAATATTGCTTTCATTTAGTGTAATCGTGTGGATAATGCAAAATTTTACGTTAAAGTTTGAATATATCCCGACTGTTCGGACGGGGCGTAGTATGCTGGAAATTATTGGCGAATATCTTGCTGTGTTGCTCCGACCAATTGGTCTTGGGAATTGGGGGATTGCTGTGAGTTTGCTTGTAGGTGTTATGGCAAAAGAAATGGTCGTCGGAACAATGGCCATTGTTAACAAAATCCCAATAACAAGCGACTTTGACAAGACTCTTGGTGTAAGTTTCTTGACTTCAGGTTTTGTAATTACATTTACCCCCCTTACAGCGATTATTATGATGGTGTTTAGTTTGTTATATTTACCATGCATTTCAACTATTGCAGTTATGCGTAAAGAAATCGGGCGGAAATGGACTTTTATTTCGTGTTTGGCGCAATTTGCGATAGCATATTTCATTTGTTTTTTGATTTACAATGTTGTTTCCAACAAACTTATGTTACAAATTTTTGTTGGAACTGGGGCAATTTTATTTCTTTTATGCGTTTTTATTGCAATGAAAAAAAGTATAAAATCAAAAGGTTTTGTCGAGACAATGTGTTGTGGTTGTTGTAATAGTTGTGAACATAATTGCAAAAAATGAAAAAGAATTTTTCAAATTTTTTTGCCTATTACAAGGTTTTGATTGATTAAAACTATTTTGTGTGATACACTATCAACGTAAAATGGAGAGATTTATATGAAACCTTTAGTTGCGGTAGTCGGTAGACCAAACGTAGGCAAAAGTACGTTTTTCAATAAAATTTGCGGCAGAAGAATAAGCATTGTTGATGATATTGCTGGCGTTACAAGAGATAGAATTTATGGCGATGCAGAATGGTGTGGCAATTACTTTACTCTAGTTGACACAGGTGGTTTAGATTTTGAAGAAAGAGGCGAAATTGGGAAAAATATTTTGGCTCAAGCACAAATTGCAATTGATCTTTCAAATGTAATTTTGTTTTTTGTTGATGGGAAGGAGGGACTTACAAATGCAGATAGACAGGTCGCTGATTTCCTTATGAAAAGAGCAAAAAAAGATATCTTGCTTGTTGTTAACAAAATGGATAACTTTGAATTTGATAATTTGTACGATTTTTATGAATTAGGGTTTAAACATGTGTTTCCAATTTCAGCAGAACAAGGCAAAGGCCTTGGTGAACTCCTCGACCAAATTGTTAAGAGTTTGAATGAAAAAATTGATACGACAATTGTCCCAACTGAAGCTATAAAAATCGCAATCGTTGGCAAACCAAATGCCGGCAAAAGTAGTTTGACAAACAAACTTCTTGGAGAAGAAAGGCTTGTCGTTAGTAGCGTCGCAGGAACAACAAGAGATGCTATAGATAGTCCTTTTAGATACAACGGGAAAGATTATGTTTTAATAGACACTGCAGGATTAAGACGTAAAAATGCCATCGAACCTTCATCAATTGAGCGTTATAGCGTTTTGAGAACCATAGAAGCAATAAAACGAGCAGATATTGTGGTGGTTATGATTGATGTAAATGATGGAATAACAGAGCAGGATATAAAGGTCGCTGGCTTTGTGCATGAACAAAACAAACCTAGTGTTATTGTCCTTAATAAGTGGGATTTGATTGAGGATAAGGATGATAAAACAATAAATAAATTTAGGAAAAAACTTGATGACGATTTAAAATTTATGAGTTATTATATCCCAGTATTTATTTCAGTTAAAACTGGACAACGTGTTGGAAAAATTATGGAAACAGTTGAAACAGTGCTCAAAAATGCAAGCAAAAGAATTTCCACAGGACAACTCAATGATATAATCCAAGAAGCAATCAATATGAAACAACCTCCAAGCAAAAATGGGCAAAGACTTAAAATTTTATATGCTACACAAACAGGAGTAAATCCTCCTAATTTTGTTATTTTTGTGAATAATAAGGATATAATGCACTTTTCGTATTTAAGATATTTGGAAAATACACTTAGAAGGGCAGTCGATTATTCAGGAACTCCAATAAAGTTGATTGTAAAAAACAGATCAGAAAAGGACGAATAAACACATGGAATGGTGGAAATTTTTGGTTTTGATTGTAGGATCATATCTTATAGGGAACATCTTTTTTGCACGGATAATCAGTAGAGTTAAACATTATGACATATCAAAATCAGGCAGTGGCAACCCTGGGACTATGAATATGGTGAGAAACCTAGGTTTTTCGATGGGTCTTTTGACATTGCTTCTTGATATGCTTAAGGGGGTTATTCCTTCAATTTGTGGTTATCTTCTTTTTGGAGGAAATTTTTATGACCTAATAACCTGCAATGGGGCAAGTAATCAAGTCGCGTGCATAGGACTTTTTACGGGTGGGCTAGGTGCACTTGTGGGCAATATTTTCCCAGTGTTTTATTACTTTAAAGGTGGTAAGGGTGCTGCTGTTATGTATGGAATTTTTTGTGCAGCCAATCCTCTTATGGGTGTGATAATTTTTATTGGAGGATTTTTGTTTTTGTTATTGTTTGATTATGGCTCGCTTGTATCATTTTCATTTGTTACAATTGCAACAATTGTCGAGGCCTATCTTTTGGGACTTATGGGAGAAGAAGGAAATATTATTTTAAGTTGTCTTTTGTTTGCGATGTTTTGCCTAGTGTGGTTTGCGCATAGACAAAATATATTTAGATTGCTTACAGGAAAAGAAAATAGACTTAATTTTAAAAAAAGCTTTGGAAAAGGTCGAAAGAAAAAAAGTTTATATTAGAAAGGCTGTCACATTCTGACAGTTTTTTTGTTATCTTTTGCATAAGTAACAGTCAACACACATATATTTTGGTATATCGAATTTCGGAGGAAAATATGAATTCGTATCAAATTTATGAAGACATTGCAACAAGAACAGGTGGCGACATATATCTAGGGGTTGTGGGGCCAGTTAGATGTGGCAAGTCAACTTTTATAACTAATTTTGTGCAGAAGATGGTTTTGCCGAATATCAAAGATAGTTTTGATAAAACTCGCACAGTAGACGAGCTACCTCAAAGTGCAGATGGCAAAACAATTATGACCACTCAACCAAGATTTGTCCCAAAGGAAGCGGTTAAAATTGTTGTTAATGACAAAGTCCAAATGAAAATTCGACTTGTTGATTGCGTAGGATACTCGGTGGCAGGTGCTGAGGGATTGCTGGAGGATGGAAAACCAAGGCTTGTAAAAACTCCTTGGAATGCTGAACCTATTCCTTTTGAGGAAGCGGCCGATATTGGAACAAAAAAAGTTATTTCTGAGCATTCAACCGTTGCTATTGTGATGACTACAGATGGCTCATTTGGGGAACTCGAAAGAGATAATTTTGTTAAAGCGGAAGAAAGAACAATAACTGAGCTCAAAAAAATAGAAAAACCATTTGTTGTTGTTCTAAACACAAAAAATCCAAAGGCTGAACAAACAGCAAGTCTTGTTACAAGTCTTGAGGAAAAATATAATGTCCATGTTGTATCTGCAGACTGTAGCAATCTAAAACCCGAAGATATTGATGAAATATTCTCAAATATTTTGCAAGAATTCCCGTTGTATTCGCTTCGAGTTCAAATGCCAAAGTGGCTTCAAGCATTGCCATACGAGGACTCGCTTATTAAAGAAATTGTTGCAGAAAGCAAAAACCTTGTTGATGGGAAAAATAAAATTGGAGAAGTTGACAACGGAAAAAATATTTTTGAAACAAGTGAAAATTTTGAACCAATAGCATTATCGTCAATAGACCTTGGCAATGGGATAGCATATCTTGATATAAAACCAAAATCAGATTTGTTTTATAAAGTTTTATCAAGAGAATGTGGACATGAAATTAAAAATGATTTTGAACTTGTTGCTTTTATTCGTGAGCTTGCACATGCAAAAGAAGAATATGACAAATTAAAAGATGCATTACGTCAAGTTGAGGAAACAGGTTATGGTGTTGTTAGCCCAAAAATGGAAGAGATGACCTTGGAAGAACCTGAAATTGTAAAGCAGGGTTCGCGATATGGTGTCAAGCTTAAAGCGAGTGCTCCAAGTTTGCATATTATGAAGGTTGATGTCCAAACTGAAATTAGTCCTATTGTCGGCTCAGAGCAACAAAGCGAGGACCTTGTGAAATCTCTTTTAAGTGAATTTGAAAATAATCCAAAGGGGATTTGGGAAACAAATATGTTTGGCAGAAGTTTGCATAGTCTTGTAAATGAAGGATTGAATAAGAAAATTATAGCAATGCCAGTTGAGGCACAAAAGAAAATGAGGAAAACCTTAACTCGAATAATAAACGAGGGAAAGGGAGGAATCATTTGTATTTTACTATAACTGTGTGACAAAAAAATCTTTCTCTTTTGGGAGGAAGATTTTTTGTCAGATATACTTAATCTAAATTCCACATGGAAATTCTACCACCGGTGCAAATTGGTGTAATAAATAGCCAAATCGCACTTGCTCCAACAAGGCAATAAATTGTTCTTGCAATCCATGTGATATTACCTGAAATTGCAGTTACAAGATTCCATGAAAACGCCCCAATAAAAAGCCAATTTAATCCGCCAATAAGAAGAATTATCCATGCAACAAGGTTTACTATCCTCATTTTTTTCTCCTCCTTTAAACATAGTTTGTTACAATAAAAATGTAATTATTCATGTGTGTTAATTTTTGTATGCTTTAAATAGTACTCCCATAAAATATTTGGTATTGACAATTCGTATAAATGCAAGTAAAATATAAACAAATTCGTAAGCAATTATTTGCTTGCTTTTAAGGAGTTCGATATGAGACGATTGTCATACAACAGAAATTATATTGTAGATGAAGGAATTAATCCTACGGAAATTTTTATGGGAGAAAAGGTCGGGATTGGGCAATATTATGCAAATAGACAGGAAGTCATTGCAGATTTTTATGCAACAAATGAAAAGGAAAATTTAAGAAATATCGGAAGGGAATATAAAGCACAGTTGGATAGGGAAAGAGTGAGCTTTTCCCGAACTCTTGCCGAAGAATGTGAAAAAGATACTTCTATTTTGCAAGACCTTGAAAAAGCAATAACGATTGTTGAGGATAAACTTTGCTTTTGGATGGATGTGGCAGGTAAATACTTTGATTTGACCGAAGATAATTGGTTCGAGAAAGCGAGATACAGTATGGAACTGATGTTCTCACAAAGTGATGTTGTTGAGGCTTGCATAAGAGCGGAAGGATACAGCAGGGCATTTGATGACATGACCAATCTTGCAATTTATGTAGCAGGTAAAATTCAAAGTGATTGTCCTGAAGAAGACGAGGGAATTTATCCCCCAGAACTTACAAAATAAGGAGGCAAAAAATGCAAACGTATACAGATAGACTTATGAAATATCTCGAAAAATTGGATATAGAAAGGGTTGAATGTTGTAACCAAATTTTTTATTGGCAAAACGAACTTAAAGATGCAAAAGAGATGCTAAACTTAATTGATGAAAATTCTCCAATTGCCTTTGCACAAAAAAGAAGAGTTTTGACAGCAAAGAATTTTATTTCAACTTTTAAATCACATGTTGAACAAATTGATATTGAGCAAGCTGAACTTGAAACACAACTTAACATTCTATCTTCAGAAATGTAATAATTTTGACGAAAGAATATAAAAAACAAAAAATCCCTTACTCATGTAGGGGATTTTGGCTGGGGTGGCAGGATTTGAACCTACGCATGCTGGAGTCAGAATCCAGAGCCTTACCGCTTGGCTACACCCCAAAACATAATAATTATGCAACAAAACAACTTAAAAATCAAGTATTTTTTTGCTGTTGGGGAAATTTTACAATTTTTTTAAAACAAATTTATATTTTTTTGAACAAAATGTTGACATATATTTTTTTTTGTGCTAAAGTATGCAAGTAGTGAAAGAACGTTGTATGCGGATGTAACTCAATGGTAGAGTTCCAGCCTTCCAAGCTGGCTACGTGGGTCCGATTCCCATCATCCGCTCCATGTGTTTCAGTAGCTCAGTTGGATAGAGCACCGCCCTTCTAAGGCGGGTGTCGGGGGTTCGAATCCCTCCTGGAACACCATATATGGTGGATGTAGTTCAGTTGGCTAGAACGCCAGATTGTGGCTCTGGAGGCCGTGGGTTCGAGTCCCACCTTTCACCCCAGAAAAATCAGACCTATATGGGTCTTTTTTTATTGTAAAAATATTTTTGTGGATATGTAAAAATAAATTTTCATTTGATATGTTGACAAAAAACTTGAATTGTGATATATTTCAAAATGAAAGTCAGTTTTAGGTTGGCTTCCAATAGATTTATGCATTAGAAAATGCAGTTAAAGAGAAAAGCAAATAATTTTTTAAAATTTTCAAAAAAAGTTTGAAAAAACACTTGATTATTTCTCATAAAAAGTATATAATGGCTAAGGCTTAATCAATGGGGTGTAGCCAAGGGGTAAGGCACAAGACTTTGACTCTTGCATCCGTAGGTTCAAATCCTGCCACCCCAGCCAAAGCGTGATTCACTAGCTCAGTCGGTAGAGCACTTGACTTTTAATCAAGGGGTCCCGAGTTCGAACCTCGGGTGGATCACCATTTTTTTATTTAGGGAGCAAAACTCCACAAAATATGCGGATGTGGCGAAATTGGTAAACGCACTAGACTTAGGATCTAGCGGGAAACCTTGGGGGTCCGAGTCCCTTCATCCGCACCAAACACGATTAAAACGAACTAGAGAGCAACTCAACGGTTCGTTTTTTGATAAGGAGATTTGCTTAAGCCGAAATATTATTGACCAACTAAATAGTTTTTATAAAAATAAAGACTAGTTATGGGAGAAAAAATTAGAAAAGGCTACTTATATAAATTTCCATCCCATTTAAGATAAGGATAAGCCCACCAACAATTTGGGCATCTTTACCAAATATTGTTCCAAAATGCTTGCCAAGCTTAACACCACAAAAGGTAAAGAAAAATGTGATTATGCCGATTAAAGAAGTAACAAAAAGCATATTTTTTATAGGATAGCTCACAAAAGTTACTCCAACGGACAATGCATCAATGGATGTGGCAATTGCTTGTAAAATAAGCATCGGAATGGTAATTTTTTCAAATTTTTCAGTTTCATTTTTGTTTTTTATTGCATCCGCTAGCATTTTAACTCCTAAAACACCAAGAATAAGCAAAGCAATTATTGGAATGTATTTGTGTATAAAATCACTAAAAATTTGACCTATAAAATAGCCCAGAATAGGCATAATTTGTTGAAAAATGGCAAAAAGCAAAGCAACCAAAATATTTTTTCCAAAAGGCATATTTTTTTCATTCATCCCATCTGTCATAGATACAGCACAGCTATCCATTGCAAGTCCAACACCAACCATCAAAGATTGTATAACAAATTCAAAATTCATAAAACCCTCTTTACATTGTATGAAAGTTTGTTACTAATAAAAACCTAAAATTGGTAATTGTTTTTATTGATGAAAATTAAATTTGTTTTTTTTAATTTACACTTGTTTTTCATACAAAGTTTAACAATTTTTAAAATTTTAGTTGATTTGCGACAAAGAAGCAAAAAATTGTTTTCAAAAGCAAATGGTTGTGCTAAAATACAAGAGTTTGGAGGTTTTATGACAGATATTGAAATAGCACGAAGTGCAAAACTAAAAAAAATTACTGAAATTGCAAAAAAAATTGATATAAATGAAGATGAACTTGAATTGTACGGCCCATACAAGGCAAAGGTAAATGAGTTCAACTTTAATCCAAAGGCAAAACTTGTTTTGGTTACGGCAATAAATCCCACAATGGCAGGGGAAGGGAAAACAACCGTTTCTATTGGCCTTGGAGATGCTTTTTCCTCGCTTCACAGAAAAGTCTGTTTGGCATTAAGAGAACCTTCATTAGGGCCCGTTTTTGGACTTAAAGGAGGGGCAACCGGAGGTGGGAAAAGTCAGATTGCTCCAATGGAGGATATAAATTTACATTTTACTGGTGATTTCCATGCGTTGACCAGTGCAAACAATCTTTTATGTGCATACATTGACAATCACATCTTTCACGGAAATGAATTAAATATTGATGAAAATAATATAGTTTTCAACCGATGCCTTGACCTAAATGATAGGGCTTTAAGAAATGTTTTGGTTGGTGGTGGCAAGAATGGAGTACAGAGGAAGGATAGGTTTAATATTACTGCATCCAGCGAACTTATGGCAATTTTATGTCTTGCAAGCGATATCGAAGATTTAAAGAAAAGAATTGGCAATATCCTTGTGGCATATACAAAGGATGGTAAACCTATTTATGCAAAAGATTTGCATGCAGAAGAAAGTATGACAATTCTTCTTAAAGATGCAATCAAACCAAATTTGGTTCAAACTTTGTCAAATACCCCAGCAATTGTCCATGGTGGACCATTTGCCAATATTGCTCATGGTTGCAACTCGATAATTGCTACAAAACTTGCAATGACACATTCAGATATTGTTGTGACAGAAGCAGGTTTTGGGGCTGACCTTGGAGCAGAAAAATTTTTGGATACAAAATGTCGAATTGCGAACATAAAGCCAAATGCTGTTGTAGTTGTCGCAACAATTAGGGCTCTTAAAATGCATGGGGGAGCAAGCCTTGATAGCCTATCGGAACCTAATTTACAAACACTAAAATTAGGGATGGAAAACTTAATTAAACATGTCAAGAATATGACAGAAGTTTATCACTTACCCACAGTAGTTGCAATAAATAAATTCACAACTGACACGCAGGATGAAATTGAACTTATAAAACAAGAAATGGGGAAAATAAATATTGTTGCAGTACCCTGTGATGTCTGGGCAAAAGGTGGAGAAGGGGCAATTGACCTTGCAAAAGAAGTTGAAAAACTATTTAAAAAAGATAATTCACAATTTACTTTTGCTTATGACATAGATGATTCAATTACAACAAAAATAGAAAAAATATCCACAAAAATTTACGGGGCAAAGGGAGTAAAATACACAGAAAAAGCACAAAAGGACATTGAAGAACTTACTAAACTTGGGTTTGATAAACTTCCTGTTGTTATTGCAAAAACCCAAATGTCACTTAGTGACAATAAAAATCTTCTTGGAGCTCCGAAGGATTTTGAAGTTACAATAAGGGAAGTCCAATCACGCGGAGGAGCAGGTTTTGTTGTCGCTATAGCAGGAAGCATACTTCTTATGCCAGGGCTTCCAACTATGCCTGCGGGAATGAATATGAAAATAGAGGATGGCACGATTTTTGGCCTGTTTTAAACTAAAAGAAAGCATTGATTGAATTATTTTGTTTATTATTTCCACATATTATAAAAACACTTATAATATAGAAAACACCTCAAAATTTGGGGTGTTTTTTAATAAAAATTTAATGTTTTATAGCAAATCAAAACAGTTTAATGAAGTTTTAATCCGCATAATTGGTGAAATAATTTTGAATAAGAACAACCGGAGTTCCTTTGTCTCCGCTTCCGCTAGTTAAGTCTGCTAGACTTCCAAGCAAGTCAACATAACGACGAGGAGTTGTCCCTTGCGAAGCCATTGTGCCTTTTAAATTATTATCTTTATTTTTAATTTCCTTTTTAATTGCTTTTTGCAATTCTTCACCGCGCAACGTGCTAAATTTATTATCAGAAAGGAATTTTAATTTAAGTTCATTTGGAGTGCCAACAAGACCATTTGTAAAAGCAGGTGATACCATAGGGTCCGCAAGTTCCCAAATGCCACCGACAGGGTCTTTAAAAGCTCCATCACCATACACCATAACTTCAAGATTTTTCCCTGTTTTTTCAAACAACATTTTTTGCACTTTTTCAACGAAATCTTGTCCATGTTCTGGGAAAAGTTTAACCCTCTCTTCAGTTGATTTGTTTGAACCTAGCAACCCATATTTTGAATTATACCCACTCCCATCAACACTTTTATTCATAATATCGCAAAGGGTAAACACTCTCTTTGCTCCAGCATCAATAAGTCTTTGTTTAGTTTGTTCTCTTGTGTGAATGTCTGCACAAATAACAGTATCGGTATATTTCAAAATCTCTTCTGGATTATTTGATACAATAACCTCAGTGTTTTTACCGCCATATTCTTTGTATAGATCAATGTAATTTATCCCAGTGAATGGATGCACAGGATGAGAGAATATTTGGTTAAATTCCTCACCAGTCCAAGCACAACTATATGGATTTAGTTTTGATGCAAAAAAATCTTTTCTCGACACAAGTTCGTTGCCGACTTCATCTGTTGGGCAAGAAAGTTGGATAATAAGTCTATCTACGCTTTTTGCGATTGCTTTTAGAAGTAAAGAAAATCTATTTCTACTTAAAATAGGGAATATTAACCCCAAGGTTTTACATTTAACTTTTGATTTAACATCTTTTGTTATTTGTTCAAGAGTAGCATAATTGCCCTGAGAAATCCCAACAACTGCCTCAGTAACGGCTACAACATCTTTGTCATGTAGTGTAAGTTTTTGTTCTTTAACCGCTTTCAAAAGGCTATCGCACACAATATCCTCAAGTTTGTCTCCATCTTTAATTATTGGGGTTTTTATCCCAATTGCCATAGTTCCAACTTTCATTTTTTATTCTCTCCTATATTTTTTATTCAAATTTTTACTACAAAATGGCCATTTTTTGTGCCAAAACAATTATTTTATATCAAAAATCAGTTATCTGAAATTAGATTTTCATAGATATATTCATAAATTTGTGGGGCCTTTTCATTCCATTTTTTGCCAGCAAGAACAGCTGCATTTCTCGTGGTGGTTTTTAATTTTATTTCAAAAAGTGGTTGTGCTACAAGTGGCTCTTTAATTTTAAAGACAACTGTGTGAGTCCCATCTGCATTTTTAAAATATTCAGAAACATATTCTTGACTGCGTTTAAAGACCATTCTATTTTGTTTTGCATATTCTGTAATTTCTTCTCTTATATGTGGTTTGATGCGGGTTACAAAATTTGCGATGCAATTTCTTCCTTCGGGGGTTATTGTATATCGTTCGTCTCTTGTGTCAATTTCAGTCACAGCACCAATGGGAGTAAGTTTGCTAATAAAATTCACATCAACCAGTTGCATTAACGCTTCTTTACACTCCATATATTTCAACCAATCATTTCTGCTTGTGCAAATGTCAATAATTGAATTTTCAGTTAATGGGATTTCCATCCGGTCAAACACAAAAAGTAGTAATAGTTTGTTTAACGTTTCATCAT
Organism: uncultured Christensenella sp.; assembly: GCA_964387705.1. Taxonomy (GTDB): domain Bacteria; phylum Bacillota; class Clostridia; order Christensenellales; family UBA1242; genus UBA7862. The sequence continues at coordinate 32,688 of CAYLWT010000007.1, forward strand.
AAACTTTGTTCATCGTTTCTCCTAATCGTATCAAAAATTTATATCACAAGATAAAACAAAAATCAATCATTTGACTATTATTTTTGATGAAATTTAAAATTTTTATTAACAAATCGCCTTTTGCAATATTTTATCGAAAAATGTTTTTATTTTATTTTCGTTTATGATAATATGTAAGGTATGAATAGGAGGAATTTATGAGTGAAAGTTTAAAGTCAGAAGAACTTGACAATTTTTTAAATTCGTGTGATGAGTTTATCCAAGGAAAGTTTATTCTTGCAGATATAAAAATATCCAAAATATTGCGAGCAATTTCAACTTCAAAGGAAATTTACAATTTAATGGCGGAAAGCCTAATAAATTATGATTTTAAGAAGGAGTATATGGCCCTGAAAAAACAAGCAGAGGAGCAGGGGAAAGATTTTTCATTGCCAAGTGATGCACAGAGCATAATTTCTTTTGTTTTTGCAATGTTGGTCGAAATTGATAGTAATAGAATAGACTTTAGCGAGTTTTTGTCAACAACCTTTCCGTATGCAACATCACAAAGAGAAGAATACGTTATGTTTTCACAAAAATTTATTCTTCCATTCAAAAACTCAGTGGCAAAAATGTTTGGAATTATGCCAAATAGTGAGGAAAAATTTGAAGAAATCACTCCAGTTGTAATCGAAAACAAGCCAAAACAAGAAGAGAAAAGGGAAATTGAAAATTTGCCTGAGCAAGATGACACAAAACTCCTTTTTGATGGAATTGCAAGGAAGTGTACATTAATTGAGGAAAAGTTGCAAAATAGCAAAGCAACAGATAGACGTTCGAATATTTTACTTCTTACAAGAGCGATGAAAGAGGCTTGTGGGTTAAGAAAAATAAATATTGTTGTAGCACTTGTCATGTCTCTAAATGAATTTGCTTATCGTGAGAGATTTATTAAAAGTGAAGTCCATGAAATAAATGAAATTTGTTTCCAATTTTATTCTTAAAAAAACACAAGACAAGCGACCGAACTCAACACAAACGAAATAATTGTTTGTGTTGTTTTCGTTTTTAAAAAATAAGAGTATTTTACTCCACATTTGCTTGCAAATATTTGACTTTGGAAATGAATGGACAGTCCGCCAAATGTTGTAATACATGTTAAAAGAACACATATTGTTCTTGGGGGAATGTTTAAATTTGAAAGTGATACACAGCCATTTGTAATTTCAACTATCCCGCTAAAAATTGGGGTTAGAAAGTCAACTCCAAAAATCTGAGAAAGAAAATTGTTTACTGCAGTCCCAATTTGGCCATGTAAGAAGAATTCAAGTAAACAAAAGCATAATGCAATATATCCACCAACCATAAAAAGTGAAATTATTGAGTTAAGCACAATATCATTAAGTGTTTGTTTTGTCGGCATTTTTTTTGTTTGAGGCGAACATTTTTCTAAGTCTGAAGCTTTGACTTTTTTGTACAAAAAGCCATTTATCAAAGCGGACAATGTATGACAGAAAAAGATTATTACGCCCAATTTAATACTATTAAACATTTTTATTGCAACACTTCCAATAATAAACATAGGGCCAGAGGTTGAAGTGAAACTAATCATACGATGTGCTTCGGATTTCGTTATTAATCCTTGTTCATAAAATTCGCTTGTAAGTTTTGCACCAATTGGATACCCAGATAAAATGCTCATAATAAAAACATAGCCACCAAATTTATTAACCCCATACAGTTTTTGAAAAGGCTTGTCCACAAATCCAAATATTTTAAACGTCCCATTAATTTGCATCAGCAATTTTGTTAAGATAAAAAATAGAAATAAACTAGGAAGAACGATTTTTGCCCACACACAAAATCCTTTGTAAGTTGCGTTGATGTATGCGGAAGGTTTAAAACAAACAACAAGAATCATTCCAAGAAGAATAAAGCAAAAAAACAAATCTGCATTTGCAACAAGAAATTTTTTAATTTTAAACATATTATATTTTATTTTTTAGAAAATTATATATGACTTTCTGCAAAATTTGAAATAAAAATTAATGGTGAAAATTTAGACATAAGAACTTTTTTATTTTATGAGTTTCATATTTAATCACTCAGAAATGTTAATTGTGATTGTTTATAACATAAAATTTGTGAGATAATTGTAATATAATTTTCAATATGTTACAACTATCGAAAAAAACATTAAGAAGCTTATTAATATTAAGTTGTTCGCATAAATTGGTGAAAATAGATTTACTTTACCTAGGTAATAAACTATAATATATTTTGAATTTTGGAGGTAAAATGGAAACAGTCGGTTTGGTTTTAAGCGGAGGCTCTGCATATGGATTTGCACATATTGGTGTTTTGAAGGTTTTGGAAGAAAACAACATTCCCATCGATATAATTGCAGGTACATCTATGGGGGCTATCGTTGGGGGGCTGTATAGTGCAGGATTAACAACAAAAGAAATGGAATCCGTTCTTAAAAGTTTTTCTAGAAATAAAATTGTGGATTTTAACCTATTTGGAATATTTGATGAAGGCTTTTTGTATGGCAAAAAAGTATCAAAGTTTTTCTCAAAACTTGTTGGAGATAAAAATATAGAAGATTGTGAAAAAAAGTTCTGCTGTATTGCGAGTGACCTAGCAAGTGGCAATAAGTATGTCTTCGAAAAAGGGCCAATTGTTCAAGCGATCAGAGCAAGCATGTCAATTCCGGGAATATTTAGACCTGTAAAAATTAACAAGATGTGTCTTGTTGATGGCGGGATAAGTGATAATTTGCCGGTAAAAGATGCAAGACGTCTTGGGGCAACAAAGGTTATATCTGTTGATGTTTGTTCATATTACAAAAAGCAGAACAATTTGAAATCTGCAGTCGATGTCATTATAAGTGCAACAAATCTTTTAACTTCAAACTATGTAAAACAAGTTGTAGATAAAGGAGATGTGTATATAAGAATAAACCAACCAAGCGTTTCATTTGACAAGTTTTCTGCAGATGATATAGAAAAAAGCATCGCATATGGTAAAAAATATGCAAAGGAAATGTTGCCCGAAATAAAAAAGATGTTGGACATAAATGACTAATTATATATCGAGGAGTGAAGATGTTTAAGGAAAAAGATTTTATCAAAATGGCGAAGAGAAATGTTAAAAACATAGTCTTCCCAGAAGCCGATTTTAGCGAACGGACTATCAATGCCGTATGTTATATCATAAAACATAAAATTGCAAATGTAACTTTGCTTGGTGATGAACAATCACTTGCAGGAAAACTTAAATCACATCATTGCCATGGTGTGACAATCATAAACCCCAAGACCTCTGCTTTAAGAGAAGAATTGCTAAATGAGCTATTAAAAATAAGAAAAGATAAGGGACTTACAAAAGATCAAGCGGAAAAACTTTTGGATGATAACTATTATTTTGCGACCATGCTTGTGCAATGTGGCTATGCAGATGGAGCTTTAGGTGGGGCAGAAGGCCCGACTGCCAATGTATTAAGACCGGCATTACAAATCATAAAAGCAAAGAAGGGAATTAAAACTGTTTCATCGTGTTTCATAATGGTAGGAACAAAAAAACTGGATATGGGGGAAAATAATGTTATGATTCTTGCTGATTGTGCTTTAAATCCAAATCCAACTGCAGATGAACTATATGATATAGCTCTTTCCACTGCTGAGACAGCAAAAACACTTTGCAACATAAACCCAAAAATTGCAATGCTGTCTTTCTCAACCTTAGGTAGTGGTGGAGATAAAAACGAGATTGTAAACAAAGTTCGACTTACAAGTGAAAAACTTAAAACAACAAAACTTTGTATAGACGGAGAAATGCAATTTGACTGTGCAGTTGTTAAAAAAGTTGCAAAAGTCAAAGCAAGAGATAGTAAGGTGGCGGGTAAAGCAAACATTCTTATATTTCCTGAGCTTAACTCAGGGAATATTGGATATAAAATAATGCAGCGAGTAGGAAAGCTTAGTGCCGTGGGTGTTATTATGCAAGGATTAAACAAACCATGCAATGACTTATCGCGTGGATGCAGTGAGAAAGATATCGTCACTATGACAGCAATCACTTCACTTCAAGCACAACAAAAATAGAATTTATACAAATAAGGGAAAAGAGGTTGCTTTTATTTGAAAAAAAATATATAATCTATGTTGATATAATTTAACATAGTAAGGAGAAAAATTATGAAAATTTTAGTTATAAACGCAGGAAGCAGTTCAATAAAATATCAGCTTATTGATATGAATGGTGAAAAAGTTATTGCAAAAGGACTCGTGGAAAGGATTGGAGAAAAAGGAGCGTCTCAACTTACTCACAAGGCAAATGGGACCGCAACAGTTATCAAACAAGATATGTCAAATCATGCTGAAGGATTAAAACTTGTTCTTGATGCTTTGGTCGACACAAAGATTGGAGTCATTAAATCTCTTGATGAAATCTCGGCAATTGGACATAGAGTGTTGCATGGCGGTGGAAAATATAAAAAAGCAACTTTGGTGAGTGACGCTGTTATGAAAGATTTAAAAGATTACATCCCTTTGGGTCCACTTCATATGCCAGCGAATATTCAAGGAATAGAAGCATGTAAGAAAGTAATGCCAGGCAAAAAGAACGTTTGCATTTTTGATACAGCATTTCATGCGACAATGCCGGACTATGCTTATATGTATGCACTTCCATATTCTTGGTGCGAAGAAATGGGTGTTAGAAAATATGGATTCCATGGGACAAGTCACGAGTTTATATCAAAAGAAGTCGCGAAAGAACTTGGTAAGAATATAAATGACCTCAAAATTATTTCTTGCCACCTCGGCAATGGAGCAAGTGTTTGTGCCGTTGACCATGGTAAATGCGTTGACACATCAATGGGGTTCACTCCTCTTGAAGGCCTTGTTATGGGGACAAGAAGTGGGGACATTGACCCAGCTGTTATCGAATATGTTATGGATAAAAAGGGCTATGATATTCACGAAATGCTTACAATTCTTAACAAAAAGAGTGGACTGCTTGGCATAAGTGAACTTAGCAATGATATGCGTGATGTTTTGGCGAATGCAGAAAAAGGTAACAAAAAATGTAAGCTTGCGGTTCAAAAATTTGTTTATGCTGTAAAGAAATATATTGGGGCATACACTGCAGTTATGGGAGGTGTTGATGCCATCGCATTCAGTGCAGGCACTGGTGAAAATAGAGCAGACATAAGGGAAGAAATTATGAATGGTCTTGATTATCTCGGTGTAAAGTTTGATATAGATAGAAACAAAAATTTTGTGCGTGGCGTAAACTATAGAATTTCTGCGGAGAATTCGAAAGTTGCAGTTTATGTCATCCCAACCGATGAAGAACTTTCCATTGCACGACAAACAAAGGAAATCGTTGAGAAATAAAAGAAGGTATTATTATGAGCGAAGTAACAATGCAAAAATTGGTTGCATATTGCAAAAATAGAGGATTTGTATTCCCAGGCAGTGAAATATATGGGGGATTGGCAAACACGTGGGATTATGGCCCTTTGGGTGTGGAACTTAAAAATAACATAAAAAGAGCTTGGTGGGATTATTTTGTGACAAAAGATGCAAATAGTTATGGTGTTGATTGTGCCATTTTGATGAATCCGCGAGTGTGGGAAGCTAGCGGTCATGTTGCATCATTTTCTGACCCAAAAATGGACTGTAAAAACTGCAAAACAAGACATAGAGCAGATAGTCTTATAAATGAATATAACCACAAGCATGGGGTTGAAATGGCCGTTGACCTTATGAGTAAAGAAGAAATGTCTCAGTACATAAATGAACACAACATCAAGTGTCCAAATTGTGGCAAATGTGATTGGACTGAAATTAAAAACTTTAATCTAATGTTTCAAACAAAAAGGGGTGTAACTGAGGATTCAAGCGACATCATTTATTTAAGACCAGAAACATGCCAAGGAGAATATGTGAATTTTCTTAATGTACAACGCACAATGCGTGCAAAAGTACCATTTGGAATAGGTCAAATTGGGAAATCATTTAGAAACGAAATCACTCCGGGGAATTTTGTTTTTAGAACCATTGAATTTGAGCAAATGGAATACCAACTTTTTTGCAAACAATGTGATGATGAAAAATTTTTTGACCTATATAAACATAAAGTTATGAATTTCTACAAATCTCTTGGGCTTCCTGAGGAAAAATTAAGATTTAAGGACCATGATAAGCTCGCATTTTATGCAAAAGCAGCGACCGATATTATTTTTAATTTCCCATTCGGATGGGAGGAATTGAATGGAATTCACAACAGAACAAACTATGACTTAACTAGGCACCAAGAATATTCAGGCAAGAGTATGCTTTATACAGACCCAATTACTGGTGAAAAATTTATTCCATATATTGTGGAATTTTCGGTGGGAGCGGATAGACTTTTTTTAACGCTTATTGCAAATGCCTATACAGAAGAAACATTGGACAATGGCGAAACCCGTGTTGTGCTTAAAATTTTGCCAAGACTTGCGCCGATAAAAGTTGCGGTACTCCCACTCCAAAAGAATCTTAGCGAAAAAGCAACGGAAATATTCAATGAATTAAGACAGAAATTTAATTGTGATTATGATGAGTCTGGAAGCATTGGTAAACGTTACAGAAGGCACGACGAAATAGGGACTCCTCTTTGTGTTACAATAGATTTTGACACACTTGAAGACAATTCTGTTACGGTTCGTGACCGTGATACAATGCAACAAGAACGTATTAAAATTGATGAACTTGAACACTATATTGCTAAAAAAATTTATGGTTAATGTTATGAAGCATTAATTTAAGTTAAGAATTTGTTTAAATAGAAAGAGCTGTGCAATATGCACAACTCTTTTTTTACTAATTTTTTTATTGCCTTAAACAATATCTTTTTTGTTAAAAACAGATATAATTGCGATATTTAACACTATAGTCATAGAAACGACCACCATAATTGAAACGATAAAATTTGTTCCTTGAAATACTGGAGATGTGAACAAGCTTGTCAAGTTTTGTGCTGAATTGAATGAGGTTGAAAAACTCCCACCAAAATATTTAAACAAGTCAATGTGTGAAAATATATTATATTTCAGCCATGTTGCTCCTTTTGATACGAATGTAACAACAATGTTTGCAAGATAAATGCCAACAGCAACACAAACTGATGCGATATAAGAATTGAAAATTGTGGAAATTGCAATAGCAAGCAGGGCATAAATCCAAATCTTAATAAGTAGACTTGCAAGATAAATGAGAAACACCACCCAAATTGGCAAAGTAAACACTGCATTTGCGTTAAACACTACAAGCATTGTCGGGAATGAAATGCCATAGGCGATTATGCCCGTTATAAATGCCACAATGGCAGAAATTAACACAAATACGAGTCCAAAGAACAATGTGGCAAATGTTTTTGCAAGAATAATTTTCCAACGCTTGTATGGCCTTATCGCGAGCAATTTGATGGTCCCTTCACTTTGTTCTTTTGCAATCATTCCAGCTCCCAAAATAACTGTGAAAGTGATAATCGCTATACTAACAATCTCTAGTGCGAAATACATGTAATCAAAAGTATTTGTTTCTTGTGAGGAATTTTTATTAAAAGCGAGCATCGATGCATAATCACTGTCTGCAAAATCATTTTCAAGTAAGTAAGAATATTTGCACTTACTTTCTAAAAATTTATAGCTATTTGAATTCTCATAACCAACATATTGAGAAATATTCGTATCTCCACAATTAGTTATAAGAATGGTCATTAAATCATTTGATAATAATTCAGTTGCATTTTTACAAGCAGAAAGGTATCTAACTATTAAATTTTTCATCAAATTTTGATTGTTTTCGTTTGCATCAAATTCAGCATCAAGAGAAGCATCCGCATTCAATCTTGTCACTTTCCCAAGAGCTGTTGGCAATTTTTCATCAGCCAATTTTTTTATGCTAATGAAATTTGCGTTCAACTCTTCTGTTGAATAATCCAAGTTTTTAATAAGTGATAAATTTTGCTCAAGTTTTTCTAATGAATTAAAATTTTCAAGCAAAATTTGAATGTTTTTAAAATATGCAACATCTTTCTCTGATGAAGAATAAGCTAGAATGGACTTTGCTCTCCCAATATTGTCTTGAATATTTGTATCATTTTGCTCTGTCACCAAAACAAGCGGGGAAGACAAACTTTGCATAAGCTCATTATAATAATTCTCAAGAGATATAATTTTCCCCCTCAATTCATTTTGCGAATTTAAACAACTATTTTTAGCATTTGCAATTTCCTCATCAGTTTTTGCTTTTTCCGCTGTTGCAACTTCAGTTTTGAAATTCTCCCAAGTAAAATTTATTTCTGCCATTTTATTAGATAGAATTTCAGTTTGATTTTTATCATTATTTATGAACATTTGGTAATCATTTAGAGTACTATTATAGTCACTTTCATATGACGACTTGTAATTCGTCAAAAAACTATTATATATTTGAGTGACTTTGTATCCGCTTAATGAAATGGAGGACTTAATCGTCACATTTTCTATAGGCGAAAAGAATTTTGGTGCTAACGTTAATGCCAAAATCAAAATAGTTGACATAATAAAGATTATTGGACTTGAAAAAATTTTTTTTATTTCTGCCTTTATCAATTTAAACATTTTTACATCAATACTCCTTTTTTTAGTTCACTTTTGGAGATGGTAAAGTTCTTTTGTTTATAGTTTCAAGGAAAATGCTCTCTAGGTTTTGCTTTCTCTCTACAATTGAAAATATAGCTATCCCATTTTTAACGAGCAAGGCTGTGATTTCAGGAATATTTTCGTGCGGAATATCAACAATAAGAGTATTCTTAATAATGGATAATTTTCGTTTGCCAAAATTTTCCAAAATTAATTTTCCAGCATAGTTTGGAAAATTTACTTGAATAGACACTTGCTCGTCCGATGTTTTATCCTTCTTATTCATAGACTCGACTCTATCAAGATTTCCAAGATTTATAATCCCAACTGTATCACACATAAGTTCCATCTCAGCCAAGTTGTGACTAGAAACAAGAATTGCAATTTTTTTATCATTTGCAAGTTTTCTTAAAAAATTTCTGAGTTCCACCACTCCTTCTGGGTCAAGTCCATTTGTTGGCTCATCCAAAATAAGTAATTTTGGATCGTGCAGAATTGCCTGAGCAATACCAAGCCTTTGCTTCATTCCTAGGGAATAGGTCCCAACTTTATCTTTCAAACGGCTTGTCAAACCGACAATTTGACCAACTTCATCAATTTTTTTTGTGGAAGATACTCCTGACAATTTTGCGAATAATTCAAGATTACTTCTACCAGAAAGGTTGTTGTACAGTTCAGGATTTTCAATAATTCCGCCTACAAAGGAAATGGCTTGTTCAAATTGTCTTTTAATTGACTTTCCACATATCAAAACCTCACCACTATCCATTTTGGCGAGCCCGGTTATCATTTTTATTGCAGTAGATTTGCCTGCGCCATTTGGTCCCAAAAAACCAAAAATTTCTCCTTCATGAATCTCGAAAGAAAGATTGTTCACTGCAATTCTTTTGCCATATTTTTTACAAAGACCCTTAACACTCAAAATAACTTTATCAGTCAAAGCGAATACCTCTTTTAATAACTAAATTTCCCAGATTTAAACAACACATAAAAAATAATGTATGACAAAACCACATTTGATGAAACAAACACAGGAACAAGCCAAAAACTCAAAAATTCTCGTTGACCAATGTCATTCATTCCAAACGAAAGACAAATGGCAAACGTAATTATTGTGGCAAACAAAAATATTAACAAACGTTTTGTAATTTCTCGTTTAAATTTTGTTTCAATAACAACAAGTCTGTACCTATTCAAATAGTTTTCAAGCGTAAATATAAGAGCAACACTGCAGGCACATGCTCCGCCTAGAAAATACACCAATCTTTGTCCTGGAAGAATATCTCCATTTTTATTTAAAATTAGATAGCACAACACAACTTCTGCCAACATAAATAGGGAAGTTATCCATGCAGAAAACATACTCAGTTTATTTCGGTCTGTATAATGCTTTGAATTATTTTTTGCATGTTCACTATCATGTTTGCGAACGTCAATCCCTTGAAGCTTATACAAGTTTGTAATCATCGACATATCATTGCAATCTATATTACTTGCAAAATTTTTCTCCACAAGATTATCAATTTCGCTTTTTTGGTTTGTTTTTGGCATTTCAGAAATTTGTGACGAAGGGAATATTTCTTTGAAAGTTTTGGTTTTATTTTGCTCATAAGGATCGGACATCTGCGACTTATTATAAAGATTTCCAATCACTGTTTTATAATCGTTGTTCTCAAATATAGGTTCTTCTTTTTCAGGTTTTTCCCATGAAATTTCATCCATTTTTAATGTCTTTTCATTGCGCAAATCTTCAGCTTTAGTTTCGTATTCAGCACTTTCATCTAAAGGTTCATCATTTCTTTGCTTTTTATTTAAAATTTGAGCTGTATCAAAAATGGAGGATCGAGAAATCGGAACAGTATCATTAAGAACTCTAGCAGGCTCAATTTCAACTTGATGATTGTCAAATTCTTCATATTTATTCGAATAAGCTTCAATTTTTTGTGTTGGGATTTGTTTTTTTACAGCCTTAACATCTTGTCCAAAAAGGTCAAATTGATAGAATGATTGTTTGTTTTCCGATTCCTCAGCCTCATCAACTTTCTTAACTTCAGCATGTGAACTTGCCATAGAAAATAATGTCTCTTGACTACCAACGGACATTTCTCCTGTAGGAGAAATGTCATTTTCCTTAATACTATCATTTTTCACTATGTCGAATTCATTTGCTGGAAGGGCAGAGATTAAGTCACTCATAAGCCATTTATCCTTATTCTCATCAAAAATTTTTTTGCCACTATCTGTCAGAACATAGTAGTGTCTATTCCCACCAAGTTCACTATCTTTCCAATATGAATGAACAAGATTTTGTTCTTCTAGTCTTCTCAAACTGCTATACAAACTTGGTTGTTTCAAAATAAGTTTGCCATCTGACAAACGCTCAATTTCTTTACAAATTTCGTATCCATATTTATCCCCAGTGCTCAAAGCCGTTATAATTATTGGGGAAATAGAGCCTCTTTGTGCCTTGTTATCCAAATTTTCTGCCATTTTACTCACTTCTTTTACATAAATATTTTATTACAAAAGCCCTAAAGAAAAACGTTCTCTGAATAATACACCTATATATTACAAAAAACTTTCTTTTTAGTCAACAAAAAAGCGGACTAAACTCTTTCAAGGAAGGGAATAATATGATAAAATATTTTTGAGGAATTAGTATGATTGAACAAGCGAACATTGTTAGAGAAAGACGAAAAACAATTAAAATAATTGTGGACAAAAATGGCAAACTCATTGTCTTTTGCCCCTATGGATTGTCCTTGACACAAGTTGATGAAATTTTAAAGAGTAAAGAACGGGCAATTTTAAACAAAATTTCCAATGCCAAACAATTGAACGAAAATTATTCAGATATAATAAACGGAAAATCGATCTTACTTTTTGGCAAAGAATACAAACTTGCATTTTCTCCAAAAATAAAGAAACCATCTTTTTCAGATGAATATTTTTTTGTCCCAGAAAAATACTTAAGGGCAGGGAATATCAATTTATGCATTAAGAAGACTATCAAAGAAATCGCCAGTAGGGTAATTGCTGCTCGGCTCAAGGAAATCTCTCAAGCAAACAATGCATATGCATATGTGGCAAAAATTGTGATTGGTGATTTCCACGCAAAGTGGGGAAGTTGTGATTCAAAAAGCGTCATAAAATTTAATTGGCGCCTTGCAATGCTTTGTCAACAAATTATAGATTTTGTTATTTATCACGAAATAACTCATTTAAAAGAAATGAATCATTCAAAAAGATTCTATTTTGAACTAGAAAAGATTTGTCCTAATTGGAAAGAAAGTAGAGAAAAGTTAAAAAAATTTGCCTTTTTGCTCACAATGTATTGAAAAGGATAATTTTTGTAAACTATTCGTAAAATACACATTTTACGAAATGTTAAGCTTATATTCCGCTAAAAAAGTTTTTTAATTTTAAACAGATTTTCTCAATATGTTTTTCTAATTTCCGAAGTTTTTTATTGTTATATACCACACAACTTTTTATAAATTAGATCTTGTGCCTTTGTATATAATTTATTTTTCTTGCATCTAGGAAATTATTTTTACTTAAATTTATTTATGCTTAACATTTATATAAAAACGTTCTCACACAGAATTTCTGCTTTTATATGAAGGACTTACTCATCTATCTCCAAACATAATTCTTTAAAATTTATCGAAAAAAATGCGTGCGAAAAAATTTTGTGTAAAAACAAACAATTCTATTAATTTTTTTACATCATAAAATTTTTGTTTTTTCATCATCACACACTATTTTTTTATTCAAAATTGACTTCATTAATTTGCAATTATTTTATTTTTACAAATAAATTTATCAAGGCATATTTGACATCGGTATGATTTTTGATAAAAATTTGTTTGCATAGTACCTAAAAATATTTTTTAAAAGTTTGCATAGTACTCAAAATGATTTTTTAACATATAAAAAAGGTGTAAAAACTATCAAAATTTTACACCTTTTTTTGATAAATTTTTGCCTAAATCAACCTTGAAATACAATTTAAAAAGGTCCTTATATTTGCATAGTTTATATCGGCAAAGGCAAAATCATCCAAAGGATTATCATCAAAAGATTTAAATTTCCCTACATCACAATTTAGAAGAAAATTGAGGGATTTGTAAAAAACTTTTTCAACATTTTTGCCACATAACAAGCCATTTGGAATGTTATAAACAATTAGTTCAATGAAATATTTATTCATTTGACCTGCAGTCATCCATTTATTCATCAAAATTGACTTACGTAGGTTTTTAAAAACTCTTATGATTCTCTTGTAATTTCCCCCTGTCAAAGCATCTTTTGCATCCATTTGTTCATTATAAGTGAACAAGTCAATTTTTTCGCTAGAATTTTTAAGGGGATTCCAAAAAGATAAGATTGCATTTGGGTCACTTTCTGAATACACTGCAAAACGAATTAGAATTTTAAATCCGAATTCTTTTGCACAAAAAATTTTTAACCCATCATCAATTAGTAAAAATGTTGTTTTTTCAGCAAAATATTGTGACATAGTTTTTGCTAACTTTGGAATTATATCAGCATAAGTCCCAATTGAAAGAAGAAACCCCTCATTCCCTTTTACACCTTTGTGCCGAGATAAAATTGAATTGGCAAGTTCAAGTTGAGGGTTTGATGATGCGATAACAATTTCAAGTTCACCTGTTTCATCAATAAACGTATCATTTGTATATTCCCCCATTGGGAAAATTTTTGTTGTTTCTTCAGTAAAATTTTGCACTTGTCGCGTGTCAACCAACTCGTTTAAAGAGGCAGTCAAAAATGACAGGGCTTTTATGTAAAAGTCCTGTACTTTGTCTTTGTTTTTAAGTTGCGAGAACTGAACAATCATTTCGCCATTCATGCAGCACCTCAAATCAAAATTATTTTCTAATAACTTCCATTCCGCCCAAATATTTTCTTAAAACTTCAGGCACAGTCACACTGCCGTCAGAATTTTGATATTGCTCTACAATTGCAGGAATTAACCTTGAAGTTGCAAGTCCACTGGCATTAAGTGTGTAAACAAATTCGGTTTTCTTTGTTTTTGCATCTCTATATCTAGTGTTGTTTCGTCGTGCTTGATAATCTCCAGCATTTGAAGCTGAGGAGACCTCCTTATATATTCCCATACTCGGAATCCAAACCTCAATATCATAGGTTCTCCTCATGGAAGCAGAGCAATCTCCTGAGGCAAGTTTTGACACTTGATAATGGAGCCCAAGGTTTTTAACTAAGTTTTCTGCCTTTGTTACCAATTCCTCAAAAGCTTGTTCGCCCTGTTGTGGAGTTGTATATTGAACCATCTCCACCTTGTTGAATTGATGGCCACGAATCATTCCACGCTCTTCTTGTCTATAACTCCCAGCCTCACGTCTATAACATGGAGTGTATGCAAAAAATTTTTTTGGCAAGTCTTCCTCTGGGATAATTTCTCCTCTATAAAGATTTACAAGTGCGGTTTCTGCTGTTGGGAGGAGAAATTTTGATTTTTCATCTTTACTATCTATCCAATAAACTTCATCACTAAATTTTGGAAATTGTCCCGCCCCAAAGCCACAAGCATAATTTAACATATGTGGAGGCAAAATAAATTCATAGCCATCTTTTGTGTGTTCATCAATAAAATAGTTCAAAAGAGCCCATTCCAACCTTGCTCCTATCCCACGATAAATCCAAGCTCCATTGCCAGCAAGCTTCACCCCACGTTCATAATCAACCAATCCGAGATTTGTACAAAGATCTACGTGATTTTTTGGTTTAAACCCGAATTCTGGCTTTTTGTTACCTTGCCTTAGCACTTTGTTATTTTCTTTTCCTCCAGGCAAAAGATCGTCATCAGGAGGGTTAGGCAAAACAGAAACAAAGTCAAATATTTGCTGCTCAACTTTAGCAAGTTTTTCATCCAATTCTTCAATTTTGTGTCCTAGAAGTTTCATATTTTCAAAAATATCTGCAGTATCCTTTCCTTCTTTTTTAAGAATAGGAATTTGAGCACTCACTTTGTTTTTCTGAGATTTAAGTGCTTCCACCTCTTGAATAATTTCTCGTCTTTCCTTATCCCAGGTAATTACAGGAGAAAAGTCAACATTACAGCCTTTCTTCGCAAGCAGTTGCTCAATCTTCTCTGGATTTTGTTTAATAAGTTCAAGTGAAATCATAGTTTTATCCTCAATCAAAAAATTTAAACTAAATGCATTTTAGTTTTTACAGGCAAAGTTCTTACCTTTGCTTTCAAAATATAGTATAGATATATTTCCAAAAAAAGTCAACTTCTATTAACCATTTTTTAAAAATGTTAAAACTTGCAAAAGAAATCAAATTTATTGGACAAATTTTCAAAATATTGCTAAAATTCAAGTGACATGAAAAACATAAATTATTTTACAGAAAGAAACATAAAAAATTCGAATCAGCTCAAAGTTATACTGATTTCCCTGCCCTCCTTTTGTGACGAATATTTTAGAGGTATTGAAAACAAGACAACTCCTTTAACCCGTCTTGGGTATGCCAATGACTTGAAAATTTTTTTTGAATTTTTGATCCAAGAAATAGATGGTTTTGTTGGGATGAAAATAAAAGACATTACCCTTGAGGATTTAAATAAGTTAAACCAAACTGACCTTGAAATCTACCTAAACTATCTTTCAAACTACAGGAAATATGACGAGCAATTTTCAAATGATTCAAGAGCAAAGGCAAGAAAGCTTTCCGCCGTTAGAAGTTTGTTCAGATATTTTTATAGAAAAGATAAACTTAAAGAAAATATCACTACAAAAATTGATACTCCGAAAATAAAAGATAAAGAAATCATTCGGTTGGAAGTTGATGAAGTTGTAAAACTTTTGAATACTGCAGAAAATCCAAAAGATTTTACAAAACGCCAAAAATCATATAACAAACTCACAAAAGTTCGTGATATTGCCATTCTAACACTCCTTCTTGGCACAGGAATACGTGTAAGCGAATGTGTTGGATTAAACATAGAAGATATCGATTTCGAAACAAATGGGTTCAAAGTTACTCGCAAGGGGGGGGCTCAAACCATCTTATATTTTTCGGATGAAGTAGCAACTGCCCTACAAAATTATCTTGACGAAAGGCTTAATAACGAGTTTGTTCCCCCAGATGAGCATGCCCTGTTTTTATCAATTCAAAATAAACGTATAGGGGTGCGTGCAGTGGAACAATTAGTCAAAAAATACAGTCAAATTTGCATTCCTCTAAAACATATTACACCGCACAAGTTACGAAGTACTTATGGCACAAATCTTTATCGAGAAACGGGGGATATATATATTGTCGCAGATGTTCTAGGGCACAAAGATGTCAACACTACAAAAAAACATTATGCCGCAATATCTGAAGACTCAAGAAAACGTGTTGCAAACATCGTAAAGCTTCGCGATGAGAATAAAAATTAACTTCTCCAAAAACAACAATATTTCAAACAAAATTTTTCTCAAAAGATTAAACATATGTTTGACATGTCGTTTTTTTTGTGCTAAAATTATGCCGAATTTGAAATCAAATTTTGGAGAAATGTTATGGAAAATGAAAAAAAATATAAAACCGAAACCTCAGCAAAACGTGCCGAAGCTTTGGACCAAAAATTGGAAATCTCTTACAATATGATCAAAAAATGGATTTCCGAGCGAGGCTATCAACCTTCTTTAAGAGAAATGATGAAAGAACTTGGGGTGTTATCCACCGCTACAATGAAATATTATCTTGATAAGTTGGAAGAACGTGGCTACATCAAACGTTGTGATGCCAAAAATCGAGCGATTCAACTTTTGAAAGAAAATAACCCCCTTGAAAAAGAGCCTACAATCCAAATTCCTCTTTTGGGCGAAGTCGCTGCTGGGCAACCAATTCTTGCATATGAAAACTATGATGAAGTTTACGAATTCCCCCAAAGTTTATTCAACACAAGTGGCCAAGTTTTTATGCTCACTGTCAAAGGCGATAGCATGATAAATGCAGGCATCTACAACAAAGATAAAATCGTTGTCAAACAACAAAACACTGCAGAAAATTCCGAAATTGTTGTCGCGATGATAAATGGCTGTGCCACTGTCAAAAGGTTTTTCAAAGAAGATGGTCAAATTCGCCTCCAACCGGAAAATGATTTCATGAAACCAATTTTTTGCAAAGATGTCACCATCCTAGGCAAAGTCGTTGGTCTCATTCGCAACTATTGAAAATCAAAAAAAGTCTCCAACTTTGGAGGCTTTTTTGATTCAGATTTCGAAATCTATGTCAAAAATCTTCATCCTCAACCATAACTAAAGGTCCCTGTCCCGTCATTGCCATAGAAGCTACTATTTGCTCTGTCCAACATGCCAACCTCTCCTTGCGCATTAATATATGGCACATAATCTCTTATAATATTCCCACCTGACTCATAAATTTTTACATAATATATTCGAGCTTTTGTAAATTCATTATTGACAATCCCCAAGGAATTTGTCAACAAATAAACATTGTTAGTTGACACATTTTGACCTGAAGTACTGAGAATTCTTGTCCCATCTACTTCCAAATACGCATTGTTGTATAGCGTGCTAAACTTAACTGTATATATGGTGTTAAGAGAACCAGAACTGCCAGCTGGGTAAGTTTCTCCATACCCCAATTCCCATTTCCCATCAAATCGTAAATAACCGCCATTTCTTCCATACGGAGAACTGACATTGTGAGAACCGACAATATATCCATAATTTAAAAACATTGCTTTATACTCAACAACCATTCCACCATTTGCAACAAAGCCTGTGTCAATATATTGAGTACCCGTGCTTTCAATGTAGTTAGGATATCGATTTGTTGGTTCATATTTAGCATAAAGCAAATGGTCTCCAATGGTGGTAAGTTTTGTGGTTGAAGTTACATATTCGGATGAAGTATTGTTAGAATAGTGAAATACTCCACTGCCATTGTTTCCATAAAACTTATTGTTTACTTTGTCCAACATACCAACTTGCCCTTGAGAATTGATATACGGCACATAATCTCTCACAAGATTTCCATTTGCATCCCAAATTTTTACATAATATATTCGAGCCTCAAGCGTAGTGCTATTAGGTGTAGCTAACGTATAATCATTCGACAATAAATAAACATTGTTAGTTGACACATTTTGACCTGAAGTACTGATAATTCTTGTCCCATCTACTTCCAAATACGCATTGTTGTATAGCGTGCTAAACTTAACTGTATATATGGTGTTAAGAGAACCAGAACTGCCAGTTGGGCAAGTTTCTCCATAACCCAATTCCCATTTTTTATCAGCCCTCAGCCAGCAGCCATTTCTTCCATATGGATAACTAACATTGTGAGAGCCAACAACATATCCATAACTAAAATACATTGTCTTATACTCAGCAACCATTCCACCATTTGCGACAAAGCCTGTATCAATATATTGAGTGCCCGTGCTTTCAATATATTCTGGATATGAACCGGGGCTTTCTAAACTCCACCCCAAAAACGAATACCCCGTTCTTGTTGGTGTGGGTAAATCGCCATAGTTATTGCCTAATTTAACTTGCTTTGAGCTGGGAGATACCCCCC
>CAYLWT010000008.1:0-6101 GCA_964387705.1 uncultured Christensenella sp.
TCCTTGTCCTTGAAAGTAATTTTTCCGCCAGTCATTATACCTACAATTCCACCAGAATAACTAGTTGAATCTGACACTTCATCATAAACCCCAACAGACAATTGGCTATCTTCAAGGGAGAAAATATCCTCCAAATTTCCCTTTTTCAATATTCCAATATATCCACCCGCAAATGCTGGAATATCAGAATATAGATGTGAAGAAAGGTTGTAATTACTTTCACCAACTGAGAATTTTGACTTGACTGTTATATTAGTTATTCTATCCGTGATAATACTTGGCAAGGCCTCTCCACTAACTCTTGAAACACCTTCGTAAGCCAAAAGACTGTCTTCTGGAAGGTCATTCAAATCCAATCCAGTTATTATTTCCCATTTGCCGAATGTTGTTTCTTTTGTTTCGGTAGTCCCATCAGCAGCCGTATAACTTGTTGTTTCGGTCCAACAGGTTATATTGCCACCAACAGTATCCGTTTTGACTTCCGACACAAAGAATGCTACAAAGAATTGTGTATCAACGACATAAATGCTTTCAACTTTATCCGTTACTTTGCTATCCCAAGTGTTCTTATTAATTGTCAATGAGCCAAAATCTCTGCTAACTGATTTCTTTAGCACTGTAATGGCTTCATCAGTCAATTTGTAATATGAACGAGAAACATTTCCTTTTTCGTCTTTTTCTTCAACAAAAGTAAAACTATTTTTACCAATTTTGACAACATTAGCTTTGAATAGATTAGCCAAATTACCATTAAACACATAGTTCTCATTTGCAACACCAACATTCTTGACTTGTGCCTTTTCGTCATCAAACACACCAGCAACAAGACCGGTTTTTGAATAGCTCTTCGAGAACGTGATATTTTGGACAACTGTTGCAACATAATAGTCTTCTCTTTTTGTATCATCCTTTGTATCTTTTATCTGAATTATTTGACTTGGATGGGAGACGATAGCTCTCACAAGTCCATTTGTAGAATACATATTAACAACTTGAGTTGTTTTGTCTCCATCAAGATAGCCATCCAAGTTGCCATAAAATTCCATATTTTGCTTATCCCAACTCTCAGACCAATATGTAACCTTTGAGTATTTCGCAAAATTTACTTGCGATTTTGTAAATCTATAATATCTATATTTAGGAGTTGTTCCAATGTTATTTGAAGATACAAATATATCAAACAACCCAGCATGTTTAACAGAATAAGGCATATTTTCAAAGCCTTGTACCGATCCGTTGCTCACAGGGCCGACTCCATCTACAGCCAAATATTTCACAACATCTGGGGCATATGAATTTTTGTTTCGATCTGCCAATCCATTACCTGTATATATTCGGTTGAAATATCTTCTAACAAGCATTACAAATGTTGTACCATCAGAAACTTTAGTCTTATCCTGTGTAGTTCCACTGAACACATTGATATAATTCTTGGTTATATAACCATAGTTAAACCAAGTAGAATCAATTCCTATTGCTCCTTCAGTGTTCACTGAACCATCTGCAAAATTGAAGAAGTCAACAAGTTCACCCGTCAATGATCCCGTTGAAGCATCTCTCTTTGGAATTATCCAATGAGTTTGGAACATTTCCGAAATGGTTGCATTACTTGTATTTGCTGTTTGAACTGTGGAATTTGTTTCTCCAGTAAACGACACTGTCCACAAATAGAATCCAGAATCTGAAATGAAATTTCTATTTACAGTTCTATCACTTATTGCAGATATATTTTGCCCTTCATTGCCTGCCACATATGGAATATAATCATAATAAACTCTATAGAAGTTTGAGGTTGCTTTCCATTCAGAATCTTTAACAAGTTTTGGATCAACAGGTGCAACTGGATAGGTAGCACTATATTTATTCGAAGTTTCTGAAGAAATAGCAATATCTGCCATTGTGTATGAATTCGAAATAACACCATACACACTCAATTTTGCAAGCGTACCAACTGGAGTTGTATTATCACTTGTAGAAATTTCGATTGAGCCAGTGTAATAACTATCATAAATATTACCAATTTTATAGTCATCACCAGTCTTTATGCCATTTGCTGAAACAAGACCGCCAGCCCCTGAATCCGCAATGATATCCGCCATACTAAAGCACTTGTTTATAACTCCATAGTTTGAATAGACAAATGAAGCGACATCAAGACTTGTTGTAATTTTGCCCACAACAGAACTTGAATATACAAACCCAGCATTTACATTTGCAAGTGCGGCAAATTGCCCCGCTTTAGTCCCTGCGACATTTCCTGAAATGTTAAGCATTAAAGCTGATACCGCTGAATTTTTAGTGATTGTGTCAAAGACTGGGATTCTAGCTTCACCATTTTTGGCAGTTATTTCAAAACCTTGTCCATTTATCACCCAACCCGTAGCAAGAATTGGCTCTGGGGTTGTTGTTTCAGTTTCACCAGTATTTGATGTATTTTCGCTTGTATTGTTGTTAACAACTGCATAATCTTTAACCTTAACTGAAGATGTAAGTGTAACATCCTCTTCTAAGATATAATACTTGTTGCTTTCAAGTGTCACAGATGTATCAAACCTAATTGGTTTAAGTTTACTTCCCTCTTTAATTGTTATGCCAGATGCACTTAAATCTGCATATTTTGAGAAAAATTTACTGTAAATTGTGTTATTTGTATCAACTTGCGAGCCTTGAAGTGCTTTATAAATAACTTCAAATTTTCCATTACCATTGCTATCAACAAGCTCTCCTTGAGAAATATTATCAACATTTGAAAGTTCGTTTGAAACAAGTGCAATATTTTCACAAGTAACAATAAATTTGGAAGAAACTTTTGCTTTATCGTCATCACGTTGTCTACCACAAACCGCACCAATATAAAGATCCAACTTCTGCCCAATCGCATAGTCTCTTATCGTTGAAGCCACAAGCACATTTCCAGTTCCAGTAGCTTTTTCTAGAACCTTGCAATCGCCAACAATCCCCCCAATGTATGTTGGGCCAAGTCCTTCTGGAAGGAATAATGAGCGGACTTCAGTCGCAGAATTTGTAATTTCAGCAAAGTCAACTGTTGAGCCCAAAACTCGATTTAGCGTTATGTCACCCAAAACAATTGAGGTTGAAGCCTTTAATGTTGAAACTTTTGCAACAAATCCGCCAATATTCATCGTTGCAAATTGGTCGCAGATTATATCTGTTGTTGAAATTGTTTTGTTAATCGAAATGCTGGTGTTGTCTTTATCCGTCTTGCCAACGAT
This sequence comes from uncultured Christensenella sp., assembly GCA_964387705.1. Taxonomy (GTDB): domain Bacteria; phylum Bacillota; class Clostridia; order Christensenellales; family UBA1242; genus UBA7862. Next base: position 3,234 of record CAYLWT010000008.1, read on the forward strand.
TCCGCCCACAAAAATTTGTGCTCCACTTGGTACATTATTTGCTCCGCTAGACACCTTAATGCTGTCAGCATCCTGAACAATGCTATCAAATGTGTAAGCCATTTTGCCAGTTAAATAACCAGCAATTCCGCCTACAATAGCAGTGTTAAAATTTGACCCAGTAAGCTGAATTGAAACATTACTATAAACATTTCTTATGTCTTGTGCAGAACTGGTTGCAACAACTCCACCAAGAATATACGAGTCATCTGTTCCCTCTGTTGACGAACAATTAAGAACAATTCCTTTGTTTGACTCCCTACTTTGTTTCACTTGAACATTTGAAAGATTAAATGTGCTTATCGCAATTGCGCCAGCAACGTATGAATTCCCTGTTGCATAAACGTTTATTTTCATATCGTTTGCATAAATTTTGTTTGCACTTCCAACTCGAGAACTTTCTTCCCCTTGACTTGCAAGATAAGAATCTGCTGATCCTACGATACCACCAACATACACAGCACTTGTATTTGAATCAGTCCTAAATGGTTTGCCACTTTCTCCAACATTGATAGTTCTATCATTTGCATAAACATTTTCCATTCTGCCAAGCATTGAGCCTGCCACACCGCCAACGCTAATAGAACTTAATTTTTCATTTTCTTTTGCAACAATATCCATGTCGACCTTTGAAACAACATTTTGCAATTCACCTTTTATAGCCCCTACAATGCCACCAACAGTTCGTGTAGTTGAACCCGCACAATTTGTGTAATTAACTTTCAATCCAATATTTACACTTGAATAACTTATATTTGCAACAGTGTTTGATGATGTTCCAACAAGAGTTCCAAACGTTGTCGCATTTGTCTTAACTTGCTCGGAAGTTGTAATAGTAAGCTCGTTATCTTCAGAATCTTTAAATTTCTTGCTTCCACTATCATACTCATACAATGTCCCATCCCCATTGCCAACAAGAAGATAAGATTTGCTGAAGCTGTCAATTGCATTGCCTTTGTAATATGTCCCTTGAGAAACAACTACACTATCAATATCCGAACCTGTATATTCACTTGCGCCCGAAAGGAGTTGTGTTGAAATTTTGCCATACGTGTCTAAAAGTGAACCATATATGTTAACACTGTTAATTTGAGTTGTATTCTCTGCACTTGCGACAAGGACTGCCCCTATGGTTTGAGTTCCAGAATAAGAACCAGAATAATTATAATTAACATCATATTTCCCGACAACCACATTGAAGTTGGAGAATGTTGCATTTCTTGTTGAAAGGAACATTGCATATTTTTCAGTCGCTTGCGTTGCTTCCAATTTGACATTAAACAAAATTGGTTTTCTTTTATATGTTTTAACTTCATTGCCAACCGTTTCTTTGTAGATAATATTTGCTCCATACAAGCTACCTTCAAAAGTTTCAGCTATCGGTTCAAACTTGCCGTTGTTGTATTCACTGAAATCAATATCTCGCATAATCATATATGTCTTGCCAGCAGTGTTTTTTGCACTGAGTTTTGTATAGAAATCTTCTGCTGTATAGATTTTTTCTGTTGCAGCATTATATCCATATTCAAGAACAGGCAAAACATCATATTCATCATCGTTAGTGTTTGGATTCTCATATTTCCAAATTTCTCTGCTCCATTTATCTGTTGAGAAATATTTGCTTCTAACTTTTTCGTTCGCACTAGACAATGTTGTAGAGAAAAGCTTTACAAATTGATCTGGCAAGATTTTGCTATCGCTTGCCAAACTCTTATTCAAATAAGCATCATAAGTTCCACTTCCGCTTTCACCAGTGCCCCAATATTCAAAATACAAAGAGTTATTCTCTTCTTTTTTGTATTCACTCAGGACAAAGTATCCACTTGCATCATCATGTGTCGCAGCCACTTTCATAACATAATTGCTACCGATATTGCTCAATGCATATTTATTAATGAAAATACCGCTGTCGCCATTTACAATATCTACAATGCCTTCGCTATCCTCACCCTTTTGATTTTCATAGAGACCATAAAGAGCTCCAATTTTTCCACCTTTAGTGCTAAATGTCACAAGAGCATCAAAATCAGCTGAATTATAAATATTGAGTGCCACAATGTTGGAAAGATGAAGTTTTGCATCGTCTTGGCCAACTTTAGTAACTTGCTTTATATATTCCGTTTCAGTGTCAACAATTCTACCAATTATTGCTCCGATATAAGTTCTGGAAGCATCATCGTAATTTGCCAATAAACTTGCAGTTGTATAAACATTAGAAATTGTTCCCGCAGAGCTTGCCCCTACAACACCTCCAACTGAAATTGCACTAGAGTTTCTAACATCGACTCTGTTGTAAGAATTAAGAATTGAACCCGACTTGTAAATTGCAGTTGCGGAATTAATTCCAACAAGTCCGCCAATAAACTCTGGAGTCCCCTCAAACAAGCTTTCATTGAATGTCTCGGCATTATTTTGCCCTGTTGAAACGGCAACAAGATGCTCATTCAATTTTTCTGTTGTTTCTTCATTAAAGCCAACATAACTTTTATTAATTTTGCCGTGGTTGAATGCAGTCAATCCTCCAGCGACTTTATATGAAGTTAATTTGGAATTATCTCCAACAATTAAACTTGAATTTTCAATGTAGGTCTCCTCTCCAACAAATCCAAACAATCCACCCACATAATTTGAAAGGATCTCCACGTCTCCGCCATAATTTCCATTGCTATCAACACTTGCCCCGGATAGATTACTATTTTTCACAAAAGCCCCCACATGAACATTGTCAACATTGACTTTATCCATTAGAATGCTATCTGTACTGCTACTTCTTTGGCTAAGCGAAACAACACCAGCAATTCCGCCTGCATAGTAAAAATCTTTTGGAAG
>CAYLWT010000008.1:6111-26415 GCA_964387705.1 uncultured Christensenella sp.
GGAAGATTGGAAAGCCTTAGGTTGCTTGCTGAAGCATAATTTCCACCTGACGAAACATTCTTTGGTTCAATTGCTTTCCAGATGTCAGTCGAATTAATCACTTTTGTTTGCGCTTCTTGAGAAGATGATCTGCTACTCATAACGGAAAGATTTGACCTAATGTTCGAAATCTTGCTAAATCTTGTTCCTGTTGCTGAAGTTGTCGAATATTCGCTAGAAATCACAATGCCAGCAAGAGCCCCAACATAGTTATTTCCTGTTATGTTCCACCTGTCTTCGCTCCCCATCGCTACAAGGGTTATGTTACTTATAACGCTGTCGATAATAACCCCAGCCAAAGCACCAACTGTTGTGCAGTTCGCTGAAACAATAGAGTTTACACCAAGAGTTAAGTTTTTGACACCTGCGCCATAAATATCTTTGAAGAGACCAAAGGAATCTTCCACGCTTTCACCGAGGTCAATATTCGAGATAGACAAATAATTCCCATCAAACACAGACACCGAACCTTGATTTGAGGTATACTCAACACTTGAAGAATATGTTGACCTCTTTTCCATAACAAAACTTTTTACAAGCCTAATATTTCCCGTAAATTTTGCAGTTATGTTGTTATCAAATGTTTCTTGTTGTTTGCTTTTGAAAATGTTATTATACGAATCTTCACTATACACAAGGTATGGATTTTTCTCTGTGCCGAGGTCATAACCTTTAATATAGTTAAAGTAATACTTCGTAACAATTCCATTCTCGTCAGTATCAGTTTGGCCACGAACTCTTGCAGACATTGTAACATTGTTTGCACTCAAAAGTTCTGGATAACCATAAATACCATCTTTAACAATGGTCCAAACTCCACCACTGCCTTCATAAGTGCTTGACCTTGTTTCGTCTGGGTCAAAAACAAATCCATTGAAACTTTCTTTAAGAATAAATTCGTTTATTGTTGCGCTATCATCCTCTTCGCTGGCATCCCCAGTTGAAAGCATAATCGCTCTTTCATGGCTTCTTTCAACATCGTCACCATTTTCCATTAGGAAATAGCAGTTTTCAATCGTGCCATAGTTCAAAGTCGCCTGAGTTGGTCTTCTAGTTGTATCAGTATCAATACCATTCACCACGCCTTGGAACATAGCATGCGCATTTGTTGTTTTGGATTTTACGTAACTTAACGAATAAGACGTTCTAATTGTTGCATTTTCGCCCATAACATACACAAAACCACTTGCGACTGGCACGTTTATATCTTGTGTGGAGTCAATTCTACTTGCAAGGCCATTTGAAACATATGCATATGTGTGTTCACCACTTATATTGATATTCGAATAGCAATCTTCCACGAAGCCATCATTGTAATAAACAAAACCAGAAACAACACCATTTGTATAAATACCACCACCATGTTTTCTATTATTTTGTTCTTCTTGAACAAGTTGCTCTCCAGTCTTTTTCACCCCTTCCCAGCCAGAAACATACGAACCATGAACAAAACCGTTGTTCGAAACAACAAAACCAGATGTTTTGATATATTTCGTTCCATAAGTGCTAGAAAATACTTCTAGTTGCAAATTATTTGCATAACTTGAAGAAATTGTTCCATTGTTTTCTGTGACAAAACCTGCAACATTTCCCGCACCTTCCACGCTCATAACAAATACTGGGGCAACCTTTGAGAAACTTGTTGGACTCTCTATTGCGTCATCACTAGCAGATTTTGAAAATACCATAACACTATTTCGTCCAACACGAGAGTTTGTTATTGTCCCATTGTTTTCTGCAACAAAACCTGCAATATTTGCATTTTTCGCCGTCCCATTTGTTTTAATTGCAAGAGCATAATCTGCATTGTTATAGTTTTCAATGTTGCTTGCAACACTAGCATTCAAAGAAACTGAAATGACATCGCAATTTGTTATTGTCCCGTTATTTATGGCTGCAAAACCACCAAAATTGATTGTATTGTAACTTGAAAGGTCAATGCCATCAAAGTAGTTATTTAAATTGCCGCTCATATTATCTGGATAGGCAACAATAATATTCTTTACCAAACTATCTTGAGAAATCTCGCTGAAAAGTCCTAAATCTATTGAAGAATTTGACGAACTTGTGCTATATGCAAAACTATTGATTGTAATTACTTTTCCATTCCCATCAAAACTGCTAAAATTTGCAACAATTGGATTCCAATTTGTAAGGGATAGGTCATTCATCAAAATGTATTCCCCGCCAGAAACCATCGATTTCAAATCATTTTCTGTTTCAATTGGTCGCAAATTTTCTTCTCCAAGTGATTCACTAACCACAATGGAAGCCTCTGCTGAAGCTGTAAAATCTGATTGCAAAATGCTTGTTGGAGCTGGAACTAACTGCCCATTTTTATAAACATAGTTAAACTCAACTCTTAAATCCACATTGCCAGAAGACGCCGAACCTTGAAGATACATAACCCTTGGTTCATATACAAATTCAATTAGGTTGTTGCCATCATATCCCAACACACCTGCACTAATACTTTGTCTTGTTGAGGAGGAGTTGTTCATTATAACTTTGTTCACAACAAATGGCAAGCTATCTCCAAATGATGACGAATCAATGTTATATTCGTTGCTAGAGCCATCAACTTTTGCATACCAATAAAGTGCTTTGCCTTCTCTATCTTCGCCCACCATAAACACACTTTGAGCAATAAGTCTTTCAAGAGATTCGAGTGTTTCTTGTTTACCAAAGCCCTCAATATCAACACTTAACACCCTAATTGAAGCACTTGTCATTTCAATAATGCCATTTTCTGCCCCGCCAATAGAAATTTTTTCCACAACCGCATCAACAACATCAATGGTTGACACATGGGAATATGGGACTAAAACATTATCAAGTTCAATATTTGTCGACAATTTGACATTTATTTTTTGTCCATAGTTTGCACTTTCGCCAAGCACAAGCCTTGTCTTTCCATTTATTGTTTCAAGTATTGCATAGTTTGCCACATCTTCATCTGCAATTTTGTTGCCCGATACATCATAAACCTCAAGAGAAAGTGTTCCATTAGAACCACTTGGTTCAATGGTTTCAATGTCTAGCCAGTCTGCTTGCACCCCAGTTCCAGTGTAAGCAATAATCTTCCTTTCCGTGCCATTATGCGTAATATTAAGTCCAATGCCTGGCACACTTTGAATTGTAAACAGATGCTCACTCGTACTTGTTGTTTCAACAATATTTTCATTTTCACGGTCTGCTTTTTCACAAGTAATTTCAATGGTTATTGTAAATTTTGCGTCTCTACTAACGTCACTTGGTGTAAAAGTTTTTACATAAAGTTTAGCAACGTTTGACACTTCACTGGTATCTGCCTCTGGCCCAAAGAAATATTGTGCATTAGTCAATGTTGCATAGTTGCCATTCAAAGTAAAATCTGCTTGTGCATAAGAAACCAATCCTAGTTGCAAAGCCCCATTCTCAAGCCCCTGTTGTGTTGGGACATAAACCAATCCATCTTTTCCATCTGAAGATGTGACTTTCATGAGTTGCATAAAACCAAGCTTACTTGAACCATCTGTGCAAGATGACCTAACAACAACACTCTTAATATTTGCATAGTATGGCGTAACGTCAATCACAAGCAAGCCATCACTTCCTGCAATTAAAGTGTTTGTTGGAACTTTTGTGTAAGAATACACGTTTCCATCAACAACGTTTCCTCCAGAAAGAGTTGCCACTGTATCAACATAAGCATAGTGAGAAGTTGATATATTCTCCACCGCTTGTGGAACAACATTCACCAAAATTTCCGCAGGCTTTGAAGCAAGAGCGCCTTGCTTATCCCAAATTCTCAACTTGTATTGGTCAATTTTATCAGTATTTCTTACATTTTCCTTGAGCATAAGTGAAAATTGATAAATATACCCAGTGCCTTGTTTTTCAGAGACAAAGGAACTTCCGCTTTCAGAATCTTTTTCAGGCAAAACAAATGGGAACGCATCATCATTTTTATCAATCTTTTCATACTCGCCACTATCCAAAAGTTTCAAAACATCATATTCAAGCTCTGGAGCTTCAACACTGTCAGCTGTAACGACGACAGAAAGCTCATCTCTCCTTACTTCACCATAAAGAGTAACTTCTCTTGAATCAATTGTTGTTGAGATGTCTGTTGCCCCCGAAATTGCATTCAATTTGAATTCCCAATCTTCACAGACATATTCAAATTCAATGCCATGACTTGAGTATTCAACAACAGGTTTAATTGTCCACTCTCCAACTTTCAAAAATTTAAGCGAATTTGCATTTCTGACAAAATCAGCATTATCCTTTTCAGTTTGAGAAGATGTGCTTAAGTATTCATTCGCCCTATTCCCATCTGCATCATAAACATCAAGTCTAAGAGAATATCCCTCTTGAGAAATTGAACTCAAAACATATTGCGAATTCCCCGCAATTCCATAAACAACTCTACCTTCTGTTGCCTTTACATATTCGCACAAAGTTGGAATAATATTAACATCAACATTTGTCCCAACCGTTGTTGTTTTGCCAATATAATCTTCTGCAAGAGTGATTCCAGAATTTAGCACAAGTTCGTCAAAGTTCCTTACGATATAAAGGTCAATTGTACATGAAACAGAAGCATTTTCTCTAACAACAAGAGTGAGAGTTGAATAACCTTCTCTCTTAAGAATAAGATTTCCGTTAGAATCAACCTCTGCTACATTATTGTCCAACCCTTCCACAAGAAGATGTGCATATTTTATCCCCGCTGGAGAAGCATTTATATCAAACAAATCTTGAATTGAAAGGACATTTCTTTTTTCATCATTTGAAAGATTCGCAACAATTATCAATTTATCAGAATCTTCATTTTTTAGAGTAAAAAACTTTGCCGTTTTAAAATTATCTTCTGTCGTGTCAAATGTAAATTTCCATTTTGATTCGTGCAATGTCGCCACACCAGAATTACTATTCTTGTTGACAGAAATGCTAGTTGGAATATTGCGAGAAAGGCTATATTTCACACCTTCATTTGAATAAGCCAAAATTTTTGACTCGAAAGAAACCATTCCCGAATTGGAAGGGTAACTAATTGTCATTTTTTCGCTTTCAACAAAGTCACTAATCTCCCCACCGCTTAGCCCAGCATTATCATATGATTCAACAGCAAGTTGCACATTGGAATCTACATTTTCGTATTTCAATTCAACAAAGAAATTAAAATCACTTACAGTTGTTGCGCAAAGAGAATTTGCTCCCACGCCAATATAATATACATTTGAAACGGTGCAATTTTCAGCCGAATTAACAATGGCAATCGCATTATCCGTTTCAACAAAATTAAATGTTGAAAAGCTATTGCTTATGCTTGAGCCTTTCGCCTTGCCAACAATTCCGCCAACAGTTGCAGTTGAAGAAGCCTTCAAATCTCCATTGGCCATATAGACACTATTAAAACTGTCAGCATAACCCTGCGAATAGCAATGAGAAATTGTCACATTTTCGCCGAAGCCCAAAACACCACCAACAGTGTCTGCTTGAGCCACGACCAATGCACCAAGATTTCCACTATTATTTTCCACTCTAACAATGTCAAACGTCGCATTCTTAGCCTTGCCCACAGCACCACCAACAAAGTCATTGCCATTTACTCTGACGGTTGTCAAAACATTTTTAACTCTAGAATCGCTATCGCCCCAAATTATACCAGCGATGCCACCAACATTATCGTACACACCACAAACAGTTCCGTCTTGAACATATCCAATTTGACCACTTGCAGAAACATTTGCAATTGTTCCACCAGCCACATAACCAGCAATGCCGCCAACATTTGCACTTACGAAAGAAATTTTCCCACCAGTTGTGTTAATGGTTACATCCGCATCAACGCCTTCAGTTTCATACGAGGTTGCAAAGGAATTGCTTGCACCCATTGCAAGTTCATCTCTCCTTGCATATGCCCCATAAATTCCGTTGATAACCCCCGCACTCTTACCTGCAATTCCGCCAACATTCACAGCCCCCGTCGCAGTTATTTCCATATTCCCTTTGACAACGGTTTTAGAAACATAGTCAAGTTTTTCAAAATCAGCGAGAGAATTAATTTCTTTTGTCTTACCACCGATATATTCCTGAAGCAAAATTCCCTTTTGGTCAATTTCATCATTCAAGTCATTAACGCCCTTTCCAAAAGACTCCTCAGATGACAAAATAATGCCATTATTTTCACCAACCATGCCGCCAATATTCACAGCCTTCGCAGTTGCAACTTCAAAATTGTTAATTTCCACCGCACAATTAACAATAAGACCTGAGTTTTGCCCAACCAAAGCCCCAATATTTTTCACATTTTCATTAGACCTTGTCACCGCAATTTCAGACACAACAAGTTTAAGGTTCATAATTGCACCATAATAATATTGTGTAGGCTCACTTGCAGTTGTTCCGCCTTCGGTTCTATTGCCAAGAGTAGCAAACAAACCGACATTTTCTTCCGCGACATCATTTAACATCAAACCAGTAATTTTGAAATATTTGCCATTATAATATCCATTAAGAGTTCCTGTGAAATTCTTGATAGGAGCCCAACTCTCATTCGCAAGAGAAATGTCTGCCCCCAAAACAAAGTTTTTATCCGAGTCATTCAATTCTCTCAAATCATCAGAATCTTTAATAACTAGAGGAACAAGTTTCCCATCCGCAATTTTTACTACAATATTAACAGTTTTGGTATATTCTCTAACATAATATGTTTTTTCTGTTTTCACCTTTGTTGAGCTATCAATATATGAAGCAGTCGCGCTTGTTTCACTCACAATGCTATCCGCACTGGAAATAGAAACAATAAACAAACCTGAGTTCTGTTCATCTACAACAACATTAAAATTATCTCCGGCCCTAACAACAGTTTCACAACTATCCTGTCCCTTGTATGAAATTTTTGGCAAATTTTCTTCTATCAAACTTGCAAAACTTTCTGCTTTGTCATAGCTGCTTGTTGCACGGAACAATTCTACAACAAGATCCTTATCTCTTGCATCTTGTGGCAAAATTGATGTTTCAAAAGTCAAAGTGTTGCCAGCTTTTGTTGTTGCAAGTAAAGTCGCAGATTTATCTTCCACAGTTTCAACTTCAACATCTTCGCCATTCTCCTTCAAAGCAACCCCAATATCTTCTACCATCGTTGCCTTTTCAATATAAACATCACAATATCTAGAAACTTTCACCCCATATTCTTCAATGACGACCTCAATAACAATATGCTTTGAGGAAACACCACTTGGAAGAACCGCTGTGCCAGAGAAAACATTCCCGACAATCGAGCCGCCAACAATATACCTGCTGTCTTCAATTTTCACTTCGACATTGTTCGCTACATTTATTGTTGGATTAACACCATCTTTTCCTTCCAAATTAATTTCAAAAGATACTCTTGACAAATTTTTCTTACCTTGAATATTAAGACTTGCCAAATCCCCGCCAAGAGAATAATAATCATAAACTTCAATCTTGCTTTTGCTCAAAGTTTTTGTAACCGCAGGAACAAACGCTTGAATTTTAAAAGATCTCGAGTAAGTTCTTTCCGACCAAAAATCATATCCACCATTATTTCCAAAGGCATAAAATTTAATTTCAAGAGTTATAATGCTTTCGCCAGAAGCAGTTGTTGCAACCATCCCTCGAGAAGTAACAGTTGCGACAGAAGTATTTGATGACGAGAAATTAACACTTCTCACAGCGTCTTGAGAAGAAGCCACAGAATAAGATACTTCAAAAGGCTCTCCAACCCTTACGCTAACCAAACCTGTTGTCGCCAAATTGTTGCTTGCAATTGCACTATCTCCTGAAACAGTAAGCACAACCTTGTCGTCGTCAAAAGCTTCAACAACAAGCACAGAAATAACAGTTTCACAACCATTGTCTGCTTTAAGCGTAATTTTGCTTTCGCCTTTTTTAAGGCCAACAACACTCAAAACGCCTGCAAGATTTTGCCCTTCATCAAATTTTCCTTCAAAAAATCCACTTGCAATATCAGTTATCGATTGAACTTTCAACATATTTGAGTCATAACTCAACGTAATTTTTGACGATGCATTAGCATCAAGTGCAAACGCAATCAGAGTCCCTTTTGCAGAATCGCTACTTTGTTTTTGAAGAACAAGTTTTTGGTAAACGCCTTCTCCCCCAAGAGTTGGGAAACTATCACTTGCAACCATTGTCTTTACAGTTATTTGGCTTACGCCCTTTGTCAAAACAACATTAAAAGTAAATTTCTTATTTGTAAGTTCGCCATTTTCAGAATTAGATGAAACAACTTCTCCATTTGACAATGTAATTTTTGTTTCAATCAAACTTTCAACGGTTATTTCAAATTCTTTTCCTTCAAAATCAGAACCTTTAGCCTTTACATAAAAAACATTTTGATTTTCTTCAGACAAATCTTTTTCAAAATAGTAAACCGTTGTCCCGTCAACAACATCAGTTTTTAGAGTTAAAACACCACCATTATCACTAACTTCAAGATAATCTGTCACAACATTGTCTGCCGACTTAAAATAAACCCTGACTTTCTTATCTTGATCGCTTGTCCCTCTTCTAAAAGGAACATTGATTTCAAATCTTGTTCCACGAATTTTTTCGTCGTATTTATCAAACACAGCCACATCATCATTTTCTTGCAAAGTAGTCTTATCGCTATCTCTATAAACACTCACTCCATCTGGAACAGCTTGCACATCAAATTGAACCAAATTGCTCAAGGCCTTATCACCATAGAGCCCTTCAAGATAATCAACCACGTCATCCGACAACTTTTCTAAATATTGCTCATAAAGATCAGAGAATTTGATTGTTAGTCTATTCCCAAATTGATATGTAAAAGCAAAATCAACAAAGGCAGTCCCAGTAGAACCAGTTGTTGCAGAGAAAGTGAAAGTTTTTTCTTTCCCGCTGACATTCTCCCCACTCGTATATTCAATTTCGTCTTTATTGTTATCGATAGAAATTGAACTTGCACCACTTTCAAGGAATGCCGTAATATCAATCTTATCCGCATCCTTATTTTTCAACGAAACAGTGACATTCTCAAGGTTGTAAAAGTGGCTAGCATTATCCTTATCCGTCCAAACACCCGAGAAATTGTTTAAAAGCAACGCAGAAAGTTTCGTTTCACGCGGCGAGAGATTTGAGAAGTTAATTTGCCCAGCAGAAACCCCGCTTTTAATTTGAACATTTTGAATGGTTACAGGTTCAACAATGCTGACAGTTGTTTGAGCTTTAAGTTTTTCATTAGCCTGTTTTTTCTCAGCAGACGCATTGCTTGACAAATTATCGTCATAGTTACTTGCTTTTACGACAATATCAAAATCGCCATAAAACCTTGAGTCTAAAATTTCAAGGGTTCCATCAAAAAGCTTAAACACTTCCACATATTTTCCATTAATTTCGGTTGAGCAAATACCCGTCTTTTCATCATAAGCAAGTGGCCACTCTTCCGTATCATTTTGCAAACTAGAAACAATTTCATATCTCAAGTTTTCTTCGCCCACTTCATATTGTGGGAATTTTTCACTAAACTTACTTGACAAATTAACACAATCGGCAAGATTAACACTTGTCCCATAAACAGTACCAATTCCGCCTGCCTTAAATTCAACTTTGGTAGGAGTATCCATTGCCTTAAACAAAAGCGTTTTAGCACCATTGTCAGATTCTCTCGACTTAACAACAATCTTAAACACCCCATCACCACTTGGAGCATTTACGCTGAAGGTATATGACGTCTTCGCATTCTTATTTGCGCTTTCGTCAGGCACCAACGATGCAGTGTGATAGTTTTCAAACAACAAGTTTTCCGCAATATCACTTGAGCAGGTCGACTTTGCATTTATGGTGACCTTGTCGCCTGGCTCAAGAATATAACAGCCATCTTTGCTACTATACTGCACGTTCTCATACGTCCCATTTTCTGACGTGACAACAGAGACGATCGAAATATTCAAATCGTCATACCTCCCGCCACGGCACGCAACAAGCATGCCCGAAATTGATAATAGCATAATAGACATAAAAACGAAAAACTTTTTCATATTAGCACCTACCCTTTATTATGTTGAATTTTGCCCGAAATATAAACTCAAGTTCTCTTCGTGTATTATTATATCTTATTATGGCATTTCTTGTCAAAGAAAAGTGACAAAAATAAAAAAATAAATGTTAATTTTTTACCATTTTTTTTGCCTGAATTTACTTGACAAATTTTTATCACTTTTTGCCCATTCTTTTTACAAATCTCAAATGTAAAAAATTATCCACAATATTTCATAAAATGTGGATAACTAGCGACTATTATCAATTATAACCTTAAAAAAACACCTTCACTCAACAAGAGAGGGATCCAGATAATTTTCAAAAACAGCACAGCACATGAATTGTATAAAATTTCAACAAAATTAAAACTTAGAATAAAATTGTCAAATTTGCATCAAAATAACTGCCAAAACCTGCATAAAATTGCTATTTTTGACATTTATACTTCATCCTTGTTGCCTCCCCTCCTCTAATATGACGTTCCGAAAGGTTAAATTTTAACAATTTATTTACTTTGTTGTATATTGAAATATTAATTTCTTTAAGCCTCTTTGACAAATCATTATGCACAGTACTTTTTGAAACTCCAAAATATTTTGCAACGCTTCTTACCGTTCCATTATTCTTTAAAATAAAATCAGCCTCCGCAAAAACCCTTGATGTTATAGACAAATCCATTCCACTCTTACTCCTTTGTAATTTTTATGCATAAAAGTGGAAATTTATGTCAATTTTTGTCGCAAAATGTTAACAAAAAAACACCCTTGCGGATGTCTTTTTGCTTAATTACAGTTTACTTTTTCACACTATCAATAAAAGCGACAATGTTGCCAACAGTCTTAAGATCTTCAACTTTATCATCTGGAACACTAATTCCAAATTCTTCTTCAAGCGACATAAGCATTTCAATCATGTCAAGCGAATCAGCGCCCAAATCTTCAATAAGTTTTGAATCCTCGTTAATTTTTTCTACCTGCACATTAAGTTGATTTGCAAGCATTTGCTTAACTTTGTCTAGGGTCATAATATCCTCCAAAAGTTTTAAATTACGCTAATATTATAACTCATTGAAAAATAATAGTAAAGCAATTTTTAATTTTTTTTCGTTATTTGTTAGAATTTTCTAAATAAAGATTTGGGTCAACTTTAATCCCATCAAGCAGAACTTCAAAATGCAAATGCGCCCCATCTTTCGCCTCGTTCTTTGCACTGGTAGAAATTGTTCCAATTTTTTGACCGCTTATCACTCGATCGCCAACTTTCACCTCAACTTTTTCGTCAAGCGAGCCATAAACTGTTTGCAACTTATCACTATGTTTTATAGTTACAACCGTTCCCGTAAGATAATCCGATTCAACAGAAATGACCTCTCCATTTGCCACAGCAACGACATCTGAGCCTTCAACCCCCTTAATATCAATGGCCTTATGGGCCTCCCACTGCTTCAATGTTGAATTGTATTTGAGAGTCTTGTTGGAATAATCTTTTATCACCTCGCCGTCTTTCACTGGCTGAACAAAGGTGATTGATGTTGGAGCACTCGTCTGAACCTCATCATTTTTAAAACTTTTGGTACTATTTAAACTCGTCGCCGAAATTACCGCCACAAGCACAACAGCCAAAAGACAAATTGACGATGAAACAATTGCTCTTTTGTATCTTTGCCAAAGCCCCCTAAAATCAATTTTTTTCATATTTTCCTCCTCGCCCAAATTATTGACAGCACGAGGAAATCTAAACATATATTTTAAGATATTTATTCGCCAAAATCCGCCATTTTTCACGTCTTTAGAGAATATAACTAAAATTTTATACTCCTTATAAGCGACAAGCCTTTCGGTCTGTGAACTACATAATTGAAACAGAACATTTCTTTTTAAAATCTATCAAATCACAACAAAAACAATAAGACATAAATCATTCAATACGAACCATAAATGAGCGGCGAACCAAAAGTTATTTCTCCATTGGAAAAAACTATATGCAAATTTACCTTTTTATTATCTACCCATCTAAATTCACCAAACTCACTTGCAAAGCCATAAGTAGCGATTATTCCGCCTTCTTTTTTTGTACAACAATTTCTCAAATTAAGAGCACTAACAATACTAATATATCTATTTATATCCCCACTTATCTTCCCCTGTTTAAATTTAACATCTTTATAAAAATTATCATTGGAATATACAAAAAGATAATGACCATTCTTCACAATATGAGCAGGAAGTAGCGATTTGTTTGTAGCATTTATTTCATCATTTGAACAATTATATATGTAGCAAAATTTCACCCCATCAAATTTGGAAAAATAATCATAAAAACTATCCTTTGCCCAAAGTCCTGCCATCGAAAACAAAAGTAATGATAAAAGCACAAAGTATACCGCAATCCTAAGCCATGCTGACGTTGAAAGTTTTCTCATTTTTCCCCCAACACATTTATTGCCACTTTAAAAAATCCTAAACATTTTGCTAAATAAAATTAGATGATTTAATTTTAACTTTACTCCATATAATTTAACAACATCAAAAAAACCGACCGAATGGTCAGTTTTCCTGTTTGCATAGTATTTATCAAGAGTTTAACTGTTTTTTGTGTCGCACAATTGGTCGAAAATCCATCTATTTTTGAACTCTAGCTTTTATTTCTGCCTTAATTTTTCTTCTCTCTCGCACTGGAATAGCCCAATACTCTTTGTTCTTTTCCAATCGTTTATCACCAATTGCAATATCATAAACAAAAACAAAAAACCCCTGAAGAATGAATATATAATACGTAAAGAAACGCCAAATCAAAAGCGCCCAAATTTGGACCCCAGCGCCAAGCCCCACTGCCGCAAACAGCGATGAGAAAAATGCTGTGAACGAAAGGTCAGCAGTTCCAGTCCCCATTGGGATTGGATTAAATGCGGAAGCCATATCAATCATAACCGCAATGGTTACAATTTCAACCCACATTTCTGGATGCCAACCCGCAAAGGCACAATAAAGGAAAAAAGGCATGCTATAGTTGACTACATAAAACACCAACGAACCAAAGAGAGATGCAAACAACACCCAAGGGGATTTGCTGTATTGTTTTGTAGTGGTTTGCCAAATATTCACAGTACGCATAACGCTTCTAAACGATTTTTTGTAATCCTTGATAATTCTAAACTTTCCAATATGAATTTTGCTGAGCAACTTAAGTATCCCCACAACAAAACCGGCCCCTATTCTTCTATTAAGAGAAATCAAAAGAATTGTCACAATAACCACGGCCAAAACCACATATCCAATCCAGCTGAAAGTCGCAGCAACCCCTCCCGCAACAGAAGAAACACTTTGGACACCACCCAAAAGCAGATTCCTCATAAGGAAAAATGTCACCCACAAGAAAAATACTATTTGAGAGAAAATGTATTTGCCCATTGCAATGGACACTCCCTCGCCAACCTTTATTCCATACTTTGACATATACAAAATTTGAAAAGGTTGTCCCCCTGTGCTAAGTGGAGTTATAACATCATAAAATCTACCAAGGGCCGCCACTTTATAACTAAGTGCAGGCCTAAAAACTTTTGTTGTCTTTGTTACCAAACAACTTATTCTAATTTGCTCCAATAACATTCCAATTGCAAAGCAACCAAAAGCCGCAAAAATAAACCACAAGTTCGCATTTTGGATTTCAGAAAGTGATTCCAATGGATTTTGTTCTTTTGAAAGCTGAATTCCAAGCACAAGAGCAATAACTCCAATGTTTAATGCAAAATATAATATATTCAGCCACCTTTTTTTCTTTTTGGCCTTTGGAGAATTGTCCCCTGTTGGTAAACTTGCATATTCCATTTCTGTTTCATCACAAAGTCCAAGCGGTTTTCGAGGAGGAACAACTGTATAAACATCATTCACCGAAACGCTTGCCCCATAATTTGCAAAAACACGGGCCAATTTCCCACGTTTATAATATGCAGTTTTTATTGTTGGAGAAATCTCTCTCCTAGATTTAATTTTTGTTTTTGTGGACATTTTATCCTCTTTAATACATATTTCGCCTTAGCGATTTTTTCATTTTTACTCAATTTCTTCTGCTTTTATATGTTTATATATCTTTTTATAGTATTTTATCATAGGTTTATTTAGAATTTTATAGCAATTTTTACTCAATAAAGTTGCAAATGACTTGCTTGGAACTCCACAGCAAGTCATAATCGCGAAACCTTATCAAAACAAGTCACTGAAATTTGCTGTGACATACTCAAGACTTTTCCCACTCTTAAGAGATGTCAAGAGTTCTGATTGATATGTTGAATAATTGTCACTAGCAACAAGGTCATAGAAATATTCAAAAATTGTTTCATTGTATGAAATAGATGTTTTTGTCGAAAGCTTATCAAATACGTTATCTGTTGTTAAATTTACAAGATCATCCTCACTATTAAACGTATTTTCAAGCACTCCAGTGCAAAGCACAATGTGAACGCCAGAATAGTTTGAATCACTGTTATATGCAACACCAACAGAGCCTACGCCTTTTTCATAAAGTTCTCTTGAAACCTTTGTGAAATCTTCCACCATGCTTGAAGTTTCAGTTGCCCCTACAACATAATCAAATTCTGCATTTATTATGCCACTATCAACATTATACTTGTAAAGATATTTGTTGAAAACTTCAATTTTCTTTTCAATAGAGGTTTCAGCATCAACTGCATTTTGCACTTCTGAAATAAGGTCTTTAATCGTAATGTAAACTTTTTCGCCATTCTCATCAACCTTATCATGCCCCTCATCATCACGTTCGTAAGCTTTTGCCCCATAAATTATATTATTCTTTGCAGTTTCCCTCTGTTCTTCATTAAGATATGATGTATCTTCTTCAATGTCTTCGATATCCTCAATTTCATCGGACGTAAGTTTTATAAGAATGTGAGTAACAGTAATCATTTTCTCAGCATCCGAATCGCCGTAATACACATAATTTCCTCTGCTTGAAGTGCTTGCAAGTGCTGAAAGATAAGAATTCTTTTTGTCCGTTGCTGTAGATTTGTTGTAACTCTCTTTTGCCAAAGCATAAGCTTTATAATTGCTTTTATAAACTTTCTTGTATTTATCAACCACTTTTTGAAGCATTTCATCAGTCATAGCATAACGAGTTTCATCATTATATTCTATTGCATCAAATCCGCTTCTATTTTCAATAAATTCTTGGAATTTGGTCAGTTTTCTTGATGTAATATTGCTTGTAATAAGTCTGTCAACTTCTCTTTCAAAAACGGCTTTCGTTGTCATGTCACTATAACCATAATTCTTTTGAGAAGATTTTAGAGCAGAAATATACTTTGACCAAACGAGTTTTTTATAATCATTGTTGTTGGCATGAATTCGAACGGAATAATTGTAAGTTTTTGCATACTCACGAGCAAGTTTTTCACTTCCCAAGTTGTCGGAAATATCCGAATGTTCAACTGTTTCATCTTCATTAAGTTTAAGAACCTTGCGAACAGCAAGTTCATCTTTTGTAGCCCCATCGATTTCAACTTTTTCAAATTTTGTTTCATATTGTGATTGTGGAGAATAAGTCACAGACTCCTCATCTTCCTCGTCAAATTCTGACACAGTAAGCCCAAGTTCCTTTCTCACTTCAGTTTTGTAAACCGCCAATGTGTCATCAATATATTCCCAAACTTCGCCGACAATATATTGATAATCTTCCGCGTCAAGTTCCAAAGAAGCATAGGTCGCATCATAATTTTTATCACTTGTATCAAGTTTGGACTTCGCAACAAGGTCGTCAATGTTCTTAATTAAATATTTTTGGTCAATAAGGTCAGAAGCTGTCTGCTTCAAAGAACCTTCCCTTGAAAGCCCGCCATACTGCGAATAAGTATAATAATATCCCCACGAATTGTAGGCGGTTATAAGTTCCTCCCTACTAACACTAACATCGCCACATGTTGCCACGATGGACGACAAAGCCGCATAATTATTCGTATCAAAAAGATTGCACCCAGTAAGAAGGACACAAATTGACGCAAATACAAATACAAGTAAAGTAGCTAATTTCTTTTTCACAATAAAATTCTCCAATATAATTTGCCTATAAGACAAAAATTATTATATATCATTTTAAAACTAAAAGCAATCTTTTATTCAAAACTTTTTTTGGCTCTTATGCACAATTTTTGCCAAGAATATCAAATCTATTACACAAATCAAACAATTGCCGCCGCTTTGTTACAATTTTGCAAAAATTTGATAAGAATTTTTTGACTTTCCTCAACAGAATTCCCTTTTTTGATGGTGACTATTGTCTTTGTGTCACCTTGAACAAAATCTGCATGTGCAGTGGACAAAAATTTTGCAAGTTCAGGTTTAATATCCTCATAAAACACAACTTGCGAAGAAAAATCGTTAAGAGTTATTCTTTTTACACCTATCTTTTGAGCAATGTTTTTCACAAGACCAACAGTGCAAAGTTGTTTAACAGAATTTGGCACTATGCCATATGCATTTTTAATTTCTTCCAAAAGGTCATTATATTCCTTTTCGCTTGAAATCCTACTAATTTTGGTGTAAAGCGAAATCCTTGACTCGTTTGAAGGGATAAAACTCTCTGGCACAAAGGCTTGAAGAGAAATATCAGTTTTTACTTCTCGATGTTGTTCAGTTTGTTCCCCCTTCAATTCACCCACTGCCTCTTTAAGAAGTTTAACAAACATATCATATCCCACTTGTTGCATATGTCCATGTTGCGTTCTGCCCAACACATCTCCCGCACCTCTAATTTCAAGGTCACGAATCGCGATTTTACTCCCACTGCCAAAATCACTAAATTCCATAAGAGCATCCAGCCTTTTATAAGCATCTTGTGTCAAAATTTTGTTGCTTGCAAAACTGAAATATGCATATGCCTCAATGTCACTTCTTCCAATTCTTCCACGTAGTTGATAAAGTTGACTGAGTCCCAACTTATCACTATCCACCACAAAAAGTGTGTTTGCGCTCGGCAAATCTATGCCATTTTCAATGAGAACAGTGCTAATCAAAATTTGTGTCTTGTGCGAATACAAATCATAAATTGCCTGTTCAAGTTCCTTGCTTGACATTTGCCCATGCGCAATGCCAATCTTCGCCTCTGGAAGAAGATTTTGCACGTGCCTATAAAAATTTGTTATTGTTTCCACTCGATTATACACAATCAACACTTGCCCCCCACGAGCAAGTTCCTTCTGGCAAGCCGAAACGAGCAAATTGTCCGAATAATCAATCACCGCAGTTTGAATCAATTTTCTTCTCTGTGGCGGTGAATTCAAATAACTCACATCTCTTATGCCACTCAGCGACATATAAAGTGTTCTAGGGATAGGAGTTGCCGAAAGTGTCAAAACATCAACATTTTTCTTAATATTTTTCAACTTATCCTTATCCTCAACCCCAAATCTTTGCTCCTCATCAATAACAAGAAGTCCCAAATCTTTAAATTTAACATCTTTGCTAAGAAGCCTATGCGTACCGCAAATAAGGTCAATTTTCCCCTCAGCAAGGTCGTGCAGAATTTGCTCTTGTTCCTTTTTGGTTTTAAATCTGTTCAGCACTGCCACCCGCACCATAAAATCTTTCATCCTAGAGGTTGCCGTTGCAAAATGTTGTTCACTTAAAATTGTTGTTGGGCAAACAATAGCCACTTGCTTTCCCTCTTGAATAGCCTTAAAACCCGCCACCAATGCCACCTCTGTTTTGCCAAAACCGACATCCCCGCAAATAAGCCTATCCATAATTTGCCCCGTTTCCATATCATGTTTTATGTCTGAAATGGCCAGCAATTGGTCAGGGGTATAATCATATTGAAAAGCATTCTCAAATTCTTTTTGCAAATAACTATCCTTAGGATAAACATATCCCTTCAAATTCATTCTTTCAGAATAAACCTTCAGCAAATCGAATGTCGCCTTTTTAATTGACGACTTAACTTTTTGTTTTATCTTAAAGAATTCCGTTCCTCCAATTTTGTTGCACTTTGGTTCAGCCTCCCCCACAAAACCGCTAAGCATATCGGCGTTTTCGCTTGGCAAATAAAGCAAATCTCCATCCTTATATTCAATGATAATATAATCTCTCTCAGCACTCGAAATTTTCATTCGCTTTATGCCAATGCATTTGCCAACACCATGAACTTCATGAACAACAAACTCTCCCACTTTTGGCAAAAATTTGGGCCCATTTTCAACAATTTTATTTTGTTTCACCACCTGATGTCCAACCAAATCTTTTGACCCAACAACAAGCAATCGTTCCATTTCAAAATTCGCCGACAGCCAAATATTTTTGTTAAAAAAATATATCCCCTCACTTGTTGCTTCTTCCAATGAGTTTACATCATAACAAGGAAGCGAAACTTCCTCCAAAAGCCCCCTTAACCTATTTCTCGTTGGCAAATCTTTTGTCGCGATAACAACACTCCAATGATTTTTAACAAGATTTAGGACTTTTGCTCTAAGGTCAATAAACTTCCCCACATATCGAGCAACAGGTTGGCAAACAAAATTTTCAATCCTTTCACTTCCAAAAATTTTGTTTTGCGAAACGAGTCTTGAAAAAGCCACCTCTCTAAACCTATCAGCCCCCACAAAAACATTTTTTTTATCAAAGTAAAATTCCATCTGTTTTGGCAAAAATTCGCCCTTTAGGGACAATTCCAAAAACGAGTTTGTGTTTTCTTCCCCCACCACAGAAATCCTATCCAATATGAGTTTTGGCTCATCAAAAAATATCGTTGCCTCTTGCGGAAGATAATCAAAAATATTTGCATCAAAATAATTTGCAAAAGGAAGAAAAAAGGAACTTGACGCGTTGATTCCTGTGTCAAAAGATTCAAGTTGCGCATTTACAACCTCGCTCAATCTAAGCATACTTTCATCCGACAATTTCAACCTTGCCATATCCTTTTTCACTTGGCTATCAATGTCCTCAAAACAGTCTTTATCCACTAGCGAGCAAAAACCAATTTCCACTTTGCATTGTTTTTTAATCAACTTAAATGTCACAGGGTCAAATTGATTTATATCTTCAATTTCATTGTCAAAGAAACTAAGTCTACATGCCACTTTTTCACCCAATGGGAAAACATCCACAATGTCACCCCTCAACGCAAATTCGCCTTCCGATGACACCATTTCAACTCGCACATATCCCATTTTGCAAAGTTGCTTTATCAACCAATCAATTTCAATTTCTTGCCCCTTTTTAAGCCTCAAAATATGTTCCAAAACATATCGTTTATCTGGCAATTTTTGAAATAAAAAATCTGACGTCACCACCACACAATCAAATTCTCCCAAGGCGAAAGTTCTCAAATTGTTACAAAAGTCTTTAAAATTTTGAGAGTTTCTCTCTGCAAAAGAAATTATTTGTGGAAGTTTTCCCGCAAAACTTACAACTCTTTGCCCCAATGCTTCCAGATTAAAAACAAAATTGTCCATGGCATCACGATTTGATACAATCACCAAATTTTTCCCACCAAAAAAATAGGGCAAAAATGTTTTTTCCCCATCATTCAGCCCACTAATCGTTGCTGTCCTATATCCCTTTATCCCTGCAATTTTTGCCCTTAATCTATCCATTTATCAAGTTCCCTTGTTTTTTTTTATGTTTTGCTAGTTTCAAACATTTTTGACATTTATCAATTATTTTGAGAACTAACAAATTTCAAAAATTTCTCAATCCCTTCATCAATAGCACTATCAATTTTTTCCAAACTTTCCTCATCAATTTTGCTTAAAACATAGTCTTTCAAGTCGATACTTTTGTCGTTACCCGCCCCGATTTTTATTCTTCTAAAATTTTCGCTTCCAAGTTCCCAAACAATATTTTTAAGCCCATTATGAGTTCCCCCACTTCCGTGTTCCTTAAATCTAGCCACGCCTTTTTCAAGGTCAATGTCATCACAAAAAACAAAAATATCCTCTGGCAAAACTTTGTAAAATTTGGCAAAACTTTTCACCGCTTGCCCCGATAAGTTCATGTATGTAAGTGGTTTTACAATAACAACAATTTCATTTCCCAATTTACCCATACCATAAAGCGAATTAAACTTGCCTTTATTCACACTTATCCCCATTTTTTTTGCCAACTTGTCAACAGCCATAAAGCCAATGTTATGATATGTTTTATCATATTCTTTTCCTGGATTCCCAAGCCCCACAACAATTTTCATTTTTTTATTCCTTTTTTTTATCTAATTTTCACAATA
>CAYLWT010000008.1:26515-47103 GCA_964387705.1 uncultured Christensenella sp.
TGTGTTTTTTATGTGTTTTTTATGTGTTTTTTATGTGTTTTTTGTTGAAATTTTGGCGTTTTTTCGCCAATTTTTGCATAAAAATTTCACATTTTTTGAGTCTTTTTAATCAGAAATCATTGAAACAAATGGTCCCAATTTTGTGTTTTTTTTCAATTTTGCATTTTTCAAATAACACGATATTATGTCACAATTTTCACCAATTAAAGCATTCAAAATCATGTTGTTTTCTCGCAAAATTGTCCCTGTTTTTACAAGACTATGGCCTTTTATCACATTACCACCGAAAATTGTAACACCACTCTCTATTTGTGCTGTAAAATCTATTTGTGTTGACTTTGGGAATAAAATATTCACTCCCTTTCGCTGAAAATCTGACACAATCCTATCTCGTAACACTTCCCTTGCGACAGACAATGTTTTGTTGTCAAAGACGGTGTAAAAACTTTCTTTTGGGAAAAAGCTTGCTTCGCTTGTAAACTCAAATTTATTCAATTTTGCTGACTTAACTTTGAATACTCCACCTCGTGGCAATTTGCAATAGTCAAGCGATTTTGTTGTGGCATACTCCACTGCATCGTTCACCTGTGTGCTTTGCAAAAGGGGGGTGTCCGCATATAAAACAACAATGTAGTCATCCTTGTCTTTTGCAAAAGGCAAAACAACATCTAATACATTTTGATTTTTCATAATTTTTGCCACGTGGACCTTGTTTTTTTCAAACTCTTGACATGCGACATCTTTCACCCATTCAAGACTTGTAAGGCCCATTAAATCTTGTTTCTCAATTTCCAAAAACTTTTCCGTTTCAAGAATAACAACTCTGATGTTTTGTTCCTTTGGTGCTTCAAATTCAAATTCTGTCAAAACATCACTTTCAAGCACAAATTCTTCCATTTTCTCCCCCATTTTTTACAAATACGTTTTCATAAATTATTTTGGTTTTGCAAAGTATATTTGATTGAACAAAAATTCAACCTCTAAAGCATATATTTCGCTGTTTTTGTAACAAGTTTATTCCCCACAGAAAATTTTGATTTTGCGAAATCAACCAGCTCTTGCTCACTCATTTGGTCTCCCAAAATTATAATATTTTCCGTTTTTGCCCTCACTATGCCCAAAACAACATATTTTTCAGCAACTTTGGTCACAATGCAAGAATAAAATCCCCCACAAATTTTACATTCTTGCAAATCGGCTTCTGAAAAACGCAAACACTTATCCACATTTTGATTGAGTTTTGTAGATAGCTTTTGTGGCAAAACTTCCGCAGTTTCGCCAATAAGTTTTGTTACTTTATTTCGCTTTCTAGCATTAGAAAAAAACTTTTTTAAAATTGCCAAACATTCATCCGCCATAACCCCACCAGTGACAGTGGCGAGATGTTCAAAATCGGGGTCAGTAAAAAAATTATGTTTACTCCCCGCACAGCCATATTGCTTGTCCTTTGCTCCAAAAATTACTCCAGACAACCTCGCCCCACAAATAGCCCCTGCACACATTGGACAAGGCTCAAGTGTGACATAAATTTCACAGCCATCAAGTCTGAAAGATTTAAGCTTTTTGCATGCCTTATCAATTGCCAAAATCTCCGCATGACAAAGGGCGTTTTGCTTGTTTTCTCTCATATTTCTTGCACGGGATATGACCTTGCCATCTTTAACTATCACAGCCCCCACTGGGACTTCTCCTTCATCACAGGCTTTTTGTGCCTCGCGAAGTGCCATTTCCATAAACTTTACGTTCATATAAATATTTTATCACACAAAAAAGATATAATCAAGTTTTGGTGACAATACTTGCAAAATTATTTTTCATTATTCAAATATTTCAACATCTTGGGAATTATGTCCTTGTTTTGTGCGAAAATTTCGTCCAAAGTTTCAAGTCCAAGGGGGTGATATAGCTCATCATTTCCGACTTCAATTGTATATGATGGTATATTCAATTTTTCAAGGCAGAAGTCTTTAAATCCGCCACAACTGTTTTTAGTTTTGCAAGGCTTATATCCTGTTTCGACAGTTATGATTTTGAGCAAATTTCTATCAATTTTCCCCAATTTTTTATCCATAAATCCATAGTAAACAATTTCACCTTTTGCATGATAACTAATTGTTGCATTAGGCAAAAATTTCTTAACCAAACGAACAAGGGACTTCGTTTCGCTTTCGCTGGCAGGAAACTTGCCAATGTAATTTTCAGACGTGGGATAGCCAAAAAAATTCCTTTTTCCTCCGCCCCAATTCGCATCAAAATTCACATTTATATCAACCCCTCGAGCATTGCATTTTATAAGCTCAGGTTTACAATTCCCAAAGATTTCTCTAGCTATCTTTTTGTATTTCCCTTTGACTGATTTTTCTTTACAAAGGCAAAGCTTTACTCCATCTGGGTTGACAAGTGGACAGACAATTACGACACCTTGCAAATCCAATTGTGACAAATATCGGCATAATTTTAAAAGATAAAATGTTGTGATAAATTCTCGTGCGTGAGTTGCCCCTTGCACCAAAATTTTTCTTTTTCCCTTCCCAAATTTAAATGCCCACAGAGGCTCATCGTTCTCACTTTTGCCATAGCAAAAATAATTGCAACGTTTTTTTAGTTCGGCAATTTCAAATTGTATTTTTCTCCACAAATTTTCCATAAAATTTTTTATGAAAAAACAAAGACATTTGACACAAAATTATTTATGGTAAGGAGTTTTCCCTAAAATAGAAAAGGCTCTATAAATTTGCTCCTCTAGCATAATGCGTGCCAAATGATGAGGAAGTGTCATTTTGGAAAATGACACAAGGGTTGCATTTAATTTTACTTTGTTTGAAAGCCCATATGAACTACCTATCAAAAACGTGACGACACCAACTTCATCAAGGTTTCTCTTGAGCAAACAAGAAAATTCTTCACTTGAGAACTCTTTCCCTTCAACTGCACAAACAAAAAGTTTCCCTTTAAGAACAGGGAGATATTTTTCATATTCCTTGTCAAGAGCTTTTTCGATTTCACTTGCAGATGGATTTTGTGGCAATTTTTCTTCTGCAAATTCAAAAATTTTGATTTCACAAAACTTTTTGAGACGTTTTAAATATTCTTCTTGTGCGGAAATAAAATATTTTTCTTTAAGTGAGCCTGTGCAAACGATGTTGATTTTGAACATTACAAAATCCCCCATGCAAATGTCGAGATAGTAACCAAAATCCCCAAAACAAGACATGATGCGACGCAAACTTTTTCAAATGGGGTGCTTTTAATCGGTTTTTGCTCCAAATCAGTAAAAATCATACTTCCCAAACCATTTATGTTGTACTCACTCATAAGTTTATTTAAAAAATGCAAGTTCAGAAGATTTCCATTTTCACCAAAGGATTGAGGGAACGAGGAAATTTCTGTATTCATTTCTTGGATTTCATTCAACATCTTCTGCACGCTCTTTATTCTGGTTTCTTTAAGCAATGCAACAAAAAGATAAATTAAAAGCCCCAAAATTACAGTCAAAGACAAAACGACAGAAACAAAATGACCAATCATATTTGACCCACCAAAAAGGAAACTATAAATGAACTCGTTTAGAGAACTGCCAACCCAGTTATTTGCTTTGGCATATGAAAAATATGTGCTTAAAAAATTGTTCATGAAATGAATAATCATTCCCGGAACGATGCTTCGGCTGATGACCACGGAAAGTGCAATGATAAAGCCAAGAATAGTTGCATAAAAAAACTGTGAAATACTCATGTGCATAAGCCCAAAGAAAATTGAGGACAACACAACTGATTTCACCACTCCCATGGATGATAGCCCTCGAAGAAGAAGTCCCCTGTGAGTTGTTTCTTCGCAAATTGCAGGAAGTACTGCAACAATTAAAACTTGGAGTAAAAATGCCCCAAAGGAATAATCTCCACTTGTTGAATATGAGATGCTTGGGACATCCTCATAACCACAAAAATGAATAATTGAGCTGAAGAACGATGCAATGAACAAGTTTAGGAAATAGCACAAAACCCCCATTGCTATGCAAATAAGTATAGATTTCACACTTATCGGATTATATCCAAATTCTTTTAGTGTTTGCTTTGTCGATTGTTTGCGAAGATTTGAAAACATTAAAACCGGAAGCAAAAACATAACTCCAACTTGCACTAAAATATTCATTCCAAGATCAAAAAATTTGATTGCAATTTCGGATTCAATCTCTATATACAAAAAAGATAACCTTACCAAAATGAACATGGCAAGCAAGACAAAATATGTTAATGCAGTTGATATAAGTAGCGAATGTTTCTTCATTTTTCCTCCAATAAATTCAACCTTCTTAAAAGGAATTTAAAATCCACATAAGGGCAGTCACCGCGATGCTTGCAGAAAGCAAGATAATTCCTAAAGTATTGTCGTGGCACGGTTTTTGTGA
Organism: uncultured Christensenella sp.; assembly: GCA_964387705.1. Taxonomy (GTDB): domain Bacteria; phylum Bacillota; class Clostridia; order Christensenellales; family UBA1242; genus UBA7862. The sequence continues at coordinate 30,924 of CAYLWT010000008.1, forward strand.
ATTATCCTTCAACATTTCATCTTTAGATGATGAATTCCCTATAGTTTCAGTCATCGAGTCCCCTTCAGCAGATATTTCATAAAGGTCGCATAATTGCTGTTTTTCAGCAATTATCTCTTGCCAAGAAAGTTGTTTAAAATTGCTTGAATTTTGTGCCTGTTTTTTGTTTTTTTCTTTCAAAAAATAAAATAGCAATGCGACTATCAAAACAGTTAAAAAAAAGATCGCAAGAGAAAACAAAACTTCCTTTGCTCCCCAAGTTGTAAAAACAAAATTTGTGTTTGGAAAGACATAGGCGAGAAACACAACAAAAAAATTATTTAAGAAATGAAACAACATTCCATATGCAATGGTACCAGTAAAATATGCAAGCGTTGCGAGGACAACCCCAAGAACAAATTGATGTAATGTTTGGTAAATTGACATATGTATCAGAGCAAAAAGTAACGCACTGAGAACGATTGCCAAAGGACCATTAAATTTGTTTTTCAGTCCTTGGAAAATAACTCCTCTAAACAGGAATTCCTCGCACACAGCAGGCAAAATGGCGAGCAAAAAAACTGCTATTAGAAATTGTCCAAAGGTGTCCAGCGGGACAGAAATTTCTGAAGCTCCTTTAGCGAATGTTGAAAACAAATAGGTAAACAATTCTGAGACATTCATGCTCCCAAAAAACAAAATCCCTGCTCCAAAAATTGTCCCTATAATAATAAGTGCATCTGGTTTAAATTTTATTCTACTTGTAACAAGGATATCTTTTTTAAATTTCTTGTTACAAATTAAAAAAACAAGAAAAAAAGATAATTCTGAAAGAATAACGTTAAGATAGGTCACCCAAGGCTTTGATAAAGTTTCATTTATCTCATTTGGATTTGAAATGGCTTGCGGAGTTAAAGATAACACAACTATTGTCAAAATTATTGACGCGCAAAAATAACCCACAATTGCGAATGCATATGCCAGTGAAGCATTATTAAAATTCCAATTTCTTTTCTCAATCTGTTTCATAATACAATTTTAACACACGCTGCAATTTATTGCAAATCTTATGGGCAAAAAAATTAAAGTGTAAACACTGTGCCGACTTTATTTTGATAAGCAACATCAACGCAAACATTTTTCCCCTCTTCAATTCCTTTCGTTTTAAGATAATTTTTGATCGTTGTGTAAGCTAGAGTTGGAGTGTTGTTTTCTTCGCTTAAGTGCGAAAGCACCACTTGTTTTACTCCCGTTGGAACAAGTTGAGCGATTGTTTTCGCACAGGAAGTGTTTGACAAATGGCCATGGTCTCCCAAAATTCTCTTTTTCGTTTTTGCTGGGTATTTGGGGTTTTGCAAAAGCAAATTTTCATCGTGATTGCTTTCCAAAAAAAGAATGTCGCTGCCTGCAAGACTTTTAAGTGTGCTGTCGGATACAAACCCGAGGTCCGTTGCATAACTGATTTTCCTTCCGTCAAAATATAGACTATACCCCACACAAAAATGGCTGTCGTGTGGAAGCACAAAGCAGGACACCGTGATGTCTTTTATGAAAAAATCACTTGATGAAAACCACTCAATTTGACCATAAGGGAGTCCACTTACCCCCGGCAAGCAAAAATCCTTCACAAAGGAAGGAATATAGACTTTTGCATTCCTATGTTTTTTTAAAAAAAACTTTATGCCACCAATGTGGTCTGTGTGCTCATGCGTAAGCAAAATCGCATCAATTGTTGTCGGGTCAACATCAATGGTTCTCAGTCTTGACTCAATGTTTGTGAGGGACAAACCATCATCAATTAGAATTCTTGTTTCTGCAGACTCAACAAATACGCTATTCCCTTTGCTCCCGCTTGAAAGACTAGCCGTTCTCATAATTTCTCCATTTACAAAAATATTTTAGCACACTTCCATCAATTCCGTCAAAAACAAAATTTGTAAATTTAGAAAATTATTTACATTGTTGCAAAATAACTTTGCCTTGTACCCAGGAATTAAAGAAATTTTGCATATCACGTTTTGTCACAAGTTCAAATGCAGAAATCATATCTTCTGGCGTTGCAATTTTAAATTCATTTTGTCTAAAATATTGCTTTAATGCTTTCAAAAAATTCTTTTCTCCCACATTCTCTTCTAGATTGTCAAAAAACAAAACTCCCTCGACATAAGTTATGTAGGTATATTCCATATCGCTTGAAAAATCATTGACATTGCGACTCATTGAAGAATCAAATTTGCCGTAGACACTTTTGCAAATATCGGCAAAGAGTAGAAAACTTGAAAGCGAAGCATCAAGACTTTCTTTTGTATCTTTTGGATATTTTGCATTGTTGTGTCTATAAAAAAGTAAAGTTGAGAATTCTGTTAGTCCTTCATCCATCCATGCATATTCACAAGCGTTGCTCCCCACCAAATTATACCACCATTGATGAGCAGTTTCGTGGACTATCACGTTGATATAATCTTCGTGTGTTCCACACTCGTCAGAAATGTAAACAAGGTTTGGATATTCCATTCCGCCATGAACAAAATTTGTTTTGACTATTGAATAGTTTTCATATGGATATTCTCCAAAAAGGTTATTAAATGTTTCAATAGCATCAACTCCTGCCTGCAAACTTTCTTGAGCTTTGTCATCATCATAATAATAATATTTTACAGTTGTTTTGCCTGTTTTTTTGCTGATGACTGTGAAATTTTTGCTTAAAACGAAGCCAAAATCTCTGACAGCCTGTGCAGAAATGTTGACTGTCGTTTTGTTGTTTTGTGTTGATTGGGCTTGTTGATTGCCTGTTGAAGCAAGTGTAAAGGAAGAATCGTAAGTCAACTTAACAGAATAATTTGCCATATCACTATAAAATGGATCACCATTAGCCCCATAATTATCTTGCTTAAATTCCCCCTGTTCATATTTTGCAACAATAGGATAAAAATTGCCAAAATTATATGTGTTTTCACCATAACCATATCTGTGATTGCAATTTGGAAGGAGCGATGTAAATTCAATTTGAATTGTTACTTCATCGTTTGGGAAAAGTTCTTCAGAAAGAGGCACAATAAGCATATTTTTGTCACTTCCACCGATATCTACCTGAACATTTTGTCCATCCACTGCAACAGATTTTATGTCAATTTTACCTTCTGAAAAACCATTTGGATACGCTTTCCCTTGTGTAAGTGTGCTGACAGGTCTAAACTTTGCATCATTTCTAAACGCATTTGGATAAAGGTGGAACTCTAGTGTTTTGAGTGTTGTTTCGGTTTTGTTTTTATAGTTTAAAGTTTCACAGCCAGAAAGAACCTTTGTCCCATCGTCAAAATCAAGCGCCAAAGAATATGAAGAAAGCGTCTTGCTAACTTCATCAAGTGAGTTTTCCTTTTTGCACCCCGGCAAAACAAGACAAATGCTCAAAATTGTGGCGATGCACAAAAATATAGATAAAAACTTTTTTACAAAATTATTTCTTTTCATATTTTTATGTTTATGAGGACAACCTCTAAAAATATGAAAAATCCTCACAAAATGTGAGGAAATATTTTTAGCCTTGAATTACAGTGATGGAATAAAGTGCTAAAGCACAAATTGCTAACAAGCAAAAAGGAATAAAAATGAATAGCGACCTTTTGCAAGCAAATGCCAAACCACACATTGTGATTGTTAGAATGACAGCATATTCCTTTATGTTAAGCAAGGTATTGTAAAAATTTTCAGGCAAAATCGCCACGGGAAGTGCTTGATTTATATAGATAAGCCCCAATAAAATTATGGTCAAAAATGCCATTATTTGACCCAAAGTTGAAAATAATTTAGAAAAATTTTTTAAAACAATCATTTTTTCACCTCTTTTTTAATTAGTTTATGTTATTTTAAAAGTTTTTTTGAAAGAAGCCCTATCACACTGTCAAGCCTTGAAATAATTTCATCCTTTCCCAAAAGTTGCATAAGAAAATACAAATCTGGGGTGTTGCGTTTTGTCGTGAGAGCAACACGAATGATTCCACTTAAGTCTGCAACACTTCCGCGATAATTCTCTGGATTTTGACGATAATTTTTCATATTGTCAGCAAAGCCAAGCGGCGTGCACAAAGATTTTATTTTGTCAAACCATGTTTGCTTGTCATCGGATAAGTCAAAAATTTTTTTATAGGCTTTAAGAGCTGCAATAATTTCTTCCGGAGTAAACTTGTTGTCAAAGTCATATTCCAACAGGTCTTTGTCCTTCAAAGAATAAAACATATAACTATAAAGCCCTTCCACTTCGCTCCACTTGGATATGTCTTTTCTTGGGTTTTTGCCCTCTCTGTCAATAGAGAAAAGTTTTATGCAAAACTCTTTCATATTTGCAATTTTTTCATAAAAACTTTTGTCATATTTTTCTGCCCATGCAAGAAGCAAATTGTAGATTTCTTGAGCAGAAAATCGACTAATAACTTGCTTTGAGCAATCATCAAGTTTTTGGAAATCAAACATTGGATTATTTGAACCAATTTTCGAAACTTTAAATGGGAATTCATAATAAGATTTGTCTGGATTTGCCCTGCGGAAATCTTCAAAATCACTATTTATAAGATTGAGCAAATATTCCATAACACTGCCGACAGGATAGCCCTGCTCCACGAAATATCTTGCATCAGCCTCATTGTCTTTTCGTTTGCTAACTTTGCGTTTGTTTCCATTATCATCAATTTTTGAAATGACTGGCGTGTGTGCATATTTTGGTGCTTTCAGTCCAAATGCTCGGAAAAGTTCCAAATGAGCTGCAAGTGAAGGGTACCACTCCTCACCCCTAACAACCATTGTTGTCCCCATCAACGTGTCATCAACCACATGGGCCAAAGAGTAAGGTGGAATTTTATTACTTTTTAAAATAACAATATCCTTTGTATTTTCTCTGATTTCTCTTTCGCCTTTAATTTCATCTTTAAACTTAAATTTTTTCTCCCCATTGCCTTCGCTTTTAAGTCTTATTGCAAATGGCATACCAAGTTCCAAATTATGTTCAATTTGTTCCATTGAAAGTTCTCTGCAAGGATCTTTGCCGTCAATATCATCGGACTCAGCCAATTCCTCCTCTCTGCGTTTTATCACATCTTCCTTGTTCCCAGACACTTGACAAAAGCATGGGAATGCTTTGCCTATTGATACAAGATGTTTTGCAAATGCCATATAAATTGACTGTCTTTTGCTTTGCACATAATCTCCATATTCGCCAACTTGAGATTCACTGCCGCCTCTATATCCCTCATCTGGCTTAAGCCCAAAATAGCACAACATATTATAGGCAATATCCCCCGCATTTTGCACTTCCCTTTTACAATCAGTGTCCTCAAGTCGCATAAAAAACACCCCACCCGAATGATAGGCAATAAGTTTGTTTATAAAAGCTTGATACACCGTTCCAATATGCAAAAAACCTGTTGGACTTGGTGCAACACGAGTAACTTGTGCCCCCTGAGGAAGAATCCTTTTTGGATAACATGCAAAACATTCTTCAATTGTTGGCAAGTCTTCGGGGAAAAGCATATTCGCTAATTTTATATAATCCATAATTTTATCCTTTTAGTTGCTATCGATGTTTGACATAATGTTATTTAGCCCATTGCGCGCTCCAACAAATCTCGTACTCATAAAATCTTGAATAACCTTGACACTTGATTGTTGTGAAGATGAGAGTGTCGCCACGTAGGCTTCTATGTCATTTTCTGTCTTAAGACTTAAATATTCCTTCACATTTATATTTGCACACGCACTTTTCATAAGAGAATATTCCCTGTCAAACTTTGACTCATTTTGCAAAAGATTTAGAAGATAATGTTGTGTATCTTCAATGTTTATTGATGAAACTCGTGATGAGACATCTCGGCTGTCTTTAAACTTATTTAGTGTTTCAAATGCAAGTTCACAAATACCCTTGACAGTGTTTGTCTCATTATACCACGTAAGAACTTCATTATAAGGAAGCTCATATGTTTGATTTAACACTTCATATTCAAAAGATACTTTCGCAAGCGAGCACAACTTTAGCCATACCATATTCCTAATTGAATCATTTGTAAGTTTGTCGCTAGAAGAAAAATCTAATGGATTATGTTCAAGATAAATGGATGAGTATGTTAAAGTTAGGTTAAAAGCATTTCCCACAGCTATGTTGTATGCCTCAACAAGTTCTTTATAGTGTAAGTTTCCTTTGCTTTCTTCAAAAACTTGAATTTCTTCGTCCAATGAATTCAGAGAATTTGAAAAAGCCTCCAACAAAGTGTAAATTTTACCACATTGTTTGTTTGTAAAACCATTTGAATTTATCACAAGTTTGCCGCCCTGCCTTCTTGCGATGTCAAACACAAAACCACTTGCGCTTGTCAAATATTTTTCACAAACAAGAGGGAAAATGTATGCTTTGTCGTCATCAAGTTCTGTCCCCGTTGGGACAACTTTTGAAGAGTCAACGGAAATGGACAAAAACGAGTTTTCAGTGCGATTTTCACACATAGTGCTAAACAGTGCATTAACTTCATCAGCAGACTTTGCCCCACCACACCCAGAGAGAAAGCCAACACTCAGCAAACACATTGTAATCAATATCAATGATAAGACTTTTTTCAAGAGAGTTCTCCTTTATTATAGTTTTTAAAAAATCATTATGCTTTGTAGACAATTTCATTTACAAGATAGGAATATGCTTTTTCAGATTTGGATTTTTTTTCACCAATAAGCGTAGCATTATACTCTTCATAATTTTTTGCCCACAAGTATGTGTCAAGCGAATTTATGTTGTTAACAAAATTTTTGAAATCTATATCTGTAACTTCCAAACTTGATGAAAAACTTTGAGAATTTTTCACATAATCTTCATAATTCTTTATATCTTGATTGGTTGTGGAATAAATGTCCAGCCATTCATTTCTACTTATACCAAGGAACACATTAGAAATCGCTTTTTGTGCAAGTCCAGCGGTTATAATCGGAGATTGTAACTCAAAAGTCATCTCCCCTTCAAAAGCATATTTTGACACAATGTCATGGAGTGACAACAAAAGGCTTGTCAATTTGCTATAGCAAACAATATATGTCGAAACAAGATTCCCTTCCTTGCTTTCCATAATTGCAACGGCATTTTGCTCTCCCTTCGCATTCTTTGCGTTTTTGTAGGCTGTAACATAAATATCATAACTTGCAAGGGTATCTTTGTAAGAAGAAACAAATTGGTCAAAACATTCCTCTGCATTGTCTTGTTCGCCCTTTGTGATGTTTGGCAAAACAGCCATATAATCAAGATATGTTTTGCACCCCGCAAGTCCTTTGATGACTGCAGAATTTACAAGTTTCATATATTGATCATCTGTTCCACCATATTTGTAAATCACACATTCAGTATTTGTCGAATCAACACTGCTGGAGGTCTTTCCAAATTTGTCAAAAATATCATCAAAATTTTCTCTTTCAATGCCGGCTGAAATATATTCATATGCTTCATATGCTATGTTCCTATTTTTGATAATTGCAACACCAGCAAAAGTTAGTATCCCAATTAAAGACACTATCATTGTTATTCTTAACAAAACAGTCCAAAACTTTTTCATACGTATAGTTTACCATTATCTAAAAAACCTGTCAATCGCAATCGTGTAGAAAATGTGGTGCAAAAGTCTTTATCTTTTTAAAAGCATTTGATATAATTTGATAACGGAGGAAAATATGGAACAAATTTTGCTTTTTGCAATATTAGGAACAAGCATTTTGGGGGTGGTTTTGTCATTTATTGCCATAAAACGTTCAAAACCACAAAACTTTGGTCTGCTTAACATTGTGGAAGAAACAAAAAAACAAAATGAAAACTTGGAACACGTTTTAAAAAACCTCTTTGAAACCATGTCATCAAACTCCAAGCAGTTCAACGATTTTTTACTAAAAGCCATTGGCGAATATAACAATGGGGTATCAAATTATCTTGCAAACCTCGCACAAAATCAAAATCAACAGCTAGGGCTTGTGGAAAAACGTCTTAACGACATTTTAAAAGACAACGACCAAAAGTTAAACAGAATTTCAGACATCATTTCCCAAAATCTTAACACACTCCAAGAACGCAATGAGGCAAAACTTGAACAAATGAGACAAACGGTTGACGAAAAATTGTCCTCCACTCTTGAAAAGCGTCTTGGTGAATCAGTAAAAATTATAACTCAAGGGTTGGATACTGTTTCAAAAGGCATTGGCGAGATGCAAAGTTTGGCAACAGGGGTTGGCGACCTAAAGCGAGTTTTAACAAATGTCAAAACTCGTGGAGGCTGGGGAGAAGTCCAACTTTCAAGCTTGCTTGAACAAATATTCTCAAAAGCACAATATAAAGAACAAGTTCAAATTAAAAAGAATTCCTCAGAACGAGTAGACTTCGCCGTCGTCCTTCCTGGTAAAAATGATGGCGAATTGTTGCTTCCTATTGATGCAAAATTCCCAATGGAGGACTACTCCCGTTTGTGCAGTGCCAGTGAACAAAATGATTTGCAAGAGATGGAAACTCAATCAAAAAATCTTGAACAACGCATAAAGGAAGAAGCAAAATCCATTGCAGAAAAATATATCAATCCACCACAAACAACCGATTTTGCTGTAATGTATCTACCAGTCGAGGGTTTGTATGCCGAAGTTATAAGAAAACCAGCTCTTTGTGAAACATTGCAACACAAATATAAAGTTATGGTCTGTGGGCCAACAACTCTAACCGCATTGTTAAATAGTCTACAAATGGGATTTAAAACTCTTGCTATTGAAAAGCGAAGTAGTGAAATTTGGAATACACTGAGCGTATTCAAAATGGAATTTTCAAAATTTGTCGACCTATTGTCTAAAACTCAAAAGAAAATTGATGAAGCCTCTGACACTCTTGAATTCGCGACCAAAAAGACAAAGACGATTCAAAAGAAACTTAAAGATGTGGCAGACATTGAACAAACTTCTATTGAGACGTCAACAAATGATTTGCTTGATTTTTAAAAATTCGCAGTGTATCGTCACTGCTTTTTTATTCTCTTTAAAGTCCAAAACTATACTAAAAAATGCAAAAATATGCCAAAAAAATATAATTTTTTAATAAAAAAACTTTTAAAAAACATACTAGTTGTATGAAAAAGAATATTTATAAAAAGATAGAAAAAAAAGAAATTTCAAAAAAAACTTGGATAAATTTTAAAGGAATAATTTTGGCGTTCATTCTATCATTTGCAATACCGTTTTTATGTGTGTTTTGTTTGAACAATTATATTTTAAATGAAGACACCCTTGAAAGTGGGTATTCTGTGTGTGGGGTTGACCTGTCAGGGCTAACAACAGATGAGGCGGGAATTAAACTTAAAACATTACTAACTGCAGACAAAAACTTTGTTTTGACACTCACTTACGGAAACCGCAAATGGCAATTCCGAGGCGAAGATTTTGAAGTTCACTCAAACATTTTTCCATTGGTTGCACAACTTGAAAATTTGCGTGGAGGCTCTGTACGGGAAAAATCTAAAATTTTAAAAAAAATAAAAGCAATGGGTTTTGACAATGCTGTCGCAATAAATTATGTCCTTCTCGATATGGACAAAAAAATTGACAACATATTAAAAGAAATTGAAATCCCTGCAGTTGATGCAACGGCAAGTTACAACAAAAGCAAAAAAAAGTTTGACATTTCAAGCGAAAAAACAGGCAAAAAATTGGACAAAAAGAAACTTTATGACGACATTTCACTTCGACTTCAAAACTTGGATAATACGGAAATTAAACTTTCGTTGATTGATGTACCTGCTGAAATAACAACTATAGATGTACAAAAAAGTCTTAAAAAACAAAGTCATTTTGAAACAAATTATGCAACCTCAAACTATGCCAGAAAGAACAACATCGCAAAAGCAGTAAACAGCCTTTGTGGTATAAAAATTTTGCCCGGTGAAACATTTTCTTTCAACGAAACAATTGGCAAACGCACAACTTCTGCAGGATATAAAGAGGCAAATATAATAAAAGATGGGGCTTTTATCAAAGGTATTGGTGGCGGAGTTTGCCAAGTCTCAAGCACTCTATACAATGCGCTTTTGCTTGCAAACATCAATATAACAGAAGTCCACAAGCATTCCCTCCCCGTAAGTTATGTGGGTGCAGGATTGGATGCAATGGTGTCGTGGGGTTCAGCAGATTTAAAGTTTTCAAATACGACCACTAGCCCGATTTATATCGTAGGTTCTGCTGATGGTGACACGATTACTTTTGAAATTTATGGAGACACAAATCCAAAAAATTTGACAATTAAAACGAAAAGCCAAATCATAAAATTAATTTCTCCACAACCAGACAAAATTATCCCCGACAAAGAGGGGAAATATGCTGATAAAATTATGTTTAAAGGCGAATATTTACGAATTAAAAAAGCAAAAGACGGTTATGAAGCAACAAGTTCACTTGAATATTACAAAAATGGCAAGCTACAAAAAACAAAACAACTTCGCCATGCGACCTATGACGCACAACGTGGGATTCTCGTTGAAGGATGTGACAAACTTCCTGAGGGTATGACTTTGCCAAAACAAAATATTCAATAAATTTTTCCATCTTTAACTACAAAAAGAATTAGAACAAAAAGTTCTAATTCTTTTTTAAAAATTTTATTTGTTCGGTCTCAGTTTTTGCCTCTCATTTGTAGAACCTGAAAATTGACAAAGTATTGTCGCCGTCTGTCACAATCCATTCCCATTTTGATGTGACCCCACAACCCTTAAACCATGTTTTAAGTTCATCAACTTTTTCGTTATATTGAGTAGAATATTGTTCTCTCTCAGAATTCATTTCATTAATTTTGGATTGCCAATCAGCTCTCTCTTTTGCTATGCTTTCTTCATCAACTCCAAGTCTTTCAAGTCTATTTATTGCCCATTGCATTTCGATTTCCATATTCGAAATTTGTTTGTCTATATGAGAAATTTTATTTGAAATAGTGTTCAGCGAAGAATATAATTCAATCAATTTTGCCATTTTAGAATCTTGGACTGACAAGTAATCTAACGAGAATTTAAGTTCCAATATGGTTGAAGTTTTGTCTCCCGACAATTCATTTTGAGAAATGGTGAAATTGTCCATCAAATCTTCATCATTTTCAACATAAAGACTTATCTTTTTGTCATCTAAATCACGCGTTGTATTTTTATAATATTCATAATTTTGTCCCTTATGGTAAAGTTCTGAGTCCTCGGGATAAATAATTGTTCTTTCCCTGTCATCGTGTGCAAAAAGGAAATAGGAATGTGTCAAAACCTGATAATTTTCTCCGCTGCTGACATATGTTCCTTCGCCCCAAGTTGGATCAATATAGAACCAATCATCTATATCATATTCATCATCAACAAGATGGACTTTGTTCCAAGCGTGATTGCTCGAGCCAACAATTTGCCCATTCACCTTGAAACATTCCACGCCTTCAATGTTGCACATAAGTGAAATAGCTTTTGCCAATCCATCACAAACTGCATACTGTGTCCCGTTACCGAAATCGTAAAATACACCTTCAAGATAAAAACAACTATAGTCTCCAAATGATTTTATAGTCAAATCACCCGTCAATTCCATATATTTATATGTCACATAATCATAAACTATTTCCCCACAAATATAATTGTAGATGTTCAATGTTTTTTCATAAGGAGTAAGTGTGTTTGAATTATTTATATTTCTCAAAACGTCAAGCGCATTGTCATAAACTGTTTTTGCCACATCGCTTTTGCCTTCGACAAAAATAGGCTTCGCACCTGACTGTACAACCATGAAAAGTTGTTCTGTATTGTAAACCACAACCTCATCTTCAGCATCGTCAATTGCAAATTCTCTCACATCGGACGTTTTTGTGATGTATGTTGGGGCAAAATTCTCATCTTTTTTATGCAAAAACTGTGTTGCTGTATTATAATTTGCATTATTATAACTATAATCAATCTCTTTCAAATCTTTGTATGTCTTTAAAAAATTTTCACTTAGATAGTAATTAAAATTTGTTAAAATTCCAATATTACCAACCATTTTGGCATATTGAGAGTTTTCCTCCAATGCATCATATTCTGGATAGTCATACACACTATCAGTTACAAGCGAATTGATATTCCCCGGAGTTATTTCCTTCGTTTTTATATAAAAAGTTATATCTTTGCCATTTCCTTGTCTATACAAAATCGCCCATTTAACAAATCGATCAAGCTCATCTTTTGAGGATATTACATAGCTTCCCCACTTACCATCATAATAATAGTTTGCACGCCTAGAAAAATCTTGCTCATAATAAGCCTTAAAATTATAGTCCACAATTTCCTTTGCTTCGTTGCCATTGTCATCTATGATAATTTGCCCATCGCTGTCAAGCGCCAATATTATAACCTTATAATTACCATCTTGAGAGAAAAAATCTCCAACATATTCACTCACCACGCAACAAAAAAAATCCGGAGAGACATCAACAAGCTCTTGGTCAACAAAATTTAAGGTTTTGACCACTTCATCATTTGAAAAAAAATTGATTTTATAATTTTTAATCTTGCAATCAATTTTGCCCGTTTGAGAGTTTGTTCGAGTTATTTCTCTTTGATAATGCTCCTCTGCAAGTAAAGTTTTCCCATCAAGTGAGACAGAGATTGTATAATTACAAATGTTTGGAATATTAGATTCTTGTTTTTTTACACTATAAAAAACCGCCTCGGTTTTAACGCTTTCTTCGTTTTCCACCGTGACGGAGTAGGTCGTCGCATTTTGCACTGATTGAACTTTTACAAATTTCTTTGACCCAACCATAACATTGTCACTGGGGGATTTAAAAACAAAATATCCTAAAATGCCAAGCGCAAAGAAGGAACAGACCAAAAAAATATACAAACAAATTCTTGCTCTAGTTTTCAAAATTGTTCCTCCCTTCCCATATTTTTCATTTAATTATAGCTTGTTTTTTTATAAAAAGCAACACATAAATTATCCATCTTTATAGTTTTTTTATGTTAAATTAGTAGAGTTTATCCCAAAAATCTCCGGTAAATTTACAAAAAATCAACCAAAAAAACCATTTCTATCAATTTTTAACTTTAAAACTTTTCAAAAAATCTACAAAAGTAGTATAACCAAATATATATCTATTTAACCAAAAATATAACTTTTTTGATTAAAAAATTTAAAAAAACAAAAAATAGAAATATGTATTTTAACTATCACGCAAAAATTCGCAAGTTATTAAAAGAAAATGACCTAGACTATTATGAAATTGTTGACAAGTGGAATAATATTTCTCCTGCACTTGTTTTGCATTTTCATTCTCACCCGCCAATGCCAGTGCGAATTGAAAAATGGAATAAGTATTTGCCACTTCTCAATGAAATTCCACCCACTATTGATGAAAAAACATAATAAAACTGCCGTAATTGTCAAAATTCCTGTTTCAAAAAGACTGTGTAAGATTTAAATAGAAATACAAGGAACAATATTGTGAAAATACTTATAGAAAAATTGAAAAAATTCTCTTAATGACAAAATCTATTGTATGTTCCGAGGTTACACAGAATTAGATTTAAAAGCGCACACAATTCGTCTTTTTCTCTGGAAGATAACTTGTGATTTATATTCTTGGCAATCAAAACTGCCAATGTGTTAATTTCATCTGCTCTCATACCACATTATATTAGTTTTAAGAAAAATTTGACTTAAATGTTCAAATTTGTATGTAATATAAAAGCATTTTCCGGATTTTAATAAATATTTTTTACAAAAATATCCACAAAACGTGAAGGATTGTGGATAAAAATTATTCAATTTTAACAATTTTGTAAAAATGATTTCTACAATGTGCTAGAATGTTCATCATTTTTGCTTAAAAGAGAGATTTCTTCCTTACAATCAGAGCATTTATCTTTTAAGGAATCGAATAGATAAGAAGCTTTCAATCCTGTAACCGGACATTCGTCTGAAAGCGTTGAGATTATGCTTTCTTTTGGAAAAAATTCATGAAATGCATGGGATTTGCAGTCATTCCTAACAAAACCAATGTATGCAAAATGAGATCGTCCGTTGTCATCTATTAACAATGTTTGTGTTGCCCCAAAGAACATAGAATGATAACTCGACTTGCTGAAAACAGGAAGAATTGCAAAAATCGATGTGCCGTTATCTTCGTTTTCCACCATAAAAAGACCTCTATCATAACAATAAACCAAGTCCGTGCGGACATCTGGATTTCTTGAAATGTGGGAATGATTAAATGATTCTGTAAACCACTTTCTCCCCTTACAATCATTCAATTTTGATATATAAAAATTATATTCTCTATCACAAAAGTCTTCAAAACTTTTCTTTACAACATCAATCTTTCCTTTCTCCATTGCATCCTGTCTATGTTGTTTAAAATTAAAATGGCGCCCATGACAAGACTCTTTTACAACATCAAAATTAAAATATTTTTCTTGTGTTATACTTGGCTTGTAAATAGGACCATTACCCACAGAAAATTCTGAGACGTTTCTCAATTCATCTATCCAATCATTCATCGTTCTATCCTCACATTTGAGATTACTATAGTCTTATTGTACAATACAAAAATGGTTATGTCAATAGTGAAATTTATCCTTAAAGATAAATTGGCACGAACAATGTCGATTTTAAATTTTTGGATTAGGAACGATATTTATACAAAACAAAAGAACCAGCTATTCGCTGGTCCTAATGAGGTAGAATGGCAATGTCCTAATTTCCCGGGCCGTTTCCAACCAAGTATCCTCGGCGATGAGAAGCTTAACTTCCGTGTTCGGGATGATAACGGGTGGTTCCTTCTCTCTATGTTCACCATTCATGGTATTATAACTGATTTTACAGATATAATCAAGTGATTTATCCCAACTTTTTTAAAAAGAGGGGTTTAGCACCATCACAACTGCATATTTAAATGAGAAACTAAGTAATATTATCAAAACTTGTGTCAAGATTATACTTGATCAAGCCCTCGACCTATTAGTATCAGTCAGCTACACACATTGCTATGCTTCTACCTCTGACCTATCAACCTTGTTGTCTACAAGGGGTCTTACTAACTTGTGTTATGGGATATCTAATCTTAAGGGGAGTTTCACGCTTAGATGCTTTCAGCGTTTATCTCGTCCGTACTTCGCTACCCAGCCATGCATCTGGCGATACAACTGGTGCACAATAGGTACGTCCACTCTGGTCCTCTCGTACTAGGAGCAGCTCCTTTCAAATATCCTACGCCCACGATGGATAGGGACCAAACTGTCTCACGACGTTTTGAACCCAGCTCGCGTGCCACTTTAATCGGCGAACAGCCGAACCCTTGGGACCTACTACAGCCCCAGGATGTGACGAGCCGACATCGAGGTGCCAAACCCCTCCGTCGATGTGAACTCTTGGGAGGGATAAGCCTGTTATCCCCAAGGTAACTTTTATCCGATAAGCGACGGCAATTCCATACTCTACCGCCGGATCACTAAGCCCTACTTTCGTATCTGCTCCACTTGTAGGTGTTGCAGTTAAGCTCCCTTCTGCCTTTATACTCTATAAATGGTTTCCAACCATTCTGAGGGAACCTTTGGACGCCTCCGTTACTCTTTAGGAGGCGACCGCCCCAGTCAAACTGTCCATCAGGCACTGTCCTTTGCCCGGATAACGGGATCAAAGTTAGGGTCTCAAAATCCAAAGGGTGGTATCCCAAGGTTGACTCCACACAAGCTAACGCCTGTGCTTCAAAGTCTCCCACCTATCCTGTACATTAAATTTCGAAACTCAATACCAAATTACAGTAAAGCTCTATGGGGTCTTTCCGTCCAGTCGCGGGTAATACGCATCTTCACGCATACTTCAATTTCGCCGGGTCCCTTGTTGAGACAGCGCCCAAATCATTACACCATTCATGCGGGTCGGAACTTACCCGACAAGGAATTTCGCTACCTTAGGACCGTTATAGTTACGGCCGCCGTTTACTGGGGCTTAAGTTCATACCTTCGCTTGCGCTAAGTAGTCCCCTTAACCTTCCAGCACCGGGCAGGCGTCAGCTCCTATACTTCAGCTTACGCTTTAGCAGAAACCTGTGTTTTTGATAAACAGTTGCTTGGGCCGATTCTCTGCGGCCTACCATAAGTAGGCACCCCTTATCCCGAAGTTACGGGGTCATTTTGCCGAGTTCCTTAACAAG
>CAYLWT010000009.1:0-4747 GCA_964387705.1 uncultured Christensenella sp.
GTGAAGAGACTCGAACTCCCGGCCCCATGGTCCCAAACCACGTGCGCTACCAACTGCGCTACACCCCGAAACCTCAAAATGCTCTTAAATATTACAATAAACTTTCAACATTGTCAACATTTTTTTTGTGTTTTTGCAAACTTTTTTTAAAAATTTTTATTTTTTATATTTTTCAATACCTTTATTTCACTTTTTTGCAAAATTTAAAAAATGTTTAAAGCATTACACGTGCAGGCGACAACGAGTTTCCCGAAGGGAAATTCTGCGAACCCATTCGGATTCGCCACAAAACTTCGTTTTGTTTGTCGCCTATTCCCCAACCTTTTCTACAAATTTTCTTAAAATTTGGCACAAACTATCAATTTTCACAATGCAAATAGGTTTAATATAAGGTTGCATTAAAAGGAGAAAAAATTGAACATTAAATACAGAAATTACAACAACGTACTTTTTGTTATGCTTGACGGCGAACTTGATGAGCATACAGCAAAACAAACAAGCAAAACACTTGATGACATTTTTGCATCAACCATTTCAAAACAAATAATAATAGACTTGTCCGAACTAAAATTTATGGATTCAACAGGCATAGGTGTGCTTATTGGAAGATACAAAAAGATGAAAGATAAAGGTGTGAGCATCTTCATTTCAAACCCTTCCTACCATGCAGAAAAAATTTTCAAACTCACTGGGCTTTATGACATTATGCCCAAAATTTCTTAAAGGAGAAAATTATGAAAGAACTTAACAAAATGGAACTTAAATTTAAAGCTTTATCTCAAAATGAAAGTTTTGCAAGGGCTTCTGTGGCAGGTTTTTGTATGTCGCTCAATCCAACTATGGATGAATTGACAGACATTAAAACAGCAGTGTCTGAAGCAGTCACCAATTGCATCGTTCATGCCTACCCAACCTCACAAAAAGGCGAAATCTTAATCACCACAACACTCTACAATAGTCATATAAAAATTGAAATTCGTGATTTCGGCATTGGCATAAAAGACATAGAGCAAGCCAAACGCCCATTTTTCAGCACTGCAGGCACCGGTGACAGAAGTGGCATGGGCTTTACGGTTATGGAGAGTTTTATGGACAGTCTAGTTGTCAAAAATGAGGATAAAGGCGTGCTTGTCACACTCACAAAAACCATAAACTCGTGCGAAGAAAACATATTACAATTGGGGTGAAAAATGCTGGACAATAAAACCACTCTTGAGCTTCTAACACTTGCAAAGTCCGGTGACCAAAATGCAAAAAACAAACTTATTGAGGCGAATTCTCCACTTGTTAAAGCAATTGTCAGAAGATACAAAAACAAGGGAGTTGAATATGATGACCTTTTTCAACTAGGTTGTCTTGGGTTTGCAAAAGCAATCAATAATTTTGACCTATCATTTGGGGTCAAATTTTCTACCTATGCAGTGCCAATGATTGCAGGAGAAATTAAACGTTTTTTGCGTGATGATGGAAGCATCAAGGTTTCCCGTTCCATAAAAACATTGTTCTACTCTATCCAAAAATATATCGAACAACGCCGTCAAGAGACTTCCACCACTCCCACACCAAAGGAAATTGCCGAGAAATTTCAAATTGACGAAAGAGAGTTGATGTTCGTCATGGAATCTGCAAAAATGCCCCTTTCAATCTACGATTTTGCTGGTAAAGATGACTCCTCCGCAATTGTGCTAGACAGACTTTCACAAGGAGATGCCACAAACGAACTTTTAAACCGCATTGTCATCACAGACCTCCTTTCCACTCTTGATGAAAAGGATAAAAAACTACTTATTCTTCGCTATTTTAGAGATAAGACACAAACAGAAGTTGCCCAAATGCTGGGGGTATCACAAGTGCAAATAAGCAGACGGGAGAGCAAACTTCTCTCCCGTCTAAAAAACACCTTGGGTAATATAGACTAGCCTCACTTATCATGCGGAAGGAAATATTTGAAAACTATTAGTGAATTATTGAAAACTTTGTAGAGAGGGACGACAAACAAAACTTCGTTTTGTAGCAAAATCAAACGATTTTGCGGAATTTTTCAAAGAAAAATTCCCTGTCGTCCCAAAAAGTTGTGGACAATCCAACAAACATTTGCTATAATGATTATGAAATATGGGGGTATAGCTCAGTTGGTAGAGCGTTTGAATGGCATTCAAAAGGTCAGCGGTTCGAAACCGCTTATCTCCACCAAAAAATCTCAATCACATTTGTGACTGAGATTTTTTTATTATTCATCTTCCTCATCGTCTGGAAGGTTTACATTGTGATAAACATCTTGCACATCATCAAGATCTTCCAATGTATCAAGTAATTTCTCAAATGTTTGGAATTGATTTTCAGCAAGGTCAATTGTATTTTGTGGGACCATAGTAACTTCAGCAGAAACAAAGTTAAGCCCTTGCCCTTCAAGTGCATCTTTCACTTTATTAAAATCGCTTGGAGTTGTGATAATTTGAAAAACATCTCCATCATTTATCACATCTTCTGCCTCTGCCTCAAGGCACATATCAATAAGTTTTTCTTCGTCAATGTCTTTATTTTCAAGGATCATAACGCCCTTATTGTCAAAAAGATAACTAACGCACCCCACTGCTCCCAAACTGCCGCCATACTTGTCAAAAGCATGTCTAACATCACCAGCGGTTCTATTTTTATTGTCGGTCAAACACTTAACAATAAGTGCACTCCCACCAACGCCATATCCTTCGTATGTAATTTCTTCATAATTCACACTGCCCAACTCGCCACTTGCTTTTTTAATTGACCTTGTAATATTATCATTTGGCATATTATTTTGTTTTGCCTTTGCAATAACTGCTCTAAGGCTTGCATTATTATTTGGGTCCGCTCCACCCATTTTAACTGCTACAGCGATTTCTCTACCTATTTTTGTAAAAATTTTCCCTCTTACGGCATCTGCCTTGTTTTTTGTTGCTTGAATGTTGTGCCATTTTGAATGTCCTGACATAATTTAATTCTCCTTAAAATAATAATCTTTCATTTCGCCCGCATCTTCAGCCTGCGTGCCACGGGACTCGCAAATAATTACTGGTTCAAGTTTCAAATTTTTCAAAGCCTGTGCCAGCGGTGGAAATTCCGGTCCATAATTTCTATCCTCAAATGTTAAATGCTTAATCTCACCTTTCGGCCCATATTCTATTTTCGAAAAGTGAATATGCACTTTTTTCACCTTATCATAGCCAATTTTTCCAATCAAAAAATTGAATATTTTTTCATAATCTTCTGTCCTATTCAAACTGCCATGAGTCAAAGCATTTATGTGTCCAAAGTCCAATGTCGGCACAAGATAATCAGCATAAGTGCAAATTTCCCCAACTTCTTCATAAGTCCCAAGTTGTTGACTTTTCCCCATGGTTTCTGGGCAAAGAATGAAATCAAAATCAAAATTCTCAGCCTTTATGCGTTCCACCAATTTTTTCATATTTTCGTTTAAAAGTTTGACCGCCTCACCTCTCGGCAGCCCACCACAAGTTCCCGGATGAAAGATGCATCTGTGTCCACCCATAATTTTGAGATATTTTAAACTTGTAATGATGTACCCAAATGATTTCTCAATCATACTTGGATCTGGGTTCGCCAGATTTATGTAATATGGGGCATGAACGGAAATTTCAATTCCATTTTCCTTACACTTTTCCCCCAGACTTTTCGCCATAAATTCACTCAACGAAAACCCTCTTGAAAAGGAATATTCATAAGCCGTAAGTCCCCTATTTTTCAGCCAACCAGGAGCATCAAGACTACTTTTGAAGCCTTGGTCATAAAACAAATTTCCATTGCCCGATGGTCCAAATTTAATCATCTAAATCTCCTTTAAAAATAAGTTTTCATTTTAAGCCAGCCATCAAAACGAGTTTCACCCAAACCAACAACTTTTCCATCACACCAAACAGCCAAATCTTTTAAGCCATTTTTACCCACGAATTTTGCAAATTTTATGCCATTTCTAAGTTTTGTAAGTTCCTCGCAATTTACTCGCACACTTTCAACATCTGCAAGAACGTTTTCAAGTGGAATAATGCTTGATGAAATCTCATCACATGTTAGTTTATCAAATTTTATGCTATTCTCCAACAAAAATTGGCCACATTTTGTTCTAATCAATTTTGTCATTGTCGCGACAGTCCCCACAGAGTTTGCCAAATCTCTTGCAAGCGAACGAATGTATGTTCCCGCACTACACGAAATTCTAAATTCAAACACTCCTTTTTTCACTTCATCAATCACATCAAATTCAAAAATTTCCACCTCGCAAGGTTCAAGTTGAACATCTCCTCCACTTCTTACAATATCGCAAGCCTTTTTCCCTGAAATCTTTTTTGAAGAAAATTTTGGTGGCAGTTGCATAATTTTCCCCAAAAAATCTTTCTTTATCGCAAATTCAAGTTGTTCACGTGTTGGAATTATTTTACTCGTTTTCACAACCTTTCCTTCAAGATCAAGAGTATCCGTTTCCTGTCCAAACTCAAACGTAGCAACATATTCTTTTGTCTTTCTAAGATACAAGTCGAACAACTTTGTTGCTCGCCCAATACCTAACAACAAAATTCCTTCTGCCAATGGGTCAAGAGTCCCCATATGCCCAACTTTTTTTTCATTGAGCAGTTTTTTTACCTTTACCACAACATCGCTTGAAGTGATCCCTCGTGGTTTGTCCACCACTAAAACTCCATTCATTTTTTCTCCAAATTTGTCAACTTTTTGCAAAAATTTCAATCAATTT
>CAYLWT010000009.1:4847-40117 GCA_964387705.1 uncultured Christensenella sp.
TGATATTTTTTTGATATTTTTTTGATATTTTTTTGATATTTTTTTGATATTTTTTTGATATTTTTTAACAAACTATTTTATATCTAAAAAGTTTGTTAAATAATTATTTTTACTTGCTTAAATGTTTTAAACATTCGTTTAAAACCATTCTCTTCATCTTTCTAGCGTTGCCAAAAAATTCTCCACCGGAAGCATTTTTGTGACCACCTCCGTCAAAATTAAGCGCAATATTCCCAACATTTATATCTCCAACCGAACGGAAATTTAAGTGAAAGCGACCTTTTTCTTTAGCAATTGCAACCACCGTGATTTCACAACCATCTATCCAATCAAGCAGTTTTGAACAATTATTTTCATCCCACATTTCCTTATTTTTTTTATATTCGCTATGAGTTATTGTTGTCAAAAAAAGTTTCCCATCAAAATAAGTTTTTGTATGTTTCAAAAATTTTTTAAGAAAAAGAGAATAATCTTTTCGTTTTTTTCTGAATGAATTGAAATTCACATTATTCATATCAGCACCAAGAGCCACAAGTTGACTTGCATGTTTTAGGCTAAGACCAACCTTTGGTGAAGGGTACAAAAATCTATCCGTATCGGAAGTTATGCCAGCATACAAAAGTGTTGCCATTTTACTATCAATTTTTATGTCCAAAAACGGAATAAATTCCATAACAATATCACATGCACTAGCATAGGTTGGATCTTGAAATGCACAAACAAATTTGTAACCTTCAATTTGGTGGTGATCAATACATAACTTTATTTTTGCTTTATCAAAATATGGTTCAAATGATCCAGTTCTGTATGCTCCACAGCCATCAACAAGACAAAAAACTTCATAATTTGTAAGTTTTGTTTTATCATTGCACAGAGAAACATCAAGATATTCGAGATTTTTAGGGATGTTGTCTTCGCAAAATATTTCAACACTTTTCCCCAATTTTTCAAGAGCGAGTTTCAATGCTCCACACGAACCAAGTGCATCGGCATCCGGAGATTGGTGGCAAAAAAGAGCCACAGATTTTGCTTCTAAAATTTTTTTTGCCAACATCTCCATTTTTTGTTTATCCGTTGTCATTTTATCTCCTTGCATTTTTATGTTCCATATTCAAGAATAAATGCCAAGAAATTCTTGGCATAAAATTCACTCTCCTTGATCATCTTTCGTTTGGTCACTATACGTTATATTTTTCAAAAGCCTATTAATTTTATCGCTGTAATCTTCACTTGTGTCAAGGACAAAATCAAACGTTGGCATCAACCTAAATTCAAGTTTGCCTGCAAGAAGTTTTTTAATATGGCCCTCGGCCTTTTTAAGAGCCGAAAGTACATCGTTTGGATCGCCTGAACCATAAACACTAACAAAAACCTTTGCATATTTTAGGTCGTTTGAAAGTGACACTTTGGTCACTGTGACCATGTTTTCAAGAATACGTGGGTCGCTGAGGTTGAATGAAATAATTTCGGAAAGCTTTTTCTTTAGTTGAGAATTCCCTCTTTCAATCCTACTGTTCATTTTTCACCTCACGAAAAGATTTGTTCTTTGACAATGCATTCAATAATATCCCCTTCTTGGACATCATTAAATCCATCAATTTTTATACCACATTCATAACCAGCGGACACTTCTTTTGCGTCATCTTTGCCACGTTTAACAGTTGCAATTTTGCCTGCGAAAATTTCCTTGCCATCTCTAGAAACTTTGACTGATGAATTTCGAACAATTTTGCCATCTGTGACATAACTGCCTGCGATTGTCCCAACACTGCTAATTTTGAACAAAGCCCTAACTTCCGCATGCCCAACAATTTTTTCTTCAAACTTTGGTGCCATCATAGATTTCGCAAGTTTTTCAATATCTTCAATCGCTTTGTAAATGATGTCGTATTCCCTAATTTCAACCTTATTTTGCTTTGCATAAGTTGAAATTTTGCCCAAAACTTTTGTGTCAAATGAAACGATGATTGCGTTTGAAACTTTTGCAAGTTGAATATCGTTTTCGTTGATATTCCCAACCCCGCAAGAAACAATTTCCACTTTAACTTCTTCGTTTTTAATTTCGCCTAGGCTTTGCTTTAATGCTTCGGCTGAGCCTTGACTATCGGCCTTTATAAGCAAATTCAAAGCTTTCATATCTTCTTTAATTGGAGTGGCCAAGAATTCATCAAGACTGATTCCTGTTCCGTGCTCAATTTTTTCTTGAGCCATTTTTATTCTACGTTCTTCAATTACATTTTTAATAAGTTTTTCGTCAACTGCTTGAATAGAGTCGCCTGCTTTTGGAACGCTATCAAACCCCAAAACTGAAACAGGGGTTGATGGTCCTGCTTTTTGAATATTTTTGCCTCGGCTATCCACCAAAGCTCTAACCTTGCCAAGTGCAAAACCAGACACAATGCTATCACCAATTTTGAGTGTTCCATTTTGAACAATAATATTTGCAATAGGACCTCTATTTTTGTCCAAAGAAGCTTCAATAACTGTTCCCACTGCATTTCTATTTTTGTTACATTTAAGTTCCTGCATTTCCGCGACAAGCAATATTGTTTCTAGCAATTTGTCAATTCCCTCACCTGTAACAGATGACACTGGAACAACAATTGCATCACCACCCCATTCTTCAGGAAGAACATCTTGTTCTGTAAGTTGTTGTTTAATTCTCGCAATATCAACATTTTGTTTGTCGATTTTTGTAATTGCGACAATCATTGGCGCCTTGGCTTCTTTAATGTGTTTTATTGCTTCAATCGTTTGAGGTTTTACCCCATCATCACCAGCAACAATAAGCACTGCTACATCAGTTATTTCTGTGCCACGCTTACGCATATTGATAAAGGCCTCGTGTCCAGGAGTATCAATGAAGGTTATGTCCTCACCATTCCAATTGATTGAATAAGCACCAATAGATTGAGTAATTCCCCCTGCCTCATTTGTTGTTACGTGAGTTTTTCTAATATAATCCAAAAGCGATGTCTTGCCGTGGTCAACGTGTCCAACAATGGTAACAATAGGTGCACGTTTTTCAGTGTTTGTGCCGTCATCAATAGTGTTTTCTTTTAGCTTTTCTTCATAAGTTTTCTCAAGTTTAAGTTCAAGAGTCACGCCAAGTTCACTTGCCACAAGTTCTGCTGTAGCGAAATCAATTGGACTATTTATGGTGGTCATAATTCCAAGCACCATAAGTTGTTTTATAATTTCAGTTACTGGTTTGCCAATTTTTTCAGAAAGCATTTTGACAGTTAAGTTGTTTGTCGTGATAACTGCATTTGTAATTGGTGAGGCTACAATTGGTGTCACGTCAACTTTTTGTTTTTTCAATTTAAGTTTTCGTGTAACCATTCTTTCTTCAATGTTTGCCTCCTCAATAAGCCCACGACGAAGAAGAGATTTTTTGTTAATTCTCTTTTCATTATCCACTCTTTCGTTTGATTTCTTTTTGTTACCAAAGGTTCTTTCCTTTGTCGCAAAAGCCGTCGTTGCCGATTCAAGTTGAGCATTTTTTCTTGGAATGATACTTGTTAAGGCTTTGTTTTGTGCCCTAACTTGCCCATTTACGCCCATAGGTCTTGCGAAGCGATTGCCCCCATTTTGGTTTTGGCCAAAAGGTCTATCAAACGTTCTTTGCCCAGCATTTTGACCAAATGAATGATTATTTTGCCCAAATTGTCTTGGCTTGTCAGTCCTCATTGCATAATTATTAAATGGTCGAAGACCATTGCCATTTTGACGAGGGGATTGGTTTTGCATTCTTGGCTTATTCACAAATTTTTCTTGATGTGCAACAGGTTTTTTCTGTGGCATTGGTTTGATTGGAGGTTTTGCAGGTTGTGGAGCAGGAACTTCTACTTTCGTCTCAACTTTTGGAGCAGGTTTTCCCTCCACGATAACTTTCTTTTCCTCAACAGGTTTCACCACTTCCTTTTCTTCCACTATGTTAGAACCCGTTGATTTTTCAAAAAGTTCAGCAAAGGATTGCTCGTGTTCCTTTGACTGCACAGAAGAAAGTCTTTTTTGCACTTGTGCACGAAGAGCCTCTGCCCTTGCCTTGTCATCTTCCTCTCTACGCATAACATTTGCGCGTTCTCTTAAAGCATTAAGCATGGTGGCGGCCTGTTGTTTTGCCCTTTTCACTTCACGAAAAAGTGAAGGCACCGCACCTTCCGAGCTTAACTTGCTAAGCGACTTTATGTTATTTACATTTTGTTGTTTTTCTTCATTGCTCATTCGCTAAAATAAATCTCCCTATCTCATCATAAATCTCTTGCCCGACATTTTGCTTAAAAGCTCTTTGCAAGGCTTTTGACTTTTGTGCTTTTGCAAGGCAATCTTTGCATTTGCAAATGTAAGCCCCACGGCCATTTGCTTTGAATGTTTCGTCCACAAAAATTTTATCTTCTTTGTTCTTCACAATTCGCAAAAGGTCATCTTTTTCTTTCATTTCCCTACATGCCACACACATTCTAAATGGCTGTTTTTTTGGCATTTTTTACCTCACACAAATTATTCTTCTTTGTCAGCAGCTCCCTTTTGAGCATATTCTGATTCAAGACCATTTTCTAAGTTGAAAAGCAACTCACCATCAAGTTGTTTTGCAACCGACTCGCTTTTCACATCAATTTTCCAACCTGTAAGTCTAACTGCAAGTCTAACATTTTGTCCCGCACGACCAATTGCAAGTGAAAGTTTGTCGTCTGGCACAACTGCCCTTGCATAACTCTGCCCCTCAAGAGCATAAACTGTCAAGACCTTGGCTGGACTTAATGCTCTGGCAATATATTCAAGTGGATTGTCGGAATATTCAACAATATCAATTTTTTCACCATTGAGTTCACTTATTATATTGTTAATTCTCATTCCCTTGTTCCCGACACATGCGCCAAGAGCATCAAGATTTGGATTGTGGCACACGATTGCGACCTTTGACCTATACCCAGCTTCCCTTGCAATATTTTTAATTTCAATATCACCAGATTTGATTTCTGGCACTTCCAACTCAAAAAGTTTTTTCACAAAACCAGGATGACTTCTTGAAACTTGCACGAAAGACTTTGCATATTCCTTAAAATCTCTCAAATTTTTTACATAAACTTTAATCCTGTCCCCAATAGCATAATTTTCGCCAGGGATTTGGTCTTTTTCTTGCATAACACACTCAAGCGAACTGCCTGGAATCTCCACATAAACAACGTTGTTTTCAATTCTCTTAATAAGCCCAGTTACAAGCTCGTTTTGTTTTTCAGAAAGTTCACTCATAGCATTTTCTTGTTCCACTTCACGAAGTTTTTGAAGAACAACCTGTTTTGCAATTTGTGCTGCAATTCTACCAAAATTTTTTGGTGTAACTTCTTGCGAAATGACATCATCAACTGCATAAGATTTTTTAATTGCTTTTGCATCTTCCAATGAAATTTCTTTGTCTGGATCAGTCACTTCTGCCACAACAGTTTTGTAGCTATAAACCCTTATAGAGTTATTTTCAGGGTTGAGCTTCACACTGGCACTCATAGCCTCTCCAAAATTCTTCTTATAAGCTGATGTAAGAGCCGTTTCCAAAGCGCTTATAAAAACATTTTTGTCAATCCCCCTTTCTTTTTCCAAATCGTCAAGTGCTACAAAAAAATCTTTGTTTACCATTTTATAATTTTCTCCTTAAATTTAATTTAACCTCTAAAAGTCCAAATGAAGTTTGCACCCAGCAATGATGTTTTTGGGGACTTCCAACATTTCTCCTTCGACATCAAAAGTGACAACCTTGCCGTCAAATGCTAAAATTTTGCCTTCAAATTCCTTTTTGTTTTGCAACTTTTCAAACAATTTGACATCAACAACCTTTCCGACATTCCACTCGAAATCCTTATCCGATTTGATTGGTCTATCAAGTCCAAGCGATGAGACATTTAGTGTGTAAGGTGTGTCTCCTGTTGGATTTATCTCATCCAAGATTGGGTCAACCGCTCTGTGAACCGCTTCGCAATCGTCAATGTTAACAATCCCAGACCTTTTCACAATAAACAAAGTCAAATTCATGCCATTTTGTTTTTTTGCATATTCAACTTCATAAAGTTCACACCCGCAATTTGCGACAATTCCCTTCACCGCATCTTCAACTATTGTTGCTATATTTTGCTTCATTTTTTCCCCCACTCCATAAATAGCAATTAAGAGCGGACAAGCCACTCTTAAAACTACACATTTTAAAGCATAATTATTTTAACACAAGAATTTACAAATATCAAGTCCCAGTGTCACTTTTTTTAAAATTTTTTTTAATTTTTTAATTTTCCACATAAAATCATCGTTTTTTGCCAAATTTTCAAAAAAATGCCCTAAAATTTTGCTTTTATACTCAAAAATTTTCTCTCTTTATAAAAAAATTGTCTTTTAGGTTTAAAATTTAGTAAAAATTTCCAACTTTCTAGCAAAAATTCATTAAAATTTTCGAAAAAAAGTAAAAATCTTCATTTAATATAATTTCAAAAACACTTCTGCGGTTGCGATAACGTCATTCAATGCTCTGTGAGCATCAACAAGGTTGACATCAAGGAATTTTGCAACAGTTCCAAGTTTATAGTTTTTCAACCCCTTCAATTTTTGCTTTGCAATAAGAAAAACGTCAAGAACAGGGTTGTTAAAGGAAATTTTACTTTTGTTTCCTGCTTTTTGTAGGAATAAATTGTCAAAAGCATTGCTATTGTAGCCAACAATGGTGCAATCTTTACAAAAAAGGTAAAAATCGGAGATAATTTGACTGATATTGTAGCAATGAGCGACCATTTCGTTAGTTATTCTGTTAACTTTTGTTGCATCAGGAGGAATTGATCGCGAAGGTTTGACTAACGTTGTCCAAAACTCACTAAATTCACCATTTTCAATTTTTAACGCACCAATTTCAATAATTTCATCACGAGCGGGATCAATGCCTGTGGTTTCAAGGTCATAAACAACAAATTTCCCTTTTTCGACTTGTTCAGAGAGTTTTCTTTCAAAAAATAGACTCGTTTGGCGTTCACTTGTGTATTTTTGTGGTCTAACATAGCGATAATCGGTAATTTCGTCTTGATTTTCTATCGTTACAACCTCATTTTTATCTGGGATATCACAAAGAGATATCTTTCTCGCAACCATGTCATAGTTACCGTCATATTTTGATTTTGTAATTTTCCCTTCCGCAATAATGGTGTTTCCATTTGAAAGAAGGTGCATTTTGTGATATCCCTCTTTGCTTGGGAATACAACACAATCTATCTTGCCAGTTTCGTCTTTAAGTTGCATAGAAAAATATGGTCTTTGGATATTTTCTTCTTCGCCATCCTTATTAACTTTGGTTCGTTTGCTTTTGAATGATTTTTCCGTAAGAAAGCAAATCATTCCGCCCAAAACACATGTATCATATTCTCTGTTTATACTTTTTATGTAGCGAGGCGAAAGTGTAATATCTTTGCCCAAAATCACTCTCTTGTTTTTCACAAAATATTTGTCGTGACTTTGAGCAACAAGGCTGTCCAAGTCACTTTTTATCCTAATTTCTCTCAATCTATCCTCAAGCATTTTATCGCTGTCAATTTGTTTTTCAATCCCCTCAGTTTTTATGTCAAATTCGGTACAAAAATTTTGCTTCAAATCACTTTCAAGACTTTTAGCAATGTTATTTTTCTCAAAGTATTCAACTAGAGCCTTCTCCATTTTCAAAACAATTTCAACAGGAAAAGTTAAAGTTATTAAAATATCATCTTTTGACAATGCTTGTGACACAATAGGGTTGTTTTTCGCAAGAAATCTTTGAATTTGCTCCAAGATAAGTGGAATTTCTATAAAACTCTTATTAATTTTGATGTTTACACTGCAAGGAGCAGAAATATATTCCCTAACAGCCCTTTCAATTTGCAATTTGTCGTCATCACTCAAGATATTTTCTGCTGGATAAATAAATTGAATATTACAACAATTTTTTGTAGCATCAAAAAAAACTTGCTTCAGTCTAATAAAACTGAATTTATCGCAAGTTTTTTGATTGATATAATTTAAAAAATCTTGTTTTGTTGCCATGGGTATATTTTAAAGCACAAAATGTAATATGTCAACTATCAAAACGAAAGCCAGCAATATAACAAGTCCAAAAAAATGGATATTTGCTTCGATTTTGCGGTTGATTGGTTTGCCACGCACTCCCTCAATGCCAACAAACACCATTCTCGCGCCATCAAGCGCTGGGAATGGGAGTAAATTAAACACTGCAAGATTTATTGAAATAAGTGGGAACAAAAGCAAGAGGTTTGCCATATTTGCATGTGCAACCTGAGCCATTGTTACAACAGTTGTCACCGTTCCACCGATGTTTGAAATTGCAAGTTGGCAAGTTATCAATTGCCACAAAATTATAAGAATTTTCCATGCCCACTTAAAGCAAAACACAAATGTTCCACCAAGAGCTTCAAAAAAACCATATTTATAATTTTCCGTGCTGATTCCAATAATAGCGGTTTTTAGTGTCAAATCAGATGAATCTCCTGCCTGTTCAGAAGTAATCTCAATAAGAAAAGTTTTCCCAAGGTCAGTTTCTTTCACAAGGTAACCACCATCTGGATTTGCTTCTGCATCAAATGTTGCACTAGGGTTGCCATTTGCATCAAGTTTTAGAAGTTGATACTTCCCTTGTTCCGCATTATATTTTACTACGTAATTATAATTTTCCCCATCAAGAGAATATTTTTTTGAATAGGTTTCATCTTTTTGGCTTGTGACCTCGTTCCACACTTTTTTTGAAACGACAATGTCTTTATATTTTCCATTACGTTCAACTGTAATAGTAAAATCCTCATTATAGTCAAAATCTGTTATAAGCGTTTGAAAATAATTGTCATAAACAAAATCTGTTTTTGTCCCGTTGACTGCAGTTATCCTATCACCTTCCACAAGCCAAGCTTCCGCAGATATTGACGCTGGAGCAGTTACCTTTGCCACAACAACATTGTCGGCATAGCCAAAACACATAAGAAAGATTATTGACACCAAAAGAGCCGAAAGAAAGTTAAAAAATGGGCCCATAAAAAGCACAATAAGACGCTTCCAAACTGGTTGAGAATTAAACGAACCTTCCTTCTCTCCCTCTTCATCTTCGCCATCAAAAGCACAATATCCTCCAAGTGGGACAAGTCTTATTGCAAATTTTGTCCCATCTTTCATATTTTTTTGGAACAAAGCCTTGCCAAAACCAATGGAAAATTCATTTATTTTGAATTTCAACAATTTTCCCGCAGTGAAATGCCCAAACTCGTGCACTGTTATCATAATCATAAGCACCAGAATGGCTATGGCGATATACAAAACCCAACTTAAAAAACTCATTCTCTCCCCTTTTGCCTGTATAGTATTTTATTATCAAGTTAGCAATTATAATAGTCTTATTTCAAAAGTTTATTCCAAATCTAGCACATACTCTGCACAATTTTTGCACAATTTTCAACCAAACAAAAACAACAAACAAACAAAAATATATGGAGTTGCATAGATTATGCTATCAAGTCTATCAAGCACACCGCCATGACTTCTAAACAAATCACCAGCATCTTTAACCCCTGCTTTACGTTTAACAGCGGATTCAAAAATATCTCCACCTTCAGCGACCACAGCGCCCACAAATCCAACTATTGCAAATTCCCAAAATGCGACTTTAGAAAACACATCTTGATAAACTGCTCCTGCCACAAAATAGACCAAAAGTGCACCCAAAACACCACCCAAGAGGCCAAATAATGCACCAGAAATCGTCTTTTTTGGACTAATTTTTGGACAAAGTTTTTTACCACCAATCCACGTGCCAAAAAGCATCGCAAAAGTATCTGTCAAACAACAAATTGCAAACACAAGAATTATTCCAATAAGTCCCATTTTTGAGCCTTCCGTGTTAGCAGAAAACCCTGAAAGTTGCAATTCTTGGCAATGATTGAGCATTGACATAAACAAAAGCATTACGCTTGGATACAATATTGCAAAAAGAGTGTTGTTCGCCTTAAAAAATGCAAATCGCGTTGTTGACATCCCCACTGCTTGACGGAATTCGTCTTGTTTTGAGTCCTCTTTAAAAACAAACGCAGCGCCTATGAAAATGGTGAGATATGTCAAAGCAATAACCACCGCCTCACACACAAAAATTAAAAGAGCACTAATCGAGCAAAGATATCCCACCACTGCGGTTATAAAAATCAGCACAGTGGCAATTTCTGGCACAAACCTAAAACATGGCATGCCAGATTTTAGTTGTAGGCGAGCAAATTCCACTGTCGCAAAAAGTGCAAAAATCAAAATGATGACATCAAAAGCATAGGTTGAAAAATAATCAACCACCAATATTGCACAAAGTGCCAACGTGAGCAAAAGCCCAATTTTAACTTTATCTTTCATTTTTCTATCCTTCTTTAATGTAGTAAAAGTTCACTTAACTTATCCACCAAAATCTCTATGTTTTTTGCAAGAAATCGCAAAATTATGCCAAAAATTGTCGTTCTTTGTATTGTTTTGGTGTTTTAAAACTAAACTTATGCACAAATTTATCACATTTTGAGCAAAATTTCAAGCCTTTTGCTCTTTTATTTTGCCAAAACGTCTATCTCTCTTTTGATAAGCAATAATCGCTTCATCAAGTTCCTTTTCTCTAAAGTCTGGCCAATGAGTTTTTGGGAAATAAAATTCCGCATAGGCAATTTGCCACATCATAAAGTTACTCACACGCATTTCGCCACTAGTTCTCACGACAAGGTCAGGGTCTGGCAAGTCTGGTTCATCAAGGTATTTTGCAAAAGTTTTTTCGTCAACTTCTTTAAGTCCTTTTGCTAAAATTTTGTTGCATGCACGCACAATTTCTGCTCGTCCGCCATAATTTAGTGCGATATTCACAGTCATTCCTGTGTGTTTTTTCGTCTTTTTGATGAGGTCCGCAATTTCTTCAACCAATTCTTTGTTCACCTTGGCAATTTTTGAATAGTCACCAATCACACAAAATTTCAAATCTGAATCAATGTATTCTTGCTTCCTTTTTTTCAAAAGTTCAAAGCAAAGACGGAAAATTTCGGTAACTTCCTCTTCTGACCTATTCCAATTTTCAGTGGAAAATGCAAAAAAAGACACAACGTCAATTCCAAGTTCTCTTGCATGACGAACAACCGCAGAAAGCGATTCTACACCAATTTTATGACCATATGTGCGTGGCATCCCACGTTTTTTTGCCCAACGGCCATTGCCATCCATAATAAATGCCACATGTTTTGGCATGCGTGACATATCAATTTTTTCTTTTTTCTTTTTAAAAAACATATTCCCCTCACACTTCCATAATTTCTTTTTCTTTTGAGGTGCAAAGGTCGTCAATTATTCCATTATATTTGTCAACCAGTTTTTGAACTTTCTCATTTGCAGTTTCAAGTTCATCTTTGGTCAATTTTTTGTCTTTTTCTGCAGTCTTAAAGACTTCCAAAATATCTTTTCTAAACCCACGAACGGAAATTCGAGTTTCCTCGGCAAGAGAACGAACTTCTTTTGCAATTTCCTTACGCCTATCCTCTGTTAAGCTTGGAAACACAAGACGAATAAGTCTGCCGTCATCTGTTGGAGTCACTCCGATGTCGCTGGCCATAATTGCCTTGTTTATTTCCTTAACTGTAGAAATATCCCATGGGGAGATGACTATCATTCTGGCTTCTGGAACAGAAATGTTTGCCATTTGTGAAATTGGTGTCATAACTCCATAATAATTTGCACAAACTTTGTCGAGCATTCTTGGATTTGCCCTACCTGCACGAATTATGGAATAATCATATTTCATGTGGTCAATTCTTTTTGAAAGGTTTTCTTCAAATTCCAAAAAGTTAATATCAAAATCTTCTAACATAAATACCTACCTTTATTTGCTACAATATATCTTACAACAAATTTTAAAAACTAGCAAACAAAATGAATAGAGAAAAAAATATTTTTGCAAAAAACATCGAAAAATACCTCTGCCAAAAATTACCACGCAACACATTTGGGATTTTGCACAAAATACTTTTGCAAGGAGGTTTATATGAACTGTGATATGTTGCTTGGAATGGTGCTCGGGGGCATTGCAGGAGCAACTGTTGTGGCACTGTGCCAGCCGGCACAAAATGCGGTAAAAAAGACAGCTGAAACTCTGAAAGATGAAACCCAAAACATAATTCAAAAAGCAAAGAGCAAGTAAATTATATCTCTTGCAACAAAAAAGGCCTTTCACCCATGCCTTCTCACAAGAAGACACAACCAAAAGGTCTTTTTTTTGATTTTGCTATAAATTTTTGTTATTTTTCACCAATTTTTCATTGTTTTTATTAATTTTCACTAATTTTTGTTGTTTTTTGTTACTTTTATTTGTTTTTTATTAATTTTTCAATGGATTTTGACAAATAGTTTTCTTCCATTCCAAAATGTTTGCACACATCCCCCTGAGTGCCACTTTCGCCAAAAGTTTTAAGATTAAAGACAAATTCTTCACTCTGGACAAATTTGTGCCACACATTGTCGCTGCTTGCTTCCACACAAATAATTGGCTTTGACTTGTCCAAAATCTTATTTTTATAACTCTTTTTTTGTCTATCAAAAATTTCAACACAAGGCATGCTTACAACTCGCACATTTATTCCTTTTTTTGCAAGGTTATTTTTAACCTTTTCACACAAGGGCACCTCAGTCCCTGTTGAAACCAATGTCGCAACATAATCTTTTGAGTCGCTTAAAACATAGCCTCCATAAAGAGCCTTTGAAAAATTATCCTTGACACCACAAACCGCACTGCGAGAAATCAAAATTGCACTAGGGTTTTCGCCTTCAAAATGGCACTGCAAACTTGCCAAAAGTTCTTCCTCCCCACAAGGGCGAAAAACATTTATATTTGGCATTGCCCTAAGTGTTGCAATTTGCTCCACCGGTTGATGAGTTGGCCCATCCTCCCCCACCAAAATTGAATCGTGGGTGAAAACATACAAC
This sequence comes from uncultured Christensenella sp., assembly GCA_964387705.1. Lineage (GTDB taxonomy): Bacteria > Bacillota > Clostridia > Christensenellales > UBA1242 > UBA7862. The sequence goes on from CAYLWT010000009.1 coordinate 17,847, forward strand.
ACACTTGCATTCATCATTGCACTAAGTCTTATGGCAGGGGTCATATAGTTTTCAAAAGACATAAATGTTGAACAAAGCGCTGGAAGTCCGCTCAAAACAATTCCATTGCACACTGCCCCCATTGCATGCTCTCTAATTCCAAGCATTATATTTCTACCTGTTCTATCCTCTGCAGAAAAATTTCCGCCACCGACAATATTGGTTTTCGTTGAAGGGGTAAGGTCAGCACAAAGGCTTAGCATAGGAACAATATCAAAAATTTTGTTAAACACTTTTCCAAGAGTTTTCCTGCCGTCAAACTTCCCTTCCGTTTTTTCTATTAAAGTTGAAAACTTAATATCTCTATTCCCAATTATATTTTGATATTCAGCAAAATCTTTTGGAAATTTTCTTTTATATTCATCCATATTTTGATTGAAAAGTGCCAACTCTTGTTGTTTTTTTCGCAAAATTGCCTGTATTTCTTCTTTTTGTTCGAAATTTAATGTCCAATCTGAAACAAAATACCCGAGATTTTTGCGTAAATGCTCAATTTGCTTCATATTTAGAGGTTTGCCATGAACAGCAGCACTTCCTTCAAGTTCACTACCAAAACCAATTTTTGTCCTAACAATAATTATATTTGGTTTATCACTTTTTTTAGCTTGTAAAATTGCCTTATCTATGTCACGAACACTGTTTCCATTCTTCACTTCAAAAACGTTCCAACCCATAGCAACAAATTTTTGCTTTACGTTTTCCCTGTTGCTCAAATTGGTTGACCCTTCAATTGTAATGTCATTTTTGTCGTACAAAAGAATAAGCCTAGAAAGTCTTTGAGTGCCAGCAAAACTTATTGCCTCTTGCGCAACCCCTTCCATAAGGTCACCATCTCCAACAAAACAATACACATAATGGTCAATTGGGCTTAAATTTCCATGAGCAAATTTATTTCTTAAATATTCTTCGGCAATGGCCATTCCGACTGCCATTCCAACCCCTTGTCCAAGAGGTCCCGTCGTTGCATCAACACCAGGAATATCCACCTCAGGATGCCCTTTGCACTTTGAGCCAAGTTGTCTGAAACTTTGCAAGTCTGCAACAGATATGTCATAGCCAAAAAGGTTTAAACATGCATACACAAGTGCACTCGCGTGTCCTGCAGAAAAAACAATTCTATCTCTGTTTTCCCATTTAGGATTTTTGCAATCTCTTTTTGCATTTTTAAAAATTGAAAAAGCTATGGGAGCTCCATCAAGGCAAACTCCAGGATGTCCAGAGCCAGCCTTTTCAATTTCAAGGCAAGATGTAATTCTTAAATAATTAACCAATGTCTCGTTCATTTTTCCCTCACAATTTTTTACATTTTTCTACATTTTTCGCACAAAAAAGTGCGATTTATCATTATTTTCAACAATTGATTTCACAAAAGAAAATTATCCAAAGTCTTTTTAACCTTTCTATAAGCCGTCAAATAATCTGGGGAATCAATTTCAACCGTCAAATCGCACATTCTTTTCGAAAAAGATGATCTATCATTAAAAACAATCAACGCAAGTTTTTTTTCATCATTTGACATTGTTTTATCCTTGTCCAACAATTTTTTGAAAGTAGAAAGAGTTAAATTTAAAAAAACAGTCGTTCCATTCTTTTGAAACTTGTCCGGATTTCCTCCTTCGACAAAAATTGAATATGGAACATGAATAACAGAATTTTCATAGTTCGCGATATCTTCAACAATTTTTGTTTTTTGTTTGTTCAAATATTGCACGCCACAAATTTTTTCTATTTCTTCCTCGTTTATCAAATTATATTTTACAATTTCCATCAAATCGGCAAGATACATATCAAAATCATCTGCAAGACGTTTCGCAACAGATTTTATCATTTTGTCATAAAGTCCGACAAGAACAATATTTGTTTTCAAACTGTAACCTCCTTTGTGTTTTCCAAAAAATAATATTTTAAATCCTATTTGTTTTGTCAAAAAATTTGTAATATTTTAAAATTTTAATTTCTGACACTCTAGTTTATCACACAAAACGACAATTAAGAAATAAATTGATTAATTTTTTGCCACTTTTTTTCGACATTCTTCGCATATTATGCCACTTGTTTGCAATTTAGCATATAATTAAAAATATATTGTTGGGCAAATCCAGAAACTTCCCTAAAAATATTTCGGAAATACTTTGAAATTTTCTTGCCGGTCCTAGGCTTGTCGGAAAAAAGAGAATAAGCTTTTCTTATCCATGTGTCAACAGGAAAACTGTCACTTCGGCCAAAGCCAAAAAATAATATGCAATCAGCAACCTTTTCTCCGACTCCAAAAAGTTCCATAAGACGCGCTCTGAGGTCATCGGTTGACAATTTTTTCATATTATCTATGTTATATCTCTCATTTTGCAACATTTCTATTGTTTTTACAAGATATTTACTTCTATATCCTGCCCCCGCAAGATAAAAATCTTCCTCCGTTGCATGTTTTAGCATTTCTATGGTCGGAAATGAATAAATGTTGTTTTCAATCTTTTTCCCAAACTGTGCAGAGATATTGTTCAAAATTTTCTTAATTCTAGTAATGTTATTGTTTGCAGAAACAATGAAACTAATAATTGTTTGAAAGGCATCTTGATGCAAGATGCGAATATTTTGTCCACCAACAAAAAATTTATCAAAATTTGGGTAATATTCTTTAATTTTGACCAAAATTTTGTTGTAATCTGTGCCAAAATCAAAAAAATTGTAAAAATAATCAACGTCTTGTGTTTTAATAATTGTTTTGTCTTCACAAATAGTTATATATGCCACTTTATCAACACTTGTAACGATATAACCATCCTCTTTTTTGTAAAAACTAAAAATTTGCCCACATTCCAAAATTTGTTTTACATCAAAATCGTTTTCGCTTTCAATAACAATTTTACATTTTTCTTTAAGAACTTTCATTTGCTTTCCCTTTGCAAAATAATACAATAAATCGCACAAATTTTCAACAAAAATCAACAAAAAACTCCGTCACCAATTTTTGTAATAAGATATTTGCCAAATTTATTCCCCTCTATGCAAGAAAAATTTTGCAACACGGAAGATGAAAATTGAGTTATCTTTTTACCTTTTTCTTCGTAGTCAATTTCAGCATAATCTTTCATTTTCTCAAGCAAATTTTGAAAAGTATATCCCTTGTTTTCCCAAAGATAATTCGCAAGTGAGCCCGGAATTGGGTTCACTTCGTTAAGATATATCGTTTCTGTTTTTTCATCCATCAAGAAGTCCATCCTAACACAACCTTTCATTTTAACTGCACAAAACATACGTCTTGCATAAATTTCTATTCTATTCAATATCTTTTTGGAAACGCTTGCGGGAACAATTCTCTTTTGAGACTCCATTGCTTTGCCACCACCAAGATATTTGTTTTCAAAAGTTAAGAAATCTTCATTTGGGGTAACCTCCTCCACCAAAGAGCATTCACACATTTTCCCTGCACCAAGACAAGCAATATTCAGTTCTCTCAAATTGCAAATAGCCTCCTCACATAGAACTTCTGTATCAAACAAAAATGCAAAAGTAACCGCCCCATGCAACATTTCCTCATCTTTACAAAAAGTTATGCCAATGCTACTGCCAAGGTTGTTTGGTTTGACAACAATGGGATAATTTAATCCTTCAATTTTTTCCATCAAACAACTTGCGGATATGTTTTTGTCCTCATAAGAAAGCAAAATTCCCTTCGCTACTGGAATTTTCTGTTCTTTTGCCAAAATTTTGGTGCAAAATTTATTCATGCAAACACTGCTTGAAAAGTTGTCACAACAAGAATATTTAACTCCAACACAATCAAGCAATCCCTGAACAGAGCCACTTTCTCCCATTCCCCCATGCAGTGCAACATATGCAAAATCAACCTTGCACAAAAGTTTTGCCTTTTTGCCTTTTGTGTAGAACAAATTTCCCTCTGATGCAAAAAAAACTTGTCTTGCCTTAGAAAAATTTTGTTCTTTTGCAAAATATGTAACATCCCAAAAATTCTCATCTGTCAAAAATCTGCCATCTTTTGAAATATATATCGGGATAATGTTATTTTTTTTTCTATCCAAATTTGCAAGCACTTGTGAACCCGTTATAATTGAAATATCATGCTCAACACTCACCCCGCCAAACAACACCACGACATTTTGTTTCATATTCCCTCCGTTTCTTTCCTTTATATATGAAACAGTTCAACAAAATGTTTAGAAAAAAGGCTAGAATCTCTAGCCCTTTAAATTTTAAATATAATTATCTGGGAGGTCGTTTTCAAAAAGAATTGTATCTCCGGGTAATAAAAAGTCTTTCATAAGAATTTTAGCTTGATCCAATGTTTCTGCTTGAAAAATATTTTGCTCATCAAAATGTTGACTATCAAGACCCGCTTTGATTGCTTCAAAATTCACTTTGTTTACAATAACTACAAAATCTGACACATCGGCGATTTTCTTGCCAAAAGAATAATTTTCTTCATACTCTTTCTCGCCCAACTCTACCAAACCTGGAGTTATAACGACCTTTCTACCTGGGAATTTGCCTAACACATCAAGTGCGATTTTACTGCCACGAATGTTTGCATTGAAAGAGTCATCAAGGATTATATTTGTTGGAGTTTTTATAATTTCAAGTCTATGAGGCACAGGTCGCAATGCTTCTATCCCCTCAACTATCTGTTTGTCATCAAGGTCAAGACATTTTGCCATTTTTACACAAAGCAAAATATTTTGTACATTGTGTTCTCCCAAAAGTTTTGTTGAAACATTATATTCTTTTTTACCCAAAACAAGTGTAAATTTTGTGCCGTCTTGGTCGAAAATAATATCTTTTGCAAAAATGTCCCCACCATCACAAACGAGATATTTTTCTTTCAATTTTGCCCATGAGAACATATCCCTCACTTCGCTATCAAATCCATTGAACACACAAACACCATCACTTGGCAAACTTTCCACCAACTCAAATTTTGTCTTTTTTATATTGTCCAAAGATTTAAACGTCAAAAGATGTTGTGGTGAAATGCCTGTTATCATACCATACTTTGGCAAAATTAACTTGCAAAGTCTTTTAATATCCCCTTTGCTTCTAGCCCCCATTTCAGCAATAAGAACTTGGTCTAAATCCGTAAGGTAATTGTTTACAACTTTACAAAGTCCAGTTTGCGTATTAAAACTTTGTGGACTCATGCAAACTTTATATTTTTGAGATAACATTGTATTCAAAATGTATTTTACACTTGTTTTTGCATAACTCCCAGTTATACCAATCTTAATCAAGTCTGGTCGTTTTGCAAGTTTTCTTTTTGCACTGCGAAGATATCTAAAAACAATAAATTTTTCAAGTGGAAGCAAAATTATGTGCACAATAGGAACAATAAACACAACAAACGCTGGAACAAAACATAATGCCCCAAATTTTACGAAACTTAAGTATTGAAATGACCCCCAAATTACGACAAACGAGAACAAACTTACGAAAATGAACATCGCGATATTCAATCTTGTCATTCGTGTGGTATTTTTAAGTGGGATTTTCTTTGGTGCATTGTAAAGGGCCTTTATAAACACAATGGTAAAGTAAAAGTAAAATATAAGCCCAATATAAGAATACAATGCTTGCTTGTGATAGACATTGAAAAGAGCATTTGTAACAAGCACGCAAAAACCACTGAGTAGGCTTAAAAGTACCATCCTCAAGGCATAACTCCACTTTGTTTCCCTAAGCCAATTAAAATAACCCTTGAGTTTGTAACCAGAAAGCTGAATAATTTGAAAATACTTGTATGAAGCAAAGCACATAAGCACTCCATTTATGAGTGATAGCACAATTGTTATATACAAATGAATATTGTCAACTGCAAGAAAATTCATTTTCACCTCTTCTTATTTTATTTTAGCACTATTTTTTATTTATTCAAACCAAAAGTTGATAATTTTATCCTCACAAGAAAAAAGATTGCATTATTTTAAGGAATTCCCTTGAATTTTGAAGATATGCAAAATGATCCCCAGATAAAGTTATAACCTCACAATCTTTTATATGTTTTTTAAAAATTTTTGTCCAACGAAAAGGTGTTGCTGTGTCTTTTTTCCCCCAAACAAGAAGTGTTGGACAAGAAATATTTTCAAACAAATATCTTTCATCATAATTAACAATATTTTGAAAAGTTTGTTTCATCACAGGTGAAAGATTTTTGTAATCTTCACTCCCCATTTTCAAAAGTTTTGACTTTGACAAAAATCCGCATTTGCATAAAAACTTTTTAAATTTATATAGTCCAATTTTGAATTTCGTTTTAAAACTTTTTTGATTTATTCCTGCACAACCAGTGAGAAGCAAACGTCTGCAAATATTATATTTCCCAGCGAGTTCTATTGCAACCCTACCACCAAATGAATGAGCCACAATATCACATTTTTCAGTTTTAAATTCTTTCAAAACTTCTAGCACACATTTTGCATATTTGTTTACATCCCAAGCAATGTCAAAGGTTCCCGATTTGCCAAAAGGTGGAAAATCAACAATCACACACGTGCGAAATTTACTCATTTCCTTTGCAAAATACTCAAAACTTTTTGTACTTCCTCCCCACCCATGCAAAAAAACAAGGGGAGTGTCCGCCTCCCCAATTTTTGATGTTTCATAATAAATTTCTACATTTTCAAAATAACATTTCATATTTTCAAAAACATCACAAAGGCGTCATTATCCTTATAATATTTTTTTCTAACATTTGTTACTTCAAAACCCATTTTTTTGTAAAAAGACACAGCTCTGTCATTTTTCTCATCAACTTCAAGTGACAAAGTCTTGTTTCCATTGTCCTTTGCGAACGCAATAGCATGCGATACAAGTTCACTCCCAATCCCTTGTCCCCAAAGTTCTTCTTTTACGGCAAGGCTTACAATGTTTTGGTCAGTGTCACAAGACAAAAGTCCAATATATCCCACGACAATATCCCCCCGCTTGGCAACAAAATATGTTCTCGTACTTTCCTCAAATTCTGTCATAAAACTCTTCTTTGACATTTTATCCAATGTCGGAATAACAGTATCCTGCAACTGAAACATATCCTCTGCATATTTATCTTCAAAAGGGATAATTTCTGTTTGTTCCTTTTTTAAAAGTTCCTCCTCCGCCTGAGAAAGTGCCATATACACAGGCTCAAGTTTTTGTGCAGAAACAAAATTTTTCTTTTCGGTTTCTTTGTCAACAAAATTGATATAATCTTTTGGTTCAAGAGTTATTTGTGGAACCGCTTCTTCGCCAACTTTCCCCAAATTGTAACCAAATAAATTTTTTGTTTCCAAAAGTGGCAACAAAACTTCGTTCAAGCACACCGATTTGTGAAGTTCGACACCCTCTTTCCTTGCAAAATAAACTTTCTGCCCAGTGCATTTTATTGCGACTGCTTGTCCATCTTTCAATTTTTCACCCAAAAGTTCAAGCATATTTATGCCGATAACTTTTGCATCAAAAACTGAACAAAACGCTTTCACTGTGGACACCGCAAGTCTTACCCCTGTAAATGAACCCGGTCCAACCACTACGGCATACAAATTTATATCTTTTGGCTCTTTCCCAGCAGATTTTAATAGAAAATCAATTTGTGGCAAAAGTGTTTCCTGATGTTTCCCATGCAATTTTTCAGATTGATAAATTTTCGTTTTATCTTTTAAAATAACAATAAGTTCGTCTGAACTTGTGTCAATAATAAGTTCCATAATTCCTCTTTAAATTTGCTCAACCGCAATAGCCCTGCTGTGTTTGCCAAGTTTTGCAATTGAAATTTTTTTGTAATGTTTTGGCAAATAATTTTTTACATTCTCCGCCCATTCAACAAATTTTATCGCCTTTGTATCAGCAATCATTTCTTCAAAGCCAATGTTTTCCGTCTCAATTTCATCTTCCAACCTATACATATCAAAATGATAATAATGTCCATCCCCAGTTTTGTATTCATTAACGAGAGTGAATGTTGGACTTGTAATTTTGTTTTTGACCCCAAGTTGAGTTAAAATTTCCCTAACAAGAACACTTTTCCCCGCCCCCAAATCACCTTGCAAAACGATTAAATCTCCTTGCTTTATATATGGCAAAATCTCTTTTGCAATAATTTTTGTTTGATTTAGTGAAAGAGATATCTCAAACAAAACAAGCCTATCTTCCATAACTTCTGGCAATAATTTTTTACCCTTAATTTTAACAATTTGAAATGCTACCACTTCCACAATTAAACACACAAGAGCAAGAACAAACACCCCAATAATAATCCAAAATAAAACTTCATTCGCATTCATTTTTTATCATTTCCCTTGCTCTTATTTTGACTTTTTTGTTGTTTTTGGATATCAGATAGGATTCGTTTATAAGATTGTGTTGAGGCTTCACCCGACATCAACTTGTCAAAACTATAATGATTACGCTCATTTTTCGTAAATAGATGCACAAAAACATCATAATAATCCAAAACAACCCATTCACTCATATTAAACCCTTCCCTTTGCCAAAAGGAAAAGTCCCCACCCATAGTATTTTCCATAAGAAAATCAACGGTTTCTCTTATGTGTGAAGTTGAATCAAACGTTGCCACAATGAAATATTTTACAAAGTCCTTTTTCTTTGACACATCACATACAACAATGTCACTTGCTTTTTTTTCATTAAGAAAATTGCAAATTTCCACCACTTTTTCAGGATATTTATTCATAAATCCTCCAAAATCACATTACTTTATAAGCATAACTCAAAAGCAAAAAAAACACAAGCAAAACAAGAATATTATAAATAAATTGGTCAAAAATTGAAGTATGAAAAATATAACTGCGACAAAAAAGAGCTACAATTTCAAAAAATTTCTATCAAAATTGGTCAAAAACTTCTCGATATCCTTCTTTTTTGACTGGATATTCTTTAATTTGTGCATATTTCTTTTTTTATTTGCTTGGATACGCTTTGTAACAAAATCTTTTGCGGCATCGATTGTTTTATCTATTGTTATTCTTGCAGGAATAAATATCTTAAAAATTTTTCTCAACCAAAGAAAATTACCCTCAACATCTCAAAAAAAACTACTGGAAAACACAAAAATTTTTTTTATAAATTATATGTCCCTAACAACAAAAGAGCAGTCTACACTTATGGGCGATGCCTTTGGCAAGCGAGTAAAAACTAATTTGTATCTAAACACTGGCACGTTAACTCTGGTTGCTCTTGAGCGAAAATCCCTTGATGTTTCGTTGGCACTATCTTGTTCAAAATTTGCCCTAAAAAATGGTGTTAATTCATTTGTTATTCTTTGTCAATCTTGTCAAAAAGAAGACATGACTCTTTTGCTATCAATAAAAAATGTAAAAATTGAGATATATGTTTTTACGGAAGCATATGAATATTTTTGCAAATATTCACAGCCACCAAAAATTGAGATTGAATGTGTTTTGCAAAACAAAATAAAATTCCGAGAGCTTGCAAAAGAAGCAATTTCGCCGCCAAAAGCAAAAAAATATTTTTTCAGCGGACTTCTAATATTTTTTTGTTCACTTGTTGTAAGATACAACATTTATTACGTTGTTATGAGTTCCGTTATGTTTTTCCTGGCAATGTTGTGCCTGGCAAAAAAAAGAGAGCATTTCAAAAGCCCTCTTAAAGATTAAAATTTTACTGCTAAAACATGATTTCTATTGTTTGGATTATATTTGTAAATAACAATTTTCCTTCCAACAATACCAACACAATCACATTCGAGTTTTTCACAAATTTCATTTGCAATAGATTTTGTGTTGCTATCACAATTTTGAAGCACCGAAACTTTTATAAGTTCGCGTGCGACCAGTGCATCTTCAATACTTTCAATGCAACTTTCGCTAAGGCCTTCCTTCCCCACAAAGCACACCGATTCCTGAGTTGAAGCAATTCCTCGCAAGGTTGCTCTATCCTTTGATGTTAACATATTTTCTCCTTATTCCACAAATTCAAATTCCACATCACCAATTTTTACAGTATCGCCATCTTTAACGCCCTTTTCCTTTAGCATATCAATTATGCCATCATTTTTAAGACGTTTCCAGAAATATGACAATGATTCATAATCGTTGACAACTATACCGCGAGAAATATTTTCAATAAATCCGCCAGAAATTTCATAAGTATCACCTGACAATTTTTCAATATTTATCGCCGTTTTGTCTTGTTCATCAAAACCAAATTCTTCCACATCAACAGGCACTTGTGGTGGCAATGTTTCAAGAATTTTCCACATTTCTCGCACAAGTTCCTCAATGTTTTCTCTGCACAAAGCCGACACACAAATAACTTTTATTTTGCTATTATTTAACCTATGCTTAAATTCCTCAACGACAAAGTAATCTCTTATTTGGTCAATTTTGTTAAGCACAACAATTTGTGGCAATTCACCCAAAACCTTGTTGAACTTTGTAAGTTCCTCGTTGATTGTAAGGTAGTCATTGTATGCTTTTCTGCCGTCCGCTTCTGAGATATCCACCACGTGAACAAGCATACGCGTTCGTTCTATGTGTCTCAAAAATTCGTGTCCCAACCCTTGTCCTTCACTTGCTCCTTCAATAAGTCCAGGGATATCCGCCACGACAAAACTATGTTCATAATACTTTACTACACCGAGATTTGGGCTAAGAGTTGTGAAGTGATAATTCGCAATTTTTGGTTTTGCATTTGAAATTACAGACAAGAGCGTGCTCTTGCCAACATTTGGAAAGCCAATCAACCCAACATCTGCAAGCACTTTAAGCTCAAGAGTTACAGTGTGCTCTTTTGTGGCTTCGCCCATTTGCGAAAAGTGTGGGGCTTGACGAGTTGGAGATTTAAAAAATTCGTTACCTTTCCCGCCATCACCACCATGCAAAATTACATAATCTTTGTCGAGATAGAATAAATCCGCAATAACTTTGCCTGTTTCTGCATCTTTTATAATTGTCCCTTGTGGCACTTTTATAACAAGGTCTTGTCCGCTTTTACCATTGCAACTTTTCTTGCCCCCCGGCTCTCCGTTTTGCGCTTTAAAGTGAGATTGAAAACGAAAAGCCACAAGATTGTTCAAATCTTTTGTCGCACGAAAAATAATGTTTCCACCACGGCCACCATTCCCACCATCTGGCCCGCCATTCGCTATTCCCTTTGCATGCCTAAAAGAAATGGCTCCTTTCCCACCATCGCCTGCTTTAATTTTAATATTAACTCTGTCAACAAACATATCTGCCTCCAAAATTTAATCTCTTGACTATATTATACAACAATTTTAATATTTTCCTAAACATTTTTCGCATTTACTTTCAATTTAATTTAAATTTGTTAATTTTTAAAATTTCAATTCAAAATTTCAATTTTTATTGCTTTTTATTAAGTTTTTACAATTTTTTTGAGAAAAATATGGGCATTTTTTCTTAAATTCACAATCAGCACATGCTGGTGAACGAGAGGAACAAACATACCTCCCAAAAAGAACCAATAGATGATGAAATTTGCCCCACGAGGATTTATCTATCAATTTTTGAAGTGATAGTTCACATTCAAGGGGTGTTTTTGCATGAACAAGAGCAAGCCTATTTGAAACTCTAAAAACGTGAGTGTCAACGGCAATAGCTGGGGCTCCAAAACCCACATAAAGCACAACGTTTGCAGTCTTTCTCCCCACCCCAGCAAGACTTACTAGGTCTTGATAATTATTCGGCACAATCCCAGAAAATCTTTCACACAAATCTTTTGCCATAAGGATAAGATTTTTAGCCTTATTTCTATAGAAACCACAAGAATAAATTTCTTTTGACAATTCATCAAAGTTTGCATTTGCCAAATCTTGTGGAGTTTTGTAGTATTTGAAAAGATCTTTCGTTACGATATTCACACGCTTGTCCGTGCATCTAGCTGATAAAATCACTGCCACAATTAATTCAAAATTATTGTGAAAATCAAGTTCGCAACTTCTTTCACCAAATCTTTGTAGCAGCGTTTCAAAAACTTCCCTTGCTTGCATTTTTCTTATCCTTTGGCAAAGTTTAACACAAAATGCACATTTAATCAACCTTATTGTTGCACGTATGAGTCATTTTGCATAAGATAAATGCCTCCGAAAGTCCAAAATTGCCTTCGTGACAAAATTTGTTTGCAAATATTTAATGCATTTGCATCGACTTTAACAGAAATTCCACATGACACTGCAATTTGCCTTGGCGTGTTAACAACGACACTTTTAACTCCATAAGACGACAATAGGCTTGCAAACTTCATTGTTTCACTCCTCGCCCTAAAGACCACAAGATAATACATTTCATCCCCTCTTTTATTTTAAGAAAAAACAACAAATCAAAACTGCTTTCCCTCAAATCACTATATTATCTTTTTTTAAATAATGTTTTAAAACACAACAATTTTTCGAAAAACATAGAATGTTTTGAGGTCTATTATGAAAACAATTTATCTTGATACGCCGGCAACCAGTCACTTTAAGCCAAGATGCGTAAAAAAGGCTTTTTTGAAATATCTTTCTCTCAGTGCAAATCCAGGACGTAGCGGGCATGAACTTTCAGTAAAAAATGCGGCAATGATTTGGCAAACTCGTGAAACTCTTGCAAGACAGTTTGGAAACATTGAGCCAGAAAATGTGATTTTTACAAAAAATGCAACTGAAGCATTGAATATCGCGATTTTAGGTCTTTGCAAAAAAAATAAAGGCAAGAATGTCATTTGTAGTTGCTTTGAGCATAATTCCGTTTTAAGACCGCTTCATCATCTTGAAAATTTGGGTGAAATTACACTGACAATTGTCAGCCCAAAAAACAAAAAATTTATCACAGCACACGACATTTCTCTTGCTATCAAAGATAATACTTTTCTTGTGTGTTTGACAGCAATTTCAAACGTTACCGGGAATAAAAATGATTTTGAAGATATTGGAAAATTGTGCCACAAAAAAGGGATTTTGTTTTTGCTTGATGATGCACAAGGGGTTGGGCACATAAAGGTGGATATGAAAAATTCACACATAAATTTTCTTGCTTTTTCTGGGCATAAAGGTTTGCATACTCCACAAGGCATTGGAGTTTTGTGCATAAATTCCAAATTTTTTCCTGCTCCAATAATTTTTGGTGGAACAGGAACAGAAAGTGAAAATTTATTACAACCAAAAATCCCACCTGAATGTTTTGAAAGTGGCACCATTGCAAGTCCACTTATTGCAAGTTTGTTCGCGGGTGCAAAATATATTGAAAAGCATTTTGAAAAGCACTTAAAAAAAATAGCATCTCTTACACAATATATAATAAAAAAATTGCGAGAAATTGAAGGTGTTAAGATTTATTCTGACATATCAAGTACTTATGGCGTTGTTGCATTTTCTGTTGCTGGATTTGACTCCATTGAGGTTACAGATTTTTTGAATGACAAATATCACATTGCCTCACGTGGTGGACTTCACTGTGCCCCACTTACTCACAAATTTTTGGGGACACTTGAAAGTGGTCTAACACGAGTGGGAGTTGACTTCAAAAATTCTTATCACGACATAAATATTCTTGCAAAAGCAATAAAACAACTGTCACAAATATCACAGCTTAAAAGATAAAAACAGCACGATTAAGTGCTGTTTTTAGGTACAATTTATAAAACTTTTAAGCCAAAATAATAATTATTTTCTTGGATTTCTAATGTTCGCTTGTGCAGCTGCAAGACGTGCAATAGGAACACGGAATGGAGAGCAAGAAACATAATTAAGGCCAACTCTGTGGCAAAAATCAATTGAACTTGGATCCCCACCATGTTCGCCACAAATTCCAAGATGAAGATCTGTGCGAGTGCTTCTTCCAAGTTTTGTTGCCATTTCAACAAGTTTGCCAACACCTTCTTGGTCAAGACGTGCAAAAGGATCTGATTCATAGATTTTCTTTTCATAATATGAACCCAAGAATTTGCCAGCATCATCACGACTGAACCCAAAAGTCATTTGTGTCAAATCATTTGTCCCAAAAGAAAAGAATTCCGCTTCTTCAGCAATTTTGTCTGCCATAAGTGCAGCACGTGGAATTTCGATCATCGTACCGACTTTATATTTCATATCAGATTTTGCTTCTTTGATAAGTTTGTCTGCTGTGTCGCAAACAATTTTCTTAACATATGCAAGTTCCTTAACTTCCCCAACAAGTGGAATCATAATTTCTGGAACTATATTAAATTTACGCTTCTTGCTAACATTAAGTGCTGCTTTAATTACTGCAGTTGTTTGCATAACGGCAATTTCTGGGAAAGTTACCGCAAGTCTGCAACCACGATGTCCCATCATTGGATTGAATTCGTGAAGAGAGGCGATAATTTGTTTTACTTGTGCAACGGTTTTCCCTTGTGATTTTGCAAGCAAAGCAATATCTGCTTCTTCAGTTGGCACAAATTCGTGTAGAGGTGGATCTAGATAACGGATGTTAACTGGAAGCCCTTCCATTGCCTCATAAAGTTGCTCAAAGTCGCCTTGTTGCATTGGTTCAAGTTTGCTCAAAGCCTTCTCGCGTTGTTCAAGTGTATCAGCACAAATCATTTCTCTAATTGCAGAAATCCTGTCCGGGTCAAAGAACATATGCTCTGTTCTGCAAAGGCCAATGCCTTCTGCTCCAAAAAGTTTTGCCTGTTTCGCATCTTTTGGTGTGTCCGCATTTGTTCTAATTTCAAGAGCTTTATATTTGTCCGCCCATGCCATAATCCTGCCAAAATCACCATCATTGATGTTTGCTGGGATGGTTTTTATTTCCTCGCCATAAATTTTACCTGTGGAACCATCAATGGAAATTATATCTCCTTCGTGATAAGTTCTCCCTGCAAGTGTAAAACATTTGTGTTTTTCGTCCATTTCAATTTCGCCACAACCAGAAACACAACATGTACCCATTCCGCGAGCGACAACTGCCGCATGAGAAGTCATTCCTCCACGAACAGTTAAAACACCTTGAGCATAATGCATACCCTCAATATCTTCTGGAGAAGTTTCAAGACGAACAAGGACAACTCTTTCCTTGTTTTTACCATGAGCCACTGCATCTTCTGCTGTGAACACAATAGCTCCACAACCTGCCCCAGGAGATGCGGCAAGTGCTTGAGCCACTGGCTTTGCATTTTTCAATGCTTTTGGGTCAAATTGAGGATGAAGAAGGCTGTCAAGACTCTTTGGCTCAATTTGCATAAGAGCCTCTTTTTCTGTAATCATTCCCTCGTCAACAAGGTCACAGGCGATTTTGAGTGCTGCACGAGCGGTTCTTTTGCCATTTCTCGTTTGAAGCATGTATAATTTTTTATCTTCAATTGTAAATTCCATATCTTGCATATCTTTGTAATGCCCTTCAAGAGTTTTACAAATTTCTTGGAATTGCTTGTAAACTTCTGGCATAATTTCTGCCATTTTTGCAATAGGCATTGGCGTTCTAACACCCGCAACCACGTCTTCACCCTGCGCATTCATCAAAAACTCGCCCATAAGTTCTTTTTCGCCAGTTGCTGGATTTCTGGTGAAAGCAACACCTGTGCCACTTGTTTCACCCATATTGCCAAACACCATCATTTGAACATTTACAGCAGTTCCCCAACTATATGGAATATCATTTTGCATTCTGTAATAGTTTGCTCTTGGGTTATCCCATGACCTAAACACAGCCCTGATAGCCCCCATAAGTTGTTCTTTTGGATCACTTGGGAATTCTTGTCCAATTTTTGCCTTATACTCTGCTTTAAATTCATGTGCAAGTTCAGCAAGGTCACTTGCTGTAAGTTCTGTGTCAAGTTTTACGCCTTTTTCTTTTTTCATTTTGTCAATGAGTTGTTCAAAATATTCCTTGCGCACCTCCATAACAACATCACTATACATTTGAATAAATCTTCTGTAGCAGTCCCAAGCCCAACGTGGATTGCCAGATTTTTTTACTAGGACTTCCACGACTTCTTCATTAAGACCGAGGTTTAAGATTGTATCCATCATCCCTGGCATGCTTGCCCTTGCCCCACTTCTAACAGACACCAAAAGTGGATTTTCTTTGTCGCCAAATTTTTTGCCAGTAATTTTTTCCATTTTAGAAATATATTTCATAATTTCTTTTTGAATTTCATCATTAATTTGACGGCCATCCTCATAATATTGTGTGCAAGCCTCTGTTGAAATGGTAAACCCTTGTGGGACTGGAAGCCCAAGGTTGGTCATTTCAGCCAAATTTGCACCCTTTCCCCCCAAAATTTCTCTCATTTTGGAGTTTCCTTCGCTAAATAGGTAAACGTATTTTTTTGTCATTTATTTTTCTCCTTTAAAATTCACAAAGAAGATTTTATATATTTGTTGTCCTTTTGTCAACAAAAATGACATAAAAAAGTTCTTACCCATAATAAAAATTTTCATCAAAGAAATAACAATATCGTTAAATTAAGTTAATAAAAAAATAAAAGGTTACTTATAAAAGTAACCATGAAGAGATCTCTACTATTGTTGTTTTGTCATCAATTCATCCTTAGAAAACGATTGATAAATATTCAACAATTCATCTTGCAGTTGTTCCATTGATATTTTAGGAATATATTTGTCAGAATTTGCGTTGTCAAGTCCATTTTCAACCGCACGACACAATGCCCACGACATCATTTGAGATATCGCATTATAAATTCCTTTTTTCTTATTTATAATGTCCCAATCTTCATTTCTGTCCATATTTATCAAATAATGTTCTCTATCTTGACCAACTACAACCTCGTCTTTGTCTTTTTCAATCCCCATATATGCAAATTCAAGCGATTCTGTATTATTTTTCTCATAAAAAACACAACCTAGCAAATCCTGCCCGAACGTAAGCCCGCCATTTCTGCTTAATCTGGTCTCTAGTTGACTCCCAGAACCTTCCATTCCTTTTAAAAGTGGCTTTATTGTATTAAGATTACGGTCATTCACAGCATAAAAATATGTGGTGGGGACTCTTCCCGTATAAACAAGTCTTGCAAAAGAAACGTGTGACATACTTGATGTTATTTTATCAATTTCTTTTTCATTAAAACCTTTTTGCAACAACATGCCAGTAAAATAATCCATTATTTGATTCAATGCCTTTGTCCCATAACAATATGTAAAGAAAGTAACCTGAGAGATGTTTTTTTGACACTCATCAATAGGCAATTTTTCACCATCTTCGTTTATACACCTTGAAAATAAAATATTCTTTGCAAATTGTTTTGAAGTGGCATCACTTAAATACCCCCTTTGTGAAGCATCCCATAGCGCTTCTGGAAATTCTTTGGCATATTCCTTTAAATCTGGATATTTTTCTTTAACCTCATCATCAATTGGATAAAACAAATACTTCAAATCCACATCGTAAGAACAACTGATTATATCAATCTTATCCTCTGCCTTTATTTCAGAATCTTTCATTTTAAACATAAGATCTAGCATGTTTTCGGCAATTTTACACATTCCATTTGCACCTTTTGTGCTTTTTGTTCCATTTCCACTTAAACAAACAATAACCGGCTTGTCAAATGAGTATTCATCCAGATTTAAGTTGTCCCAATGGGTATCTCTATTCTCAAGGGTTCTTTTCCCCCAAACTGTGCTATGCTTCTTTTTATATTTTCTAATGCCATTTTCTTTGCACAGCTCATCCAAACTTTTTGTCGAGGCCATTCGTTGTTTAAAAAATTCTTCAAGTTTCTTCTTAATCTCTTCCTTTCCCATTTTTCTCAAAATCCCTACATTAAGTATTAAGCAATAGTATAACTTAGGCATTGTCCAAAGTCAATAATTTCGGTAAAATTAGCATTAATGTTTCTGCGAACTCGTTTTGTTTTTTCATAATTTTGCCGAATTTAAGTGAATTTCAAATTTGTTGCAAAGATTTCGGCTTAAAAAAGTAAATGTGCGTTCAACAACAGCATTGGGCAATCGGACTGTTACTAACTTATTTCCATCAGTAGACGATAAAATTTTAAGTGTAGAAAACACTCCACCATCAAGTTGTTCGCAATTGTTATTTTTGCAGGCATGACATAAAAGTTCTCCTGTGGATGCATCAAAATACACCTCATTCATAAATGAGCTTCGACAATTTGAACAATGAGTTGCACTCACATAAAAGCCCTCAAAATTTAGAACATTCATCATAAATTTACTAAGCAATAATTTTGGTGATATCTGCGAATAGTTAATTTGTTTTATTGTTTTCAATGCTTCCAAAAGGAGTTTTGGATATGACTGATTTTCAACACAAATTTTGTCACAGATTTCAATGACTGTGCAGGCCTCTTTATATTTTTCAAAATCAGAAAGAAGCTCAAAAAACGTATCAATTGGGTTAACACCAACAAGCACCCACCCAGACTTGCCTTGTTGCAATTCAAATTCTCCAAAACAAAAACTTTGGCTATAGGATTTTAGTTTGCTTGTTGATTTTTTGACCCCACGCGCAACAACTAAAATTTTCCCCATATCCAAAGTAAGAATAGTTAAAAGTTTATCATTTTCTTTGTAATCAATGGCTTTTAAAACAAGCCCTGAAACTGCTTTATCCATCGTCAATCTCTTTTTGTAAATTATCTTTCAAATGCAAGTTCATCTTTTGAATTGTTATTTGTTTCAAATGTCTGATGTTCAAGAGCATCAATATAAGCATCAAAAACTTCATCTGTGCAGTAATGTTCATGAGTTATAGGGTCCTCTCCCGTTAAATATGCCAAGACAGTTACTCCCCAGCCATATTTACCCAACAAAAAACTTAATGTTTCAACACAAGCTTTGCTTCTTTCATCATTTAGTTTTACCTTTGCATATGCTTTTTCAATGTTCATTGTGTCCCCCCTTGCATACAAGTTGTATCATCAGTATTAGAATGTTTCAAAAAATAAAACTTATTCCTACAACTCATTTATATTATAACCCAAACT
Source organism: uncultured Christensenella sp. (assembly GCA_964387705.1). Taxonomy (GTDB): domain Bacteria; phylum Bacillota; class Clostridia; order Christensenellales; family UBA1242; genus UBA7862. Next base: position 36,777 of record CAYLWT010000009.1, read on the forward strand.
ATCCAAAAACTCCAAATTATTTTTCCAATTTGGTTTAACTTTAACAAAAATATTTAGCATAACCTTTTTTTGAACAATTTTTTGAATAGTTACACGAGCATCATGTCCAATTTTTTTTAGCATTGTGCCCTGTTTGCCAAGAATGATTGCCTTATGCGAATTTTTATCACAAACAATGTCCACATCTATATCAATTAAATTCTCATCTTCCTCAAATCGTTGAGTTACAACTGCAATTCCATGTGGAATTTCCCTATCAAGATAATAAAGTGCTTTTTCTCTGACAATTTCCGCCACCAAAAAGTTTAATGGTTTATCTGTGTATTCATCATCGCCAAAATATTTATTTCTTTCATCAACCTCTGGAAGGAATTTTTCCACTACATCAATAACGGTGCAAACATTTCTATTCTTTATGCTTGAAAGCGGAACAATCTCGCATTTTGTGGCAAGTGAAGATAATTGTTGTAATGTCTTAAATACTACATCATCACTAACAAGATCAATTTTCGACAAAACAAGCACAACCGGAGTGGCTTCTTTGTTATATTTTTCAATAAGGTCAATTTCAACCCTGTCAACTCCTTTTGTTATGTCGCAAACGATTATAACCGCATTGACATCACTCACAGCCCCTTTTATGCTCTTTTGCATAAACTTATCAAGTCCTGTTGAAGTTTTGTTTATCCCAGGAGTGTCCACAAAGACAATTTGGCTATGGTCAGAATTGTATATTCCCAAAATGTTATTTCTTGTTGTTTGAGGTTTGGGAGAAACAATCGATACCTTTTCTTTAATAATTGCATTCACAAGACTGCTTTTGCCCGCATTAGGCTTGCCAACAACGGCAACAAATCCACATTTTATTTTCACTTTTCATCTCTCGTTATGTTATATTTTTTTAAAACGGCTTCCTCCAAGGCTCGCATAACAATTTTATCATCTTCTTGCATATGGTCATAGCCTAAAAGGTGCAAGAAGCCATGCACAACAAGATAGCAAATTTCCCTTTCAAAACTATGTCCATATTCCTCAGCATTCTTTCTTGCAACGTCTTCGCAAATTACAATGTCTCCAAGCATAAGGTGTTTTGTTTCCGGGTCAATATCGCACCTAATTTCTGGATCTTTCATATTTATTTTTTGAAGCGGAACAAGGTTTAATGTTGGGAAAGACAAAACATCTGTTGGCTTGTCTATTCCACGATTTTCTTTGTTTAGTTTTTGAATTTCATCTTTGTCAACAAAACTGATTGCAACCTGCACTTTTCTTTGATTAAACTTTGAATATTTGTTTGCAGTTTTAAGCAATTTCCCAATAAGTTTTGTAAAATTTTTTGACAATGCATAGTCATTTATTTCAACTTTCATAATTTTCCCTTTGTTATGAAGAAATCTCTATTTTAGTTTTAAAATGGCTCACAATCAAGCACCCATTTTCCGTTTCCAAAAGTTCTGTTTTTTCTTCAATTTTATCCAGAATTCTCACTTCTGATAACGTATTATACAACATTCTTCTATTTTCTTCAACCACTTTTTTTATATCATCTTCATTTTGTAATTTTTGCGATAAAAATTGACTTATGCTTTGCTCCACCACTGCTAAAATTTTTGCATGTGCAGGAATGTCAATTTTAGTCTGTCCTAGCATAACAAAATTTCCAACAAGGCTTTCACCAGTTGTTGCTGTTTTCCCTGAATTTTTAAGGACGGTCCCACTGGTGCAAGAAATTTCTTCAACTATCAAATCACAAGGGGCGACAATAGGTGCACCTGCACTTAAAGTTTTCTCTGCGTCAATTTTTTCATACACATTAACCACCAACGTCCCCCCTCGAACAACGCACGAAGCAAAACTTATTTTCGGAATGTTGGAAATGAGAATTTTCTCCACCTCTTGTGTGTTATAACTCCCCCGCATTTTCCACGTGTCAAAGCCATTTTGTTTTAGAACGGAAATTATCTCGCTTTCACTTATGCTTGTTTCACCAAAGACTTCAATTTTAAACACAATCATCTGCGAAAAAAAAGTGACCACCGCACAAAGCACAACAAAAATAGTCAACGGAATGTGATTCTTTATCCCACGAAAAATGTGTTCGTAAATAGAAATTTTCTTCTCTGCAACTTGCAAATTGAGAAGCGAACAAAGTTGCAAAAATCCTTTTTTTTGTGCCGAAGGGACTTTTACGCAAAACCTATCGTGTGAAAGTTTTTCAAGACTACTTAAAGATATATTTCTTCTTTCAATTTCAGTCAAAAACTTTGGGAAATTGAATCCCACAACCTCATATGTCGTCATTTCCCCTCCTCAACAAATTTGAAAATTTGAGATATCGCCAACAACCATAACACTTTCAAGATTAAGATTTTTTAGCCTCAAATTTTCCCCTTCAACAACTGCCAAACCTCGCTTCAATTTCACCTTTATTGTGGTGCTTGAAATTTCAACAAGTTTTGTTTTGCCCTCAATCATCACCACCTTGCCACCAAGATAAACCACCCTGCAACTTCCTGCAATAACACTTGGGTCCATTCCAGAAACTTTCAAAATTTCTTCCAAAAACGATACCATACAAACCTCAAAAAAATAATATAACAAGCCAAAACTCATTATATTATTTATATTTTTTATCCAAAATTTTTAGACGTCACTGTTAAAAATTGGCAAACCTACAAAAAATAAAAGCCCTTTCAAACGGAAAAGGCTTTCGCATTTTTCATGATTATTTGTATTCTTCTGGGAAATTGGCGGGATAGGTGATGTTAGAATAGGAATATCCCCCAGGCATTGATGAATCTGGAGTCCCCAAGAAATTCGTGTAAGTTTGCACTAAACTTACATCCAACTCCGTAAAATCGCAATCTCTCAATATAGTGCCGTCCGTCACGCCCGATGCATAGTCATCACATAAAACAGACATATCAAAAAGGTTGGAACTATTTTTTGGTGAATATATAGTAACTGGAGAATAAAACACAAGAGACATAAATCTACTATCGCCCGCAGAATCGAAGTACCAAAATAAAGTGACATCTTGTAACCCACTCATTGGAGTATAAGCTGCAGTTGAGGTTTCACTAACAGTCCCAACCGATATGCTATTACTAATATAGTCTTCAGGTACGGCAGAATAATCATGCGTAAAAGTTATCTCCACATAGTATCCGCCTAAGCCTGGCGCCCCTAGTATTTCCCTCTCCACAGTATTTGGCGTCAGGTCAAATAGCGTACCCGATATAAAATCATGCGCTTCACTTTCACTAAACCTACTCTTCCAATCTGATGAAAGATAACTGCCTTTTTTTGATGGAGTAACCTCAGTTGAAGTGAGGTTGAAA
>CAYLWT010000010.1:0-26884 GCA_964387705.1 uncultured Christensenella sp.
TAACAATTTGATTGAGTTTGCTACAACGATTTGTAAGAAAACTTGGGAAATCAATAAGACCAACTTTTCCTTTTTCAAAGCCCGAATTTGTTAACGAATCAAAAACTTTTTTATGTTCTCCAGAAAAACCTTTTAAGCATCTAGATCTTTGCGGACAATTATCACAATTGCTTCTTATAAGTTCGTTTGCAATCAACTCTTTTGCACTTCTCTTATCAATAGCGCCCTTAACCATATTCCTAAAATTCTTGTCCATTTCATAAAAGACTTCCGCAGTCCACAAAAGTTTTTTGCTTGTTTGAAGTTTGTTTTGATTGAGCATATTTTTAAGAGTATTTTCCTCTTTTTTGACAAACATTTTTTCACTCCATTTTGTCATCACACCCCTTGGCACCGCAAGAAAAGCCACACAAGCCACCACACTTGAAACAATGCTCCACACATTGTATTCGCCAAAAAGGTGCAAAAAAAGTCCCAGTGACACATCAACACACAAAAGAGCAATAACACAAGACACTTTATTCTGCTTTTTAAACACATAGCAAAACACCGCCGTTATACAAAATAAAGTTGTATATTCTAGTTGTCCCGCAACAAGAAAACATCCCAACCCCATAACCACCGACATCACCACCGCAAACGAACTTGGGGCAATATTTGTGGCAAATAAAATTGTCAAAAATCCCATAAATTTTACAATGTCAAAACTATGACTATTTACATTTTGAAGTGCACAAAAAATAAGAGCCAAGATAAACGATCCACACACAATTTCATCAACATTCAAATTCAAATTTAGTTTTCTTGCAGAAACAATTTTTATAAAATTTAGCACACAAAACATAACCACAGTGTTAAGCATAACGTCAATCAAACAATAATAAGCCTCCCCCAAATTTGTTGCATTGAGATATATGTAGCAGGAGCCCAAAACACACGATATAATCGCCACAAAATAATTTGGAACGCGCTTGCCTTTATATTTAAACACACAAGTAAAAACACTTGCAATCACACTGCAAATTATAAAGAAAATCAGTCCACTCGTCCCACTTCTTGAAAGTGCATTTGCAAAGAAAAAACTTGGCACAAGACAAAAAAGATTTTCCCCTGCAAAACAAAGTCCAAGAAAAATCCCATAAAAACAAGGACTAAGTTTTCCCATTATTTTTGCCTTTGAAAATAAATAAAAAAGTCCAAAATATCCCACAAGTTTTAGAATAAAAATCAAACTACTTTCTTTGGTTATTTTAAATCCATTCTTCTTCACGATTGTTTTTTTCTTCATTTTAAAACCTCTTTTTTGCTTATTTTTTATTCAAATTTTTGCCTTTTTTTGCAAAAAAAGGCCCAAAATATGTTCATTTTTTAGTGTTTTTTACAACAATTTTTATCAATTTTGCACTTTTATTGTAGGAAAAAAATGAGGATTTTTGCAATTAAAAGTCCTCAAAATATTTACATTTTTTTGCATCAAATTATCTAATTTTGCTTACTAAAATATCTTTTTGTCGATTCCACTTTTTTGAAAATAAAAAAACTCACAATGTTTTTGAATTCTTAACTCAAAATGATTTGCGATTTTGGCTCAGTTTTAGTATAATAAAATAAAATATATGGAGAAATTATGAGATACGATTGTCCAAATTTAGGTTTTCATTTTGAAATGAACGATAATAACTTTATTCCGTTGAGTAAAGAAGATAAGATTGCTCTATTTAATATGGATGAGCAGCAACTAAAACAAAATCTATTTTTCTTTATGGAAGTAAAAGACAAAAAATTTACTAGAAGATATTTTCAAATTGTCCTTGATGATGGATTTTACCCTACACTTGAAGATGTTAAAAAGGGACAAGATTTGTGCAGAGATAATGTCCAGAGTTTTGCGCCCCAGTTTAAACTTATTGCTGAGACTGATACCATCCCACAAAACATTAAAAATTGTGTGTGGAAAAGACCAGACGGGACCATACTTTCTCAATATTATATGGCTAAAAATGGTTATATGTTTTGTGTTGCAGGTGATATTTCAAAACAAAATGACTCGTTGGACAATTTGATGGCTTCTGTTTGCATGTCCACAGAGGAAAACATAAAAACGGATAAACAGAATCTACAAGACCTTATGAAAGAAGTGACTGCTGAAGCTAATAGATTGGCACTCACAGGAGTTCCAACAAACAAAGCTATAGTAATGGTATTTAAGAAATTTGGTACTAAGATAAAATAGTACAAATTTAAAATTTTAAAAAGACTACTATCCATTTAGTAGTCTTTTTGTTGTTTGATACCTGTTTTACTAAAACATAAAATTTATTGTTTACTAAAATATTCAATTTCATTTGCTAAAAAGTAAAATTTACTGTAAAAATAGTCTTCTTGCTTGTTGGTCAAGGGGCGTTTTTGGGTTGGAATTGCCTGTTTTCTCGCCTTTTGGAACAACATGAAAATGCAAGTGGAAAACAGATTGCAAAGCTTCTTTATTGTTAAGATTAAATATAACTGCTCCACCAAAATTGCAATGCTCTACATAATGTTTTGCAAGACGTTTTGCTACAAGGACAACTTTTGTGTAAACTTCTTCACTGCAATCTAGTGAGTTTGTAAAATGTTTTTTGGGCACAACAATGGTGTGGCCATAATCCTTCTGCTCAATGTCCAAAAATGCAAGCACATCATCGTCTTCATATACTTTGTAGCAAGGGGATTCCCCTGCAACAATTTTGCAAAAAATACAATTATTCATTCTTTTCTCCCTATATTTTTAGAAAATGTATGACATTATCATCAAACAATAAACTTAAGCGAACTTCCAACAAAAAATATACTCCAAAATTGTTTTTTTGTCCACAAAAATTGAGCAATTTGAACAAAATTTGAAAATTTTATAAATTTTCTTGATAATAAATTGACAAATATTGCAATAATTTGATAATATACTTATGATAAAAGAGAGGTGAAAAACATGAGTGATGAAAATAATTCCTTTAAAGATCTGCTGAATGGGCTTGCACAACTTGTGGCTGTTGTAATGATTTTGCGATATGCTTTGCTTATCGTCAACCATTATGTGACAGACGGGTTCTTGCCAACAGAGGGGACGATTTATCTTATCTTAAAGTATATTGAGGTTTATGCTCCAATGGCTCTTATGGTTCTTGTTGGGCTTAGTGCAGTTTGGGACAAGGGCAATATCGCAAAGCTCGTATTCCTTATTGTTTGTGCAGTGATTGTAATTTTCACATTCTTCCCTGGAGTTATGGATTCTATAACAGACTACATCGGAGTAAAAAATCCAAAAGCAACAGAAGAAACAGCGTCATTTATTGCAAATCTTAAATTGTAAAAATCAAAAAAATAGAAAAGGGAGTGACATTGTCACTTCCCTTTTTTATGTAATTTTTATTCTAAAATATCTTGTTGAAAAAAGCACAACATAAGAGAAAGTATGATTTTTTTGTAAGTTTATTTTCTTCTACGGATGATTTCGCCTTCAAATAAAGGATACGGCGTTGTGAGGAAAAGTTTTTGCTGAACAAGTTTCGCATCAAAAATTTCATTTCCATTTTGATCTGTGAGTTTTAATATTTCAAGTTTTTTATTGAAATTTTCACCATAAGATAAAATATTGAGTTCATCAGTTACGCAAAATCTATTTCGCATTTCTATTTCGGCAACACCACCTATGGAAGATTTGGTAACAATTGCCACAAATTCATCAGTTTGCACAGGCTGGCTTGATAAAATATATTCACTTTCTTCTTTTTGCTTATCCTTATAATTAAATCCCGTGGTATATTTCCTATGACTTGTTTTTTCAAGTTCATCTAGCAAAATTTCTGGGCAATGATATTCCTCACTTTTTTCCAAAACATCAACTGCACGTCTATAGGCATTGGTGACTGTGGCGACATAGTATGGTGATTTCATTCTACCTTCAATTTTGAAACTTGTGACGCCTGCATTGGCAAGGTCATCCAAATGTGCAATCATATTCAAGTCTTTGCTATTTAAGATGTACGTACCACGTTCGTCTTCCTCAATAGGCATAAATTCCCCACCACGATTTTTTTCCCTTATTTCAAAATTCCACCTACACGCCTGAATACATTCTCCATTGTTGCTTGCCCTGCCAGATAGATAGTTGCTGAGCAAACATCGACCTGAATAACTTATGCACATTGCTCCATGAACAAAAGCTTCAAGTTCAACATTTTTTGGAAGGAAAGCTCTTATTTCTTTTATTTCTGTCAAAGTTAATTCCCTGGCGAGAACAATTCTGCTTGCGCCCATATCTGCATAAACTTTTGCGGAGAACTTGTTGGTCACGTTTGCTTGTGTGCTTATGTGAAGGTCAAGTTTTGGGGACACCTCTCTTGCCAATTTTGCGATTCCAATGTCTGACACAATAATAGCATCAACACCTGCATTTTGTAAAAAGATAAGATATTCTGGAAGAGCATCAAAATCTTTGTTATGAGCGACAATGTTTACTGTTACATATGCTTTCACATTTTTTTCGTGGCAATATTTTACAGCTTCCAAAATTTCTTCCCTTGAAAAATTGCCAGCAAAGGCTCTCAAACCAAAACTTTTGCCAGCAAAATACACGGCATTTGCTCCATACAAAACCGCTGTTTTTAATTTTTCCATATTCCCCGCTGGGGACAAAACTTCATATTTCATATTACACGACCAAATTTACAATTTTGTTTGGCACAAAAACAACTTTCTTTGCAACTTTGAACATCGCTGAAATTTTTTCATCTTTTTCAACAAAATTCAAAACTTCTTCTCTTGTTGAGTTTTCCTTGACAGTGAGCACTGTTTTTAGTTTTCCATTGACTTGCACTGCAATTTTGACCATTTTTACAGAATTATCTTCCATTGTTTTTGGCCAAATTGACTTGCAAAGATATTCCTTAATCCCTATTCTTTCGTTAAGTTCCTCTGCAGAATGTGGAGCAAATGGATACAATAACTGCAAATAAATTCTATATTCCTTTTTTGACAAATATCCATCTGCGACAAAATCATTTGCAAGACTCATAAGACAAGAAATTGCTGTGTTAAATTTAAAATTTTCTATATCCGACGTCACTTTTTCTATGGTGGAATTTAATTTTGTTATGTGTTCTGCATGAACTCCGTCAAAATTATCAACGATGTCACACATGCGCTCGACCTTGTCCAAAAATCTTTTGCAACCACTGATGTTTGTGCTTGACCAAGGTGCTGGGCATTCATAATCTGACATAAAGAGAATGTACAATCTTAACACATCTGCCCCGTATTTTTTGATTATATCCATAGGGTCAACGACGTTTCCAAGGCTCTTGCTCATTTTGTTCCCATCTTCACCAAGAACAAGGCCTATTGTCGTTCTCTTTTTATATGGTTCTTCAAATGGAACAACACCAATGTCATACAAAAACATATTCCAAAATCTTGAATAGATAAGGTGTCGTGTCACATGTTCCATTCCACCGTTATACACATCAATAGGTCCCCAATATTCCATTTTCTTTTTGTCAGCAATGCATGAATCATTGTGTGGGTCCATATATCTCAAAAAATACCAACTTGAACCTGCCCATTGAGGCATGGTGTCAGTTTCTCTTTTTGCCTTCCCGCCACATTTTGGACAAGTACAATTTACCCAATCTTTAACTTCTGCCAGTGGCGATTCTCCATTTTTAGAAGGTTTAAATTTGTCCACGTGAGGCAAAGTGACTGGCAAATCTTTTTCTGGCACGAGAACGGTTCCGCAATGGTCACAATATACTATTGGGAATGGTTCCCCCCAATACCTCTGTCTATTAAATGCCCAATCTTTCATTTGAAAATTGGTTTTTGCATTCCCAATTTTATTTTCTATGAGATAAGCTATCATATCCTGTTGTGCATCTTTTACACTTTTCCCGTTCAAAAATGAAGAATTTATCATAATGCCATCGGCAATGTTGGTGTAAGCTTCTTTTTCAATATTACCACCAGAGATAACTGGTTCTATTTTACAACCAAATTTCTTTGCAAACTCATAATCTCTTGTGTCATGTGCAGGGACTGCCATAATTGCACCCGTGCCATAACCCATCATAACATAATCTGCAACAAAAATTGGGACTTCTTCGTGACTAACTGGGTTGACTGCAACAATCCCGTCAATTCTAACTCCCGTTTTGTCTTTGTTAAGTTGCACTCTATCAAACTCAGTTTTCTTTTTAGCCTCTTCACCATATTTTACAATCTCATCCCAATTTAAAATATTTGTTTTATACTTTTCAAGCATTGGGTGTTCTGGTGCAACAACCATAAAGGTAACCCCAAATAGTGTATCACAACGAGTTGTATAAATTTTAAGTTTGTCGCAAATATTTCCATCTACTTTCAAGTCAAAGTTCACTTCTGCACCTGTTGACTTGCCAATCCAATGTCGTTGTCCTTCTTTAACTCTATCTGGGAAATCAAGTTTGTCAAGTCCTGACAAAAGTCTGTCTGCATATTCCCTAATTTTCAAAAACCAAACTTCTTTTTCCTTTTGCACCACTTGGCTTGAACATCTGTCACAAATTCCTCCCTGGCTTTCCTCGTTGGATAAAATGACATCACAACTTGGACAATAATTTACAAAAGCCTTGCTTTTATACACAAGCCCTTTTTCATAAAGTTTACAAAAAATCCATTGAGTCCATTTGAAATAATTTTCATCCGTTGTATCAATTTCTCTTGACCAATCAAATGAAAAACCAACTGCTTTTATTTGTTTTTTGATATTTTTAATATTCTCATCTGTGGCAATTCTTGGTGCAATGTTATGCTTTATTGCATAATTTTCTGTTGGCAAACCAAATGCATCCCAACCAATTGGAAACATTACGTTGTACCCTTGAAGTCTTTTCATACGAGATAAGACTTCCATTGAAGAATATGCTTTGACATGCCCAATGTGAATTCCCACGCCAGATGGATATGGAAATTCCACCAAACCATAGAATTTTGGCTTTTTGTCGAAGTCAATCCCCTCAAACACTTTTTCTCTTTCCCAAATTTCTTGCCATTTTTTCTCAATTTCTTTGTTGTTCATTTTTATCCTTCTTTTTAGGTTGCCAAAGGCAAATTCTTTATCTAGTTTTTTACTTTTTGTGTGAGTTACTAAAGAATTTTATTATTATTTTAATTTTTTGTCAAGAATAAGTTGACACAAAAACAAAAGGAATGTAACATAAGTCTTGAAAGTAGGAAAACTTATGGTAAAAGATTTGTGGAATAAACTTAAAGAAGCAATGTTATCAGTTCTACCAATTACGATAACCATTTTTTTGCTTTTGTTTTTTTTCATTCCTTCCACATCCGAAGACAAAATTACACTTGCCATAAGTGCGGTTTTGCTAATTTTAGGAATTGCCCTCTTCTCATTTGGTGCAGATGGGTCTATGATGACATTGGGCAGTGGGGTTGGAAGTTCAATTTCACGCAAAAATAAAATGTGGTTTATGCTTCTCAGTGCATTTGTAATTGGTTTCATAATCACCTTTGCGGAACCAGATCTTATGGTTCTTGCAAAGCAAGTGGTCGAAAGTTCTAGTTTAAATAGTGTTTGGCTGTTTATAGCCATAGTTTCTGCTGGAGTTGGACTGTTTTTACTTCTTGGAATTTTACGTCTTGTTTTAAAACTTAAACTCAAATATCTCCTTGCAATATCCTACACCATTATTTTTATCATTGCCCTATTTTGTGACCCAAGTTTCGTAGCCATCGCATTTGATTCAGGAAGTGTAACAACAGGACCAATTTCAGTCCCATTCTTAATTGCTTTTGGAATGGGCTTTTCAATGGTTAGAAGCAAGCAAGATGAAGATGACAGTTTTGGACTTATTGCATTAAGTTCAGTTGGGCCAATGTTTTCCGTTATGCTTTTAAGCCTTTTTCTAAAAAACGATGCAACAACCCCCTCAACAACAGTATCAGAAAATCTTGGTCTATGGCAAACGTTTTCAAGCGAATTTGTGTCTAGTGCAAAGGATGTTGCCATTGCAATTTTACCTATTGTGGTTTTATTTGTTGTCTTCCAAATCTTTTCATTTAAATATCCAAAGACAAAAGTCATAAGAACTCTTTTTGGTTTTGTTTTAACTCATTTCGGAATATCGTTATTTTTAACCGGTGTCGCATGCAGTTTTTTGCCATTAGGAACAAAAATTGGAACACATCTCGCAACTCTTGACCACAAAGTTGTAGCAATCCCATTGGGGTTCGTTTTGGGAGCCCTTGTAATTGTTGCAGAACCTGCATTGCATGTTCTAAAAAAACAAGTTGAGGACATAACCAATAAAACTATTCGTCAAAAAGTTATTGTGACTGTAATCTCAATCGGAGTTGCTGTTGCAGTTGCGCTTGCTACAACTCTTGCGATTTATCCAGTAAATTTACTTTATGTCCTTATTCCACTTTACTCAGTTTGCATAATTTTGGCATTCATAAATACAAAACTTTTCACTGCTGTTGCATTCGATGCAGGAGGAGTAGCAACAGGGACAATGGCTGTTTCATTTATACTTCCTATGATAGCAGGATTGTCTGGCAGTTCAGGGGGATTCGGTACAGTTGCTCTTATTGCAGTATTTCCAATCTTTACAATGCAAATTCTTGGACTTGTTTACAAAATTAAACTTGTCAAAACTCAACGGTTCAAAGCCTCACTTGCAGAAAGAGAATATTCAATCGTTGAATTTGATTATGAAAAAGAATATAGCAAAAAACACACGTCAAGAATTGCGGAATTCGATTGGAATAAATGACAAAACATACACCACAAGCGGAAGATAGAAAATATAAAAAGGAGGATATAACATGCCTATTATAAAAAAGAAAGACCCAATAGTAGAATTTTTGATGGTTATTGTTGAAAGGGGTAAAGTTGAAAAAGTAACAACAATTTTGCAAAATATGAGAGTTGATGCACAAGTGGTATCATTTGGCAAGGGGACAACTGATTCATCAATGGCCGAATATTTTGGTACGGAGGGAAAAGAAAAAGAAATATTATTCGCTATTATCAAAATGAAAGATGAAGATACGATACTTTCTGCCCTCGCTGAAAAACTCAAATTTGAAGAAAAAAACACCGGTCTAGCACTAACATTGCCAATAAAAAGTGCAACCTATTCTACTCTTGAGTTTTTGGGTTTCGCTATATAAAGATAATTGGCAAAATGCTGACTACAAGCGGAATAGGAAAAATATAAATATAAAATTTACCAAATGGCAATGCTTTTCATTTTAAAATCTTATATTATCTATATCAAAAATCTATGACATTAAAAATTGATACAAAATAACTAAAAAAGGAAAGAAAAATTATGTTAAAAGAATTCGAAATGATTGTAACAGTTGTGCAAAAAGGACAAGCCGATAAGGTTGTGGAAGCATCTCGTGAAGGTGGTGCAAGGGGAGGCACAATTATATATGGACGTGGCACAGGCATACACGATAGCGGCTCTGTGCTTGGTGTACAGATTCAACCGGAAAAGGAAATCGTTTTTACACTTGCAGAAACATATCAAAAACCGGCAATTATGAAACTTATTTGCGAAAAAGCAAAATTAAATATTCCAGGGGCTGGACTTTGTTTTTCCCTTCCCGTCAACCGCATTCTCGGTTCTAAAAAAATGATGAAATCATCTGAAATTGAAAAATTGAAAAAAATAAAAGCACAAAAAGAAGCAAAAAATGAAACAAAATAGTGTAATATAGTTTTCTCGGATGTTTTTGTGAAAGTTTTCTAGAATATAGAAATAATTTAAATAATTGGACGACAAGCAAAACAAAGTTTTGCACAAAATCTTATGATTTTGCAGAATTTTCTAAAAGAAAATTCTTTGTCGTCCAAAAAAAACTGTAGACAACCAAATAATTTTTTGTTATAATACAATAGAAATGTGGGGGTATGGCTCAGTTGGTAGAGCGTTGCGTTCGCATCGCAAAGGTCAGCGGTTCGAATCCGCTTATCTCCACCACAAACGAATAACACGAACTCTGATTTTAAAGAGTTCGTGTCTTTTTTATATTGATTTTAAAATGATTGACTAATGCATAAAAATGAAATAATTGCTTGCACAACCCTTTAATTCTAATTATTTTTTGATTGTAAATATGCTTTATACATAGCATCTATCATAACTTCAGTCATAACATCCATTCCTATTGCAGTTGGATGTACGCCATCAGATGTGTAATTGGCATAGCCCGTTCCTGACATTTTGCTCGCAGTCATATCCGCAAGATAGCATCCATATTTTTCCGCCACTTTTGCTATTGTATTATTGTAACTATCTAGTTTTCCATTCCCGCTAAAATCTTTTCCCAAATTAAACACAAAAATCTTAGCATTTGGATATTTTATGGTCATTTTGTGTATCATAACTGCATATGCTTCTGCAAAATTTGATGGAGTTCCATAAGTATATGTGCCATCATTGTTGCTTGTAATAAGAGTTTCCCAATTAATACTATCAAAACTCCCTGTATCAACATTTCCACTTGCATCATTAACCCCAAGATATACCATTATATAGTCAGGATTTATTATAGTTCCACCATCATTGTTGTCAGTTGTGTCATCGTGCAATTGCTTACATCTATCAATATAAGCACTTTGAATATTGTTTGTCCCATTACCAAGAACTTTTGAGCCACCTGAAGAATTGTTCACACACAATTGCATTTCCAATTGGTTAATAACTTGCATCCACCAAGTTTCATCCACTGAAGACAAAGTTGGGATATCTTTGTTTTCACCATATGATACATAATTATTCTTAATTGTTGAATTTGTGCCTGTTGAATTATTTGAATACCCATCAAATGTAGAAATGCTATCACCTAAAATTGATACATTTTTCCCAGTCATCGCACTCTTGAATTCATTAAAGATTGTTTGTTCAACTGCTGTTTGTTGTTTTTCTTCTGTTGTCAATGTTTCCAAATGTTTTTCAAATGTTGTTTCACTTGGCGTCTGAACCGTTTCAAACAAATCAAACATAAGACGTGAGGTGCTGTATTCAACTGTCCCAGAATTCATATCCGCTAATTTTAGCTTTTCATTCTCATATTGAGATGAAAATCCCCAAGTTATAGAGTCATTATCCTTATTGCCAAAACCAATTCCCTCATCTTCGCCGAGGACAATATTCATTGGGTCATCATTATTTACAGTCGTAAATTCAACCCATTGATTAACCGTAGTGTCAGAAAATGTATTTTCCGGAATTGTCAAAGTATAGGTGGTTTTCTTAACCCATGTAGCACCATTGGAAACTCCTTTGTACACGAAAATCGTTAAAATTTGGTCTTGTGTGTAATCCGTTAATCCCTTTACTGGGACTTTAATTTTTGTAATCGTTCTTCCTGAATAATCACAAGCATAACCAAAAGGACAATATTCTTTTTTTACATCTGTCATCTCACTAACTGACTGGCTTCCTAAATTAGCATCGTTCCAAATTGACTGATATGAATTAGTATACGATATCATACCCACATTCAAAACAATTTTATCCTTAACTTCATCTGTTGTTGCATACATATTTGCGCTATCTTGCGTTTGTCCTTTTGTAATTGTTGCAAAAGTCCCTTGCTCATCATCAACATTTATCCCTTGATATGCGACAAGGCAAGCAGTGTCACTCCCAGCATCACCCAACACCAAAGTTTCGTCATCGCCAATGTTAATCAACAAGTCATCAAACTTATTAACACCAGAAACAAGCGTTTTTGTTATTTTATTTTTTAAAGCAATCTCAGTGCCAGTTACTCTATTCGATAACACGTCCGAGATTTTAGCAGTTCCAATTGTTACTTGCCCAGCCTTGCTTGCATTCAACGACAAATTAGTAATAGTCACCCCCGAAAGACCAGTTTTGCCAATCGTTTCAAAGTAATTATCCATAAGAGCAACTTGTGTTGTTGATGTGTCTATGCTATAACTTTCAAAATATTTGTCATGATTTACAAGTCCAAGAGTATTTGCTACACAATATTCGTCTACAGTAATGTCGTTCGTTTTAAAATTTGTTTTTTCAGTCCCTTGCCAAATATATCCGTCATACCCCACATAAACGCTTGTCCCATCTTGGCCATTTGTCCCCGGCCTGCCATAGTTTTCCATAACAATTGTCCAACGGTTGTTTTTTAATTGATATAATGCATATCCATCTGTGTCAATATAAAAATCCCCTTCAACTGCTGTAAAATCAACATCTCCAGCCAAAGCACCATCAACAACATCAACGGTGCTGTAATACCATTGTGAACCATTTTTACCATCAAGCCCATTTGTGCCGTCCTTGCCATCTGAGCACCCAGCAAACATAAGTGGACTCACCATCAACACTCCCGCCATAGCAAGACTTGCCAAGCCCTTTTTTGAAAAAACATTAAATGGCAACTTTTTCTTGTTTGTGAAATTATTGTTTTTCTCTTTCATTTTTAACCTCATTAATCTTTTATTTAGTTCTGACGGCAAAAGTGGAGAGTTGTTCAATCATCACTTCCCATTAAAATTGTCGTCATTATTACGGAGTTTTTCAACATTCCAATAATAAAACCAAGGGATACCTTGTTTATAATTTTATACAACGTCCACTTAATTGTCAAATGAAAAAACTATTTTACTCTTTTTGTTTTGTGAATAAAGCAAAATATGTTAGAATACAAGTGTTAAAAAGCAAAATTTGTAAATAATATTTTCATTGACACAAGAGGATCCTCAAAAATACATTTGCGAATTTGCAAAATTTAACAAAAAGGAGTATTTATGAAAAAATATTTGAAAGTCGCACAAATTGGGTGCGGGAAAATGTCTGTTTACACAATGCGTTATGTCGAGGAAAAAGGTGGCACAATTTGTTGTGCATATGACATCGCAAAAGACAGAATTGGCAAAGATATTTCTTACATTTTGGGTGGGAAAGATCGAGGGGTTGTCATTCAAGATGTCAAGGATCTTGAAAATGGGCTTAAAAAAATGAAACCAGATTGTGCAATCATCACAACAATGAGCCTTATGAGCGACATCTATCCTCTTATGCTTGCCTGTGCTAATGCAGGAGTAAATGCAATCTCAACTTGTGAAGAAGCATTCTATCCTATGAACTCAAACCCAAAACTTACAAAAAAACTTGACAAAGTGGCAAAAGAACACAACTGCACACTCTCTGGCAGTGGCTACCAAGACACTTCTTGGGGGAGTTTGATTTCCGTTCTTTGCGGAACGACCCACAAAATTACCAAAATTGTTGGCAAATCATCATACAATGTTGAAGATTATGGCATCGCACTTGCTCAAGTTCATGGTTCGGGGCTTTCACTTAAAGAATTCGATGAAAAAATAGCTTCGGTAGATAGGATTTCAGATGAAGAACGTCAAAAACTTATAAATGCCGGGACATATTCCCCATCATACATGTGGACTGTAAATGGTTGGCTTTGTGAAAAATTGGGCCTGCATGTTTTGTCACAAACTCAAAAATGTGTACCACAAACTTACAAAAAAGACCTTAAATCATCAACACTTGGCATGACTATCAAAAAAGGAAATGCAACAGGGATGAGCGCCATTGTCACGACAACGACAAAAGAAGGTATCACTCTTGAAACCCAATGTATAGGAAAGGTTTATGGCCCAGATGAATTTGACCAAAATGAATGGACCATTGAAGGCGAACCAACAACTACAATTGTCGTCAACAAGCCTCAAACAGTTGAACTTACTTGTGCAAGCATTGTAAACCGACTTCCAGACCTCGTCAAAGCCCCATCAGGATACATTCCAACTTGCGAGATGCTTGACATAAATTACAAACAAGAACTTACAAAATAATAGAAGTTATATTTTACAAAATTCACTTATAGTGCAAAAAATAGAAAATATAAAAAACGAAAAAGAACTCGGCATAGAACTGAGTTCTTTTTTTGTTTTCATTTTAAAAAACCATTTATAATTGTTTTCTCAGCCTCTTGAGCTGTAAGTCCCATGGTCATAAGTTTATTTTGTTGGTCTTGAGAAATTTTACCAATTGCTGCTTCATGCACCAAACTTGCGTCCTTATTTTGTGCCAAAATTTCAGGAGTCGATGATATTTGAGCACCATCACACAAAATTCCATCACATTCCACATGGCCAAAGCATTTCGCTTTACCCACGACTTTCGACACAAATTTTTGCTTACTTTTATCTTTTGCTACTGCATGCGACACGACATCAACTTTTGAATTATCCCCCATCAGTTGTACTTCAAAATATGTTGAAGCATGAGCAGCATTTTCGGTTAAAATTTTTTCGTTTATGAGCAACGTCGAGTTTTCTCCTATCACAGCTTTAGTTATTCGTTTTGCCCCCGACACGCCTGATAGTTGCGAAGTTTCCATTTCAAACACACTGTTGTTTTTCATATCTATAGCTGTCACAGGGTCAAGAACACGCTTCGCCTTGTTTTTGCCCATTCCCAAATGTCTTTCAACATACTTTACATGTGAATTATTCCCTATGTGAAAACTGTGGATTCCATTGTGTTTAGACCTTTTTGAACTTACATTATGAATACCACATCCGGCCACTATCAAGACATCACAATTATCGCCAATGTAAAAATCATTGTAAACCATATCTTCAAATCCCTCTTGACTAAGCAAAACAGGAATGTGCACACTTTTGTTTTTTGTGTTGTCTTTGATAATTATGTCTATGCCGTCTTTATCTTTTTTTGAAATGATATTTATTTCATTGTCCACATTTCGTGCAAGCAACTTTCCATTACGCCTAATATTAAATGCTCCTACTTGTGGAATGTCATGCAAATTAGATATTTTTTCAAGTAAAATTTTTTCTTGTTTTGTCAATGTGGTCATGCTTGCCCCTCCAATTTATCACAAACGATTGGTTGCAAAAATGAAGAAACTTCCTTGTAACTTCCAACTTTTTTTATTTGTCCGTTTTCCATAAGAACAACTTTTGACGCAATTTCAATAAGTTTTTTCTGGTGACTTATAACCACAAAAGTTCTTTTTTCACTTTGAAAAAGTTGCACAAGGGCATCAAAACTCCAAAGGTCAATGCCTGCCTCCGGCTCATCACAAATGTTAAATTTGCAATTTCTAGCAAGAAGCAAAGCAAGTTCAATTCGTTTAAGTTCCCCTCCAGAAAGTTTTGAATTCACTTCCCTATTTACATATTCCCTAGCACAAAGCCCAACACGGCTAAGATAATTACAAGCAGTTGCAACTGTATTTGTTCCCCCTGTTGCAATGTCGATCAAATCCTTCACTACAAGTCCCTTGAACACCGTAGGTTGCTGAAAAGCATATGCAATCCCCAACTTTGCACGATCAGTTATAGGCAAATATGTGATATCCCTTCCATCAAGCAAAATTTGTCCACTCGTTGCAGGAATAATTCCCATAATAATTTTTGCAAGAGTAGATTTCCCACTACCATTCTGTCCAGTAATAACAACAAGTTCATTGTCGTTTACTTTCAAATTTACATCCTTCAAAATATTCAACGTATTTCCATCTTCAACAATGGAATAATTTAAGTTTTTAATTTCAAGCATTTTTTCTCCTAGCTCAATTATTTCACATTTTGTAAGGTTTTTCAACACATTTTTTGTATTTTTTATCAATTTTTCAAATTATAAACAACCCCATCCTAAAAACAAAGCCAAATTGTTTGACAGAAGTTGCCGAAATGTGTAAAATCAAACTATAAAAAGGAGAGAATTATGGAATACGAGGGCGAAGAACTTAACTATAGATACGACACCCAACTTTTAATTGAAGGAAAAAATTTGGACGAAGACAAGATTAGAGAACATTTCAACACTAGCTTTATTGGAGATTGTCTTTTGGTTGTGGGTGATAGCGAACTTATTAAAATTCATTTTCACACAAATGAACCTTGGAAAGTGCTTGAATATGGATCTTCTATCGGTGAAATTTACGACATTGTTGTGGAAGATATGTTCCGTCAAGCACAAGGCTTGCAAGGTTAACAACAACCATCAAAAAAATAAAATTATCCTTTTAAAATGCAAAAAAACTCCCAATTGGGAGTTTTTTTACATTTCAGATGTTTCATCACATTTTTGTGAATAATGTTTCTCAAGATATTTTATTTTATTCCATTTCATTTCCATATAACGATAAACCTTTGTATCAAATCGTTGTTTGTGCCCTGAAAAATCCTCAAATTGTTCGTCTTGGTCGTTAGTTGAACCAATGTTTGGACATCTTTCAAGTTTTTTTATCAAAATGCATTCTGGGAGATTTCTCAACTCTTTTTCAGTTTTGGTCGCCATAATTCTAGATTGAAATAATCTATAATCCTCCTGAAGTTGTGGGAGGCAACTGTTCAAATAGTCAACATAATTTTGCCCATGTTTTTGTGCCAAAAATTCCATCCAATAAAAAGTCCAATCATCAACAAAATTTTCTTCTCCGGTTGAAACATTTTTCTCTACCTGCCAAAATTTGCATGGCTCAATTTTCCACATAGTAACAAAATCGCCATTCCTTTCACACATAAGCGAAAGCGATTTTTTATTTTCAAACATTGGGAAATCTTTATCGGATTTAATAAAAGCATGTTGAAGCATAAATTGTGATACATCTTCATTGTTTAAATACCAATCTGCCATAATTCACCTCTAATAAGATTATACCTTTGTTTAAAGATTTGTCAACCCCCAGTTTTTAAACAAAAATGTATAAAAATTTTAAAACTTGCCAAACTACTTGTAAAAAGGGGACGATTATGCCAAAAAGTCAAAAA
Organism: uncultured Christensenella sp.; assembly: GCA_964387705.1. GTDB lineage: Bacteria > Bacillota > Clostridia > Christensenellales > UBA1242 > UBA7862. The sequence goes on from CAYLWT010000010.1 coordinate 16,835, forward strand.
GAAATGAACACAAATTTGCTTATTGCTCTGCACCAAAACATTGAAACAGCAATGCAATCCATAAATAATGTTATGGAAAAAGTGCAAGATAGTAAACTTAAAAAAGAACTTAAAAAACAATTTAAAAATTATGATGAATTCAATGAAAGTTGTGAAGATTGGGCACAAGCAATGGATATTCAACTGATAAACAATGGCTTTTTTAAAAAAGCTAAAATGTGGTTTTCAGTGAATATGGCCACAATGCTTGACAAATCAAATAGAAAAATTGCAAGCATAAATATTTACGGCACAACAATGGGGGTAATTGACTTGATGAGTGTTCTTTCCGACTGTCAAAAATGCAAAAGCGAACTCATTTTTTTTGGCAAACGACTTCTTGAACTAGAAGAAAGCAACATTGAAAGGCTAAAGCCTTACATTTTGGTAGAAAATAATAAACCCGGCAGTGAAATCGCAGAGAACGGCAAATCTTCTGGGGCTCTTAAAAATGACAACGGCAAGCAAACCTCCACCATTCATAAGCTATCCAAAACCTCTCCATACGACAAATCTTTCAACGAAAAAAATAAATAAAATTTGTGTAAAGCAAAAAAGTTGTTAAACAATTTTAACAACTTTTTTATTTTTCAGTTTTTATATTTTTAGATTTTTATAAGTTCCAAAAGTTTATTTATACAATCAGCTTTTGAAACAATCATCGTTTCACCAGTTTTACGTATTTTTATCTCAACATTTCCGTTTGCAAGGCCACGTGGGCTCACAATTACCCTAATTGGCATCCCAATTAAGTCTGCATCTGCAAATTTTACACCAGGAGCGCAATCTCGGTCATCAATCAATGTGTCAATGCTCATATTTTGAAGTGTATTATAAATTTCATCTGCCACATCTTTGACATTTTCGTCATCATATCTTAATGGCACAATATGAATTTTGTATGGGGCAATGTTTATTGGTAGACAAATTCCCTTTTCATCACTATTTTCTTCCACCACACAAGCGAGGCATCTACCCACACCAATGCCATAGCACCCCATAATTGGGTTAATTTCATTCCCATCTTTGTCATGCACCAACATTCCCATACTTTTTGTATATTTCGTACCAAGTTTGAAAATGTTGCCTATTTCAACGCCATGCTTAATTGAAACTTTTCCTCCACATTCTGGGCAAATGGCTCCATCCTTAACCTTGGAAATATCGACAAATTTAACATCTTTTAAATCTCTATCCACACAAAAATTTTTATAGTGATAATTAGGCTTGTTAGCTCCCACAACTGCATTTGTGAGCCCTTTTATGCTGTTGTCATAAACGACAACACAATCAGAGATATTCAATCCAACAGGGCCGATATTCCCGACCATAAAGCCATCTTCCACTTTTGCTTCAAAAGGCACAACTTCTTTGCCGACAATTTTACGGAGCTTTGTTTCATTAACTTCTTTATCCCCACGAACGAAGCATAAAACATAACCATTTTCACCTTTAACAGCATAGACAACAGCCTTGATACACTTTTTTGCTTCTACGTTCAAAAATTTACCCACTTCTTCAATGGTTTTTGCGTCTTTTGTATCAACGAGTGTCAATGGCAACTCGTTTTCACCTTTTGCATCACCATACACACATTCTGCAACTTCTTGATTCGCTCTATAGCTGCAATCATTACACACAACCAATTCATCTTCACCCATATCATTTATGAACATAAACTCGTGTGACATTGACCCACCAAACATTCCATTGTCACTTTTCACAGAAATAAAGTTTGAAAGCCCAACTCTATGATAAATATTCTCATATGCCTTATGAACCTTGGAATAATAGTCGTCCAAATCTCCCTGTGAAGTGTGAAAAGAATAAGCGTCTTTCATAACAAATTCTCTCACTCTAACAAGCCCGCCACGGCTTCTTGCTTCATCACGAAATTTTGTTTGAATCTGATAAATCATGCATGGAAGTTGAGTATAACTCTTCACCCAATTCTTTGCAAGATGCACGGCAGCCTCTTCGTGCGTCATTCCAAGGAGCATTTGGTGTCCTGTTCTATCTTGAAATCTAGCCATTTCGCTTCCAATAGAGGCATATCTCCCACTTAAATCCCACAATTCTTTTGGCATAACCACTGGAAGTCTAACCTCTTGTCCATCAAGTTTATCCATTTCCTCACGAATAATATTCTCAATATTTCTACATGCTTTCTGCCCCAACACACTAAGAGACCAAATGCCATTGGCCACTTGCTTCATATACCCTGCCCTAACAAGCAAAATATGATTTTTCATTTTTGCATCACTTGGAGCTTCTTTTGTTCTTTCTGCAACTAGTTTGCTTAATTTCATATTTTTTCATCCTCTTAACATAATTTTATTCTTCATCAGCAAAGCTGTCAAGTTCATTTTTTAAAATATTAAGCTTGCCCCTCGATTCATCAAGTTCTTTTTGACATTCTTTTGCTATCTTTACACCCTCTTCAAAAAGTTTTGTTGCATCTTTCAACCCAACATCCCCTTTTTCAAGGTTTTTCACAATTTCTTGAAGTCTTTCACATCTTTCTTCAAAATTCATTTTTTACCTCCAAAACTTTTGACACTACTTGTCCATCAACGAATTCTATATTTATCTCTTGTCCAAATTTTACATTTGACGCCGATTTTAAGACCTTCCCATTCTTGCTCACTTTCACCCAGCCTTGTTTTGCATGCAAATTTGGGTCTAAAAGCATCAATTTGCTATACAAAAGTTCAACTTTTTGCAATTCCTTATCAAATTTTTTAACAGAATTTAACTTTGTAACAGCTCTATCAAATAATTTGTCTGAAATCTTCAGTCTCTTATCAAATAAATCACACAAGCGATCTTCTTTTGCCTCAATATTTTTATATTTTTCATCCAAAATATTAAGCGAAAGAAAAACAATTCTATCCAAATATGTTTGCATTTTTCGAACGTCTTCCATAATATCTCTTGCGACTATTTCGCCCGCTTCAGATGGAGTTGCACAGCGAATTGAAGCCGCAAAATCGCAAATTGTAAAATCAGTTTCATGCCCAACAGCAGAGATAACTGGTTTTTTTGTTGCAATAATTTCTCGAGCAATAAGTTCTGTATTAAATGGAGATAAATCTTCAATTGCCCCACCACCACGAGCAATAATTATCACATCAACATCATTCAATTTATCCAAAGATCTAAGCCCTCTGCAAATAGTTTGCTCCGCCCCAAGCCCTTGCACTTTTGCAGGATAAACAACAATATTAAGCATTGGATTTCGTCTATGAGCAATTCTTTCAATGTCATGTAAAACTGCCCCTGTGACGCTTGTTATCACTCCTATTGTTTGTATTGATTTGGGCAAAGGCTTTTTATTTTTTTTGTCAAACACTCCTTCCCTTTCAAGTTTATCCTTAAGTTCCAAAAACTTTTGATACAAGACTCCATTCCCTGCTGGGGCAATGCCCGTAACATAAAAATTTAATTTGCCACTCTTTCCATAATATCTAACGGTTCCAGTTACAACAACTTGATCCCCCTCTTTTACATTGCAACTTGATGCTCCAAACATAACACATGGTAGGACACAATTCTCATCTTTAAGCGAAAAAAACAAGTTCCCTCTTGTGAAACTTAACCCAGAGACCTCTCCCGCCACTTTCACTCCATGCAGAAGCTCTTCCATCTCAAAAATATTTGAAATATATGTGGACAGCTCAGTCACACTTAAAGTTCTTAACATAATTCTCCACTTGAGGCTTACTCTTTGTAAATAGATGCCAAAATGCCATTTATAAATCTTGGGCTGTTGTCGGTAGAATATTTTTTTGCCATCCTTACCGCCTCATTTATAACAAGCCCTGCAGGTTCTTGAAGTTTATCAATTTGAACAATAGCAGTAAAAATTATCGCTTTGTCCAACATATAAATATCACTAACCTTTAAATTCTTTTTCAAATTATCTTGAAATTTATTTACAATTTCGGTCTTATTTTCTTCATAACTTTTAAATATGTTCTTTGCAAATTGTTCTTCATCATTTGTCAAACATTTCATTTCATTTTTGTCATCAAACATCAATGGTTCATCAGAAGTACCTTTCTCGCCTTTCGGCATCGGAGAAAACTCATCATTAATAATGGTTTCATCAAAAAACTTTTCAACATCAATTTCGTTGTTGAAAAAGGATTCATAAATCATTTTAAAACCACATTCACGGGCATCAGTTCTGCTCATAATTTCTCCTTAACACAAATTTTACACAACACACAAGAATCAATATTTTGCGAGGTCCTCTCTTGAAAATTCCACACCCATAACATGAATGTTGATACTCTCAATTTTAGCATCAATCATATTTGAAATGCCATTTTTAACATTTTCTTGCACACGATATGCCACATCGGCAACGCTATAACCAAAGAAAACCTTAAGGTATATGTCAATAATTAGGTTTTTGCCTTGAGTGTAGGAAACTTTCACGCCTTCAAAATAATTGCTTGAAAAAAAACGTTTAAACCTGCTTGCAAAATCATTGCAAAGTGACGAAACCCCACTTATTTCCTTCGCAGCCAAATTTATTATAGAAAGCATAATATTTTTGCCACAATAGACCTTCCCATCATCATTTTTCTCAAAGACTTCATTGCCAAACATACATCCTTCCCCTTTATAATGAACATAGTATAACACGAGCAAAAAATTTATGCAATCAATTTTATCAATTCTTAAAAATTATATTTAGTTATGAGATATATGACAAAATCGCAACACAACTGATTAAACTTAAAAGCATCAAGAAAAACGAATATCCAAAAAATATTTTTAGAGTTAAAAACAGCAAAAAACTCCTCAAATTGAGAAGTTTTTATCCATTTTATTGTGTTTACTTCGGCAATTTCATTCAACTGGGATAATTTTGATATAATCAATATCACGTTTTGCTTGAGATTGAATAATGTCTACGATTTTTGTAACCTCATCTTCAGTAAGTTCTGCACTTTTTATAATGACATTTATATATGTTGAAGAATAGTTTACCAGTGCATCACTAAAACCCTTTGCCTTGATAAGTCCCTCCATGGTTGTTTCCATTGACATTGCTTCCACAAGTGCATTAATTTGTGCTTCTGCATTGCTTTTTGCTTCTTGTGAACTACTAGAGTTGGCCAAAATTTCTTTATACTGCGTTATTGACTCATTTCTTGTAGTTGTTTTGTCAAGTCGGCTTGTTGTAAAAAATGAAGTTGTAGTCACTTCGCCTGTCCCACTGACAGCAGTTGCATCAATATTTTTATTTAGAATAACATTCATAACTCCCGTTAGAACAAGCAGACAAATCATACAAACAAACACAATAATTTTTTTCTTTTTTGACATTTTTTACCTCCCAAAATCAATTCCCTGCAAAGATTTCTACCTTTGAAGATTTTATCTCAAATAATGCTTGAACAAGCTGTAAAATCTTCAATTTTACGTTTGTATCTTTTGCCCCACTTGCAACAATTACTGCCGACACTGGCTGAGGCATTATCTCTTGCAACACAACAACATTCTGCTCTTTGCCGTTTTGTATCAAAACCGGGCTTTTGTTTTCCTGTTTTGTCCCATCTGGCAAAATTTCCGTTTCATATGTATATGCAATCACCGTTTCTGCCCCCTTGTCAAAATACAATATAACCTCTGCATGCTCCACATTTTCAAGAGCTTCCACCGCGGTTTTTATCTTCTGTTCCAAATTTGTCCTATATTTTTCAAAACTAGTTGATTCAGTTGTCACTTCATAATTTGTTGTTCCTGATGTTGATGACTTGCTAAAGGACGAAAAGTAAATTAGCAAAATTATGGCAATAAATAAAACAACCAAGATAATGTCTAAATGTTTAATTTTTTTAAGCTTGTCCAAAAGCCCAGAAAATTTCAAAGTCTTTTTGTTTTCACTCATAAAAAATCACTTTTTCCTCGCTTACATTTATCAAATTTTTTATTATTGCCACAATGTTTGTATACTTATTTATATTCAAACTATCGTCAGATAGAACAACCTCTGACAAATCGACAAAAATAGTTTCAATATTCAATTTTTCATTGCTAAAATTTCCAACAACATTTACTTTTACATTTGCATATCCATTATTTTCAAGATTGCTTTCGATATTTTTTTCTAGTCCATCAATTTTTTCTTCCTCACGCAACTCAACAAAGTCTTTATCAATTATTACCCCATCAAAAATATTTGAAAAATTTAGGTTACTTAAATCAACATTTTTAAGTGGCGAAACTATGACAAGAACAATAAAAACTGCAACAACACTTTTTAACGTTCTATTAAGTCTCCCTTTTGGGAACAAGACTTCAATAAGCACACCACACAACACAATGCCTGTAATTTGCAAAATCCAGCTCGAAATTTCACTCATTTTCCCCTCCTACAAAACATTTGCACAACACATAACAAGCGAAATTGAAATGAGATACATAACCCCCACTGCAAGCAAACATACAACAAGCATATTAAGTGATTTTGCGATTGCAAAAAGAAAGTCCGGCAACTCTTTGTCACAAAGAGGTTCTAAAATCGCAGAGATGAGTTTGAAAAGCAAAGTCAAAATGCCAACTTTTATTATAGGTCCAAATGCAGTTGCAACAAGAAGAATAAGCCCTGATATTCCAATTGCATTTTTAATAAGCACACTGCTACAAACAATGACACTCATCCCATCTGACAAGTATCCTCCGACCATTGGGACATAACTCTTTATGGCAAATTTGGCAGTTTTTAGCGATATCGAATCAGCAGTCGCAGATGTTATGCCACTGACAGATAAAAAAGCGACAAACACAGTAAATACAACTCCCACAACCCACGAAAATAAACTTGTAAAAAATTTTGAAAATTTTTCTAATTTAACATTTTTGGAAATTGCCCCCACTGCACAAAACACAATGCTAAAAATAAAAACTGGAACTAAAATCGCTGAAAATATTTTTGCAATTGTATTGGACAATATTGCCATAAATGGTTGAAATGTACTTGCAGAAATTGTTCCACCTATGGCTGTCATAAGAGTTAATAAAATTGGAAAAATCGCCTCCATTTGACTTTGCACAAGAGATATCGCATTTGTACTTGAATGCAAAACATCTAAGATCAGTTTTAAAACAATTGTCGCCACCGTTCCGAAACATGCAAGATAAACAATTCTCCCAACTCCACCACTATCATCCGTTACATTACTCAAAAGGCTATATGCTATAACCACTGCAATAATAACCGCAAAATATGGCAAATAATTTAAAACAAAATCAAAAACAATGCCAAGAGCATAAGGGATAAATGAACTATACGCATCCTCATTTTCACCCGACACAAAACTTTTTACAAGATCAATAAAGTTTTTCTGCCCAACAAAATTTTGCTCATTTTTTTCGAGGTTTTCCAATTGCTCATCAAGGGTTCCAAAGTCAATGTCCTCAAGTTGTTTGTCCACATTCTCGCTCAACTCTTCCTCAACACTTTTGGAAGATAGTGCGCATTCCTCTTTCTTTCCAACATTCCGTCCCCATGTCTCATCTCCGGCGATTTCCATTTGAGTGTTTAAAAAAAATTGTGTTTGAGATACGTTCACATTTTTGGACAAAAAAATACAAAAATATGCCACGATAAAAAAAGCAGCAACTAAAATTAAGATGAAATTACATTCAATTCTATTTCTCAATTTTCTACCCTACAGTCAAAATTTTCCTATGGTAATATTGAAATAATAACCTCAAGCAAATTCCAAATTATCGGCAAAGATAAGCAAGCGATTATAATTTTTCCCGCAATTGTAACTTTGTTTGCGACGGCAACATTTCCACTATCCACACACACTCCACTTGCAAATTCAGTTAACAACCCCACCCCCAAAATTTTAAGCAAGTTAGCAAAAAAATTGTAATCAAGCCCTGTTTTATTAAATATTTGTGTGGCGAAGTTGAAAAGTTCTCGCAACTTGTCCACAACCATAAAAAGAATAATTAAACTCCCCGTAAGAATAACTGCCACAAAAAATTCTGGTCTGACCTGTCTTATCACAGTCCCTGCAACACATGTAAGGATTGCAATGCCAACAATCTTAAAAATTTCCATAATTTCCCCAATTTTACTAGGTTAATTTGCAAAACAAATGACACTTTCTAATACAATAAAAATAATCGCTTAACAGTTTCAAAAAGGTCACTCACCATATTAACTGCCATAAGAAGTGCCACAATAAGCCCCGCCAAAGTTGCAACGGTCGCAATCTCTTCCTTCCCAACATTTTTTAAAATTTGTGCAACAATGGCTGTAAGCAATCCTATGCCCGCAATTTTAAAAATTAAATTATAATCCATTTCTCCCCTTCCTTATAAAAAAATAATCGCAAGCATAGTCCCTGCCACCACAAAAAGTTTTATGTAAGTCCCAAAAAATTTTCTTTTATTTTCCTCACAAATCTCACTTTTTTGGTTATATTTTGATTTGTTTATTTCCAGCTTTGCTAGCTCCTCATCTGCCAAAAATTTCCCCAAATTCATCAAAAATTGACCAACATCCTTCATTTCGTTGCAACTTATTGATGACACCTCTAGTTGTAGGAAATCTTTCCCCTCAATTTTCCCCGATAACCACAGTTCATATTGTTCCAGCACCGCACAAAATTCTTTTCCAAACATATTTTTGTGACTTGATACAAAGTTTGGGAGTGTTTGCAAATTGCCTTTAATTTGAAGCATCAATTCCTCACAAAACAAGCACAAATCAGAGTAAAATTTTGACCTTTTTTTAAAATAGTTTCCGCACACAACCCCAGCCAAAATACAACAACCAACACTCACCAAAATCAACAAAATTTTCACTTTTTACCCTCACATTAACGTTGGTTTTGCACAACATTTTGTTATATTTAATCAAAATAACCACTTAAATATAACTTATACACCTCAAATTTTCATCAAAAATACCCTCAATTGTCCCTGGGCCATTGCGAGATGAAAGCACAACAAATCGGTCAAATACTTTTTCTTTTAAAATTTTTTCAAGCCCTTGTTTTGCTTTTAAATCGTCAATATCCTTTGCATGAATTGAGGCAAGAAGTCCCGTTCCGCAACTGCTTGCAGAAAGCACCGCCTCACAATCTTTTTCGCTTCCCAATTCATCTGTAACCAAAATGTCAGGTCGCATTGCTCTTATCGCATTTGTAAATGCATAACTTTTTGAAACTCCGCTTGCGATATCACAAAATTCACCCACATCAAGTGTATTTATTCCATTAAAACAATTTGCAATTTCAAATCTCTCGTCACAAATAAGAACATTGTAACAATAATTCTTTTGCGAAAGTTGAAAAATTAAATCTCGAATAAATGTTGTTTTCCCGCAACCAGGGGGCGAAATTATAAGTGTATTTAAAAAACCACCACGAAACAAAAACTCCATTGCAGGCACAGAGCACCCCTTAATTTCATGTGGCACGCGAATGGCAAGGCTATTTATGTTTTTAAGAGTTTTCACATTCCCATTTTCGCAAACCCCTTCGCCACAAAGTCCAACTCTTGCGCCACCTTTAAGTGTCAAAAACCCTTCCCTTATTTGATTTGAATAGGCATACACCGAATTTTCGCATGCACGTTTAACAATTTCATCAATCAAAAATTTGTCAGCAATCAAAGCCTTTTCTCCGTTGCCGGTCAACCCGTCCTGACACAAATAATACGACTTGCCCTGCAATGTGACAACAATTCTTTTGTTAAGCCGAAGCCTAATTTCATTCAATTTTTTAATTGGCAAACTTGCAATCGCTTTAAAAATGTATTGTGGGAAAAGCTCCTCAAACATAACTCACCTTCTTACAAAAATGTATATTCCCCTTTTCCCAAAAAGAAACATATCCGACAAAACAACCCCTTTTCCCCCACATTTTGCATAAAAAAACAATAGCCAGTTTTGGCTATTGCCTTTTTATTTTTATCTGGTCAGCGTCACCTTGCTAGATTCTGTGGAGCAAGCCACTGTTGTGCCACTGGTTG
>CAYLWT010000011.1:0-26053 GCA_964387705.1 uncultured Christensenella sp.
TAGATATTTGTTGAAGAATGTTACAGTTGGCGGAGCAATAGGTGTGAATCAGAAAATTCAACCAAGGTCTTATTCTGGTGGCGTTGTGGGAATTTTAACCAGCGAAAATGCAGGTTCAAATCCAATTCTTTCGAAGATTTCTATTGGACAAAATAGCAATGTTAAAATTTACGGCATTTATGGCGCTGGTGGAATTGCAGGGGCTGTATATGGTGGAACAATTTCAGATTGCGTGGTAAAAGGAAAAAGTAATATTTTTGGAATCGCCTCAAGGAACTTTGTGGCAACTGCCACGGGAACTTATGAGCAATTAAGGACTGCTTATGGAGATGATAGACTGAAGAATTCGCAAAAAGCAACGTTGGTTGAGGATAGCCCAGAAGCACCTAATACAAACCTCATTTCAATGAGAGATGTTCTTGCAAAGACAATTAACATTGGTGGAATTGTTGGCTTTGCGAAAGCAAACAATGATGCTGTTGTGATTAATAGTTGTGTTTTTGGAGGCATAACAGTAAGCGGATCCAATGAAACTGCTGATGAAAATTCTGCAATTATTATTTTTGATATTGAATATCTTTCAGGGTATTACTCAGTTATGGCTGGTGGTATTGTTGGCAATGTGCTTCAAAATAGCACTGCTCCAATTTCGATTACTGAATGTAAATATGCAGGAACCATTGAAATTAAGGGTTCTCAAACCATTATTGCGGGTGGTATAGTTGGTGCAATGAATGGAGGAATGCTTCACACTTGCAAAGCGTTGAGCGGGTCCTCGGTTAGCACTGATACTATTTGGAATCTCGTGAACCCTTGGATAATGCCAGAAGAATCTGCTTATGACAAATATAACAGTAAAAGTGGAAACGAAATTTTCAAAAAGGAATATTGGGAGCAACTATGGGAGTATTACAAAAAAGCCTTTGAAGACATTTCGCTTGAAAATATAACATTTAAAAAAGTTTACAATGCAGTGGAAAGTAGTATCGAGAAAACTGCAAGTCAACTTTCTCCAGACTTAATTGCAAAAATTAAAGAAAAGGTTTCGTTTGTTGTTAATGGATGCTCTGTTGCAGGTGGAATTGTTGGTAGAATTGTAAAAGGTGATATTGGGAATGATCAAGCTGAATCTGTTACCAATGCTGCAGATGTAACTGCAGGGACAAGAGCAGGCGGTATAGTTGGTGAAGTGGTATCAGAGGATACAATTATCAATATCAAGAATGCCAAAAACACAGGAGCAGTCAGAGCAAATGGTAATTTGAAAGTATATTATAGCGCAGAGTTTGATTTGAATGCTGAATTGAGAATTGATAGTGCAGTTTCATCAAAAATTGCGAATAATGTAAAATCTACTGCAGAAGCAAATAAAGATTATCTTGGCACTGACTCTAAGGGCAGTGAAGTGTTTAAGCAAATAAAGAAAATAATCTTAACGCTTGTTTCTCTAAAAGATGGCAAAAATTATCTAGACACCACCTCGTTCTCAATAAGTGGTTTGTTAGGAGCAGAAGGGAATGCCAATTTGCTTGTCAAGTTGGGATTAAGTGGTGCCACAGTTCTTGATGATGGAGCCGCAGGAGGTATTGTTGGCGCAATCGAATGCACTGGGACAAATCAAGGAACGCATTATGTCACAGTTACAAATTGTGCAAGTGAAGTTGAATTGACTGGATCAACAGGCTCTCTTGGAATGTATGCAATTGGCGGAATGCTCACAGAATTTGCTGGCGGTATTGCAGGACTTGCAGTTGCAACAGCAAATGAGGAAAACATTATCATACAAAATTGCACAAGCAATTCACTTCTGCGTGGATATATGGTAAGGTCTTTCGCAGGTGGAATTGTTGGATATATGCAAAAAGCAAGAGTGGTTGATTGCGAAAACGTTTCAGACGGAATAATGGCAATCTTTAAATCGATGGGTGATGGTAGCTTCTGGAGTGATTTTGGCAATTCAATTGTAAACCTTCTTAACCCAGCGCTCTACCTAAGTTTCCCTAATGTTTCAGGAGGAATTGTTGGTTATCTTAGTGATGGCAGTGTGGTAAATTGTTCATCGGGCGGAGACTTCATGGCCACGTTTAAAGATGAGCATAGCTATGGTTTTGTTGTTGGACTTAGAGTTGCAGGCGGAATTGTTGGCGTTATGGACGGCGGACATTTGTATTCCGATTTTGGTGGATGGATTTGGAATAGTGGTGCAGTTTGGGCATTAAGCGGTATTGCAGGTGGCATTGTCGGTGTTCTTAATGATGGTCAAATTCACAGTTTAGGCAGTGGTCTTGATACTGAAACAATAATAAATACTATTGTTTCTCTTATCGAGTCTGCTTCAAGTGGCGGAGAAGTCGATTTGAAAAAAGGAAATGGACTGATATTAAATTCTCCAGTGAGTGCTGTCATTGGTGCGATAAGTGGTGGATGCATTGGATATCTTGGTGGCGTGTCTGCAGCAGGAACTGAAGTGGCAAAACTTAGTGGAATGATTAACATGGGTTATGTTCTTCCAGGACTCGGCGCTTTCTTGTATATTCCAAAAGTAAATACAGCGCTTGGTACGTTAGGAAATACTGTTTCGAACTTAAGCTCTAGCATAAGTGGTATTACAGAAGGTGTAAATGATTGGATTAGCGAAAACATTACCAGCCCAATTAACAAAGCTCTTAAACAAAATGTGCACAACTCATCACATAGAGGTTCGATTGACCTTGTTGTTGATGGCGTAGCAACCGAATTGGCTGGTATTCAACTTGGGGGTTCGTTGTCGCTAGGGTTTATAAGCTCGGCATTGTTTAGTTCAATTTTGGATCTCACTCTTAACATTGGCTTTGATGGTGATATCCCATTATCGACCTATATCAATGGTGCAGTGGTTAATAGCTATACTTACAAAATTAAGGATGAAAATGCTAGCGGTGAGGAAATAATTGCTTCAAGTCTTAAATATAAAACGACAATCGTTGCAGTTACAGACTCTGACTTGCAAAATGTCAAAGAGAAGAACGAAAGTAGTAGTGATAGAGGTAGCCTTGGTGGTGGTGCAAGTGGTGGCATTATTGGAATGATTAGAACAAATCAATCTGTGACAATTTCGTTGTGCATGTCAGTTGGCATCAGCTTTAGCATTGGCGATACATCAAAATGGTGGGGCAAACTTCTTGAATCTTTGGCAATGGGCGTCATTTCATCTTCTGGTTCGGCAGGGGGCATTGTTGGTGCAGTTATAGGCGAGCAGTTCGGGTCAGAAAAGGTTGTTGACGGTGGGAAAACTATTGTTGATATCAATAACAATTATAAAGATAGCAACATTGAAATCACACTTTCAAGCAACTTTGCGAATGTCCTTGGTGATGAAAATGCAGGTGGGATCATTGGATATGCAAGCTCATGTGCAAAAATCTTGACTTTCAATGAAAAGTTAAGTGATATATATGGCTTTGTCGCGAACTATGGGAAAATATCAGGCTCATATGCATCAGGCGGTCTTATTGGTCTTGCCGATGGGGCATGTATAAATAACAATGGTGTTGAATCCGCTTTGTCTTCTCACGAAGTCTCCTTAAGAACAACGTGGGATGGCCAAACCAAATGGAAAAGCAAAGCTCTCTCAACTCCTGATATAACAAGTTGGGTTGTATTCCGCGCAATGAATTCTGGACAAGTCGCTCATGGTAAGTATTCCGGCGGTGCTATTGGCAAAATGACAAACGGAGCCAAAATGTATATGACAACTGTTGCGGGCAGTGCGTTTGCATACATTAGTAATCCAATCAGTGCACTTAAGGGAAATAAAATAACAATTTCTTCACCATTATATGCAGGTGGTCTTGCTGGTATGATTGAAGGTAATGACACAATAATTTCAGGTTCATGTGCGGTGGGAACCGATGATGCTGAAGAAACAAATTTCTTCCACCCAAATATAACAATCTTTGCAGGAAAATGTGATTCAGCTGCAACTGCTTCGGCAAGTGCCGGTGGAGAAGTAACAAGTGGAACAAGCTCAACAGAAAGCACGGAATCTCGCGAATCAACAGAGGTTACAAACCCAGATGAAACACTAACAGCAACTGATAATGGTTATGTTGGAGGGGTAGTTGGTTATTATGCTGGTGGTAGCATTGGCGGTATAACTGGAGTAAGGACAAACACAAATGTTAAGAGTGTTGTTGTCGCGAATTGTATTAACATTGGTGGGTTGACAACAACAGTTGGCAATACTTTCTATGAAGCCTTGAAATCTAGTTATGTTGGAGGTGCGATTGGCCTTATTGAAAAACCAATTACAGAGGTTGAAGTAATGGTTGAAGGAACGACCTATAAATATTCCAGAGTTAATGTTGATATAAGAAGTCAAAGCATTCAAAATGGAATGATTGCAACAGGGGGGTACATTGGTTGTGTAAACTTCAGTGCTTCTGCAACAGATGCGGATAGAACATTATCACTCAAATTTGCTTTTGGTGATGGAATTGATGGCCAAAATGTTAAGGTTATTGCAGGTAAAAATGCATATGCTGGTGGTATTATAGGTGAACTTAACAATGCGATTTTAAGCAATGTTGTTTCCCAAGCACAAGTCAGCGCAAAGGTAGGTTCAATTGTTGGTGGAATAGTTGGATTGATGAAAGGGAGTTCAAAACTTTATAATTGTTATGTATTGCAAATTGCTGAAACTACTGCTCCAAAGTGGACTTATGATAAAGATGCTACTAATCTCGGTGATTATAACATCAAAAACGTTAAGGCTCTTCGCACAGGAAAAGGTTCGTCTGCTACGATTGAGAGAGTTGAATGGGACGGATCGACAACCGGAAATACAACGATATCTCCATGGGTCACAGTAGGTTGGCAACAAGAACAAGATAACAACTATGCAGTTGAGAACAACACTGTTCATTCAAGTGAAGCATTTGTTCGTTTAATTGCAACAGCTTTAAGCGAATATTCCTCAAACGGAGCATTTACAGTAGAAAAACAAAATGGTTATTGGTGCTTAAAAAAGACTTACACAGTGGTGACAAGCAAAGACCCAATCACAGGGGCTGAGTATGGCACAATGGAAAAGAAGAAAGTTGAAAGTACAGATGATGAAGGAAACACAACATGGGAAGAGGAAGAAGTCTTTGTTTCACGATCAGTAATATTCACATCGTCGGCTTACTTTGAAGTTGTTGACTCAAAACTTATTGGTTATAATGATGCAAATAGAAATTATGCCACAGGGGCAATTGCAGGTGGTGCTGTTGGGAGGCTTGAAGGTGGTACAATCGCAAATAATGTCTATGTTGACACCACAGTGACTCGAGTTGAAATAGTTGGCGGACTTGTTGGAGTTATAAGTGGTGGTGTGATTGGTGAGAATTCAGATGCGGTAATCGTTGGTGGAAAAATTGGGGGTGCGATTTTTGGCGGTGGACTTGCTGGGGAAATTGAAGCTTCTGCGAAAATCAATAATGCATATATTAGACAAATTAAAGGTATTAGCGGAAGCCTTTCGCAATCTGATAGAGCATTCTTCCTGACACGAGGGAAGAATGGTGGCTCAATTAGTGAAGTTGGTGCGTATGTTGGTATGATGCTAGGAGGAACACTTGATTCAAGCACACAAGGAGCTGTTAAAATTGTTGAATCTTATGATGGAGAATTCAACGTAAACGGCAGTTATGAAACTACGATTTTCGGGTTTTATGTTGCTGGTGGAGCGGTAGCATGGCTTGCAGGTGGAACAATAAGCGGTTGCTCGTTTGCATCAAGCAGTGAAACGCCAACGGAATATGCAGATATAACTTCAGCGAACAAGGTTTCAATTGGCGATTATCAAGTCGTTATTGCTGGAAATTACAAAATAGAAAATTCCGGATATTCTAATACTGGATATGGAGCAGATGATACTCTTGAAGATATGACTGAAAATGCATATCAATTTGCAGCAGGTGGGTTGGTTGGAAGAATGACCGGTGGCTCACTTGAAGGTGGTGAAGCACCAGATATGACCGGAATAAACGTTGGTGGACTTGTGGGGTATTTGGGTGAGGCTCAAGATAGCTATGGTGAAAACAAAGGTTACACAAGGAAGGCAACGGAAGGAGAAACAGGTGATGCTTATGGCATTGTTTATGATGACGATGCTGAAGCTCCGGTTATCGGTGGTAGCAATGCTCCAATAAGTGGAAATGTTACACTTGATGGCAAAGGTTTTGCTGGCGCATATGTTGGTGTTATGAATGGTGGCACTCTTGCAAACGCAAGTAGTCGAGAAGGTTCTGTTGTTAGAACGAAATCTGCTAACCTTTCAAAAGAAGGGAGCAAAACTTGTCTTGGTGGCGCGGTCGGAGCTTTGCTCGGTGGCGGAATAACAATTGGCAACGATTTTATTGGAAACAATGTTGAGGGTGGTGAATATGCTGGCGGATTTATTGGATATGTTGTAACTCTCCCAGACAATATTGTATTTAGTGAAAGTCAAAAGATTGGAAAAGTTTCTGGAGCAATTTATGTTGGTGGACTTGCTGGTCGAGTTGACAATGCAACTCTACAACAAGACATTACAATGAACAGCAAAACGACGGCTGATGAAGGTGAAACCTTAAGCGGAAAGTATGTTGGTAGTTTGGTCGGCTATGTTGGTTCAGGAGACTTCATCTTGACAACAGGCAATATAACATCACAACTTACAATGAATGCGTCAACTGCTGCCGGTGTCGTTATAGGCGCTGTTGGGGATGAAGCAAAAATTTCATTGCGAGGTGAGAACATATTCACTGTCACTCTTGACTTGGACAAAGGCAATGTTAGCGCTCCAAACTTTGGCGGAGTAGTTGGCGCAGTTAAAGAGGGTGGCAAGCTTGGTTTTGCAACAGGTGCAGAAGGAACTTCCAAAAAACAAATTAAAACTGAAATTAAGAAGGCCTCTTCTACAGAATCCAGTTTTTCAGTTACAACCTTTGGCGGAGTTGCAGGTCTAGTTGAAGAAAATGCATATGTGTATGGAATAAAGTCAATTCAAGTAGCAAATAGCAATTTCGATACGTATACATACAATTATGGTTATGTCGTAGGAGAAAACAGTGGGTATGTCGGCAATTGTGAAAGTCAAACCACTTCTGCCACAGCCTCTTTAAACACTAATGGACTAAAAGTTTTAGCAAAAGAGGGGATTTCCTTTGGTGGAATTGTTGCAATAAACAATGAGGGAACTATCCTTAATTGTGTAAACAATGTTGAAAGCCTTGCGGTGTCAACAGGAACAAATGCTTATGAGGTCTATGTGGGTGGAATTGTTGGCAAAACGATGGGCGGAGTGATTTATTCCTCTACTAATAACACTGCAATTGTTGGATTTGGCAAAAAAGTCTTTGTTGGCGGACTTGTGGGGAAAACAGAGTCGACAACAAAAAATCCTGAAATAATAGGCTCAACAAATGCTGGCGCAATTGGTGCAGAAAAAAGGAATAGTAGTAACGAGCGGGATGGAGATGCTGCGGAATTCCAATATAATGCTGGGAACAAAACGATTCTTAAAAACAACATCCTAGACAATTCCTCCCTAGCAGATACAGTAGCTGGCATTAATTCGCGCTTGCAAGATGAATATTCAGGTGCAGTTGGTGGACTTATTGGTTATGCTTCTGGAGCTGTTAAAATTGACAAAGAAAGTAAGAATGAAGGGACAGTAGAAGGGTTTGCTTTCTATGCTCGATTGGTAGAAAAAGATAGTGAAAAATCTTACGAAAATGGCACTGATAAGGATATCGTTTATAAAGATTTGGTTTATGAACGCCGTGGGTTGTTTGTTGGGTATGCCAGTTCTCACACTGCTGTTGAAATAGAATCAGACAACGGATACACTCCAGAGCTTGAGCCTGCTTCAACTAGTGATAATAAACATGTGATAAAATGGAATGAAAGAGATTCATCATTTGAAGAAAGTTATTTGACAATTTATTATTCCATCACATGGACGAAAAATGAAGATAACACATGGTCTGGAAATAAGAGCACTGAATGTATTGTGTATAGTGCGAATAAGTCGACTGAGACTGACAAGATAACTGAATGCAGTTCTGAAACAAGTGCTTCTGGAGATGTTAAATCTGAAGATCAAACATGGTATAATGCCAAATATGAGATAGCAAAAGCTGCCCTTACGGGATATATAGGCCAGCATACACAAAATAAAGGCAGTGATTATGTCTGCTATAGCGTTGGGGACCCAGTTGAATCAACCTATTATGATCTAGTGGGCAAGGATGAAGGTTATTCAAGTTTGCCTCACATTGGTGGAACAACGCAAGACAGTGCTATTAGTACACTTAGAAATGCAAAAGAGAAAGACGGATATGTTACTCAAAGAACTCAATACACAACGATATTGCAAAAACTCTATTCATACAGCAAAAATGCGAGTGATATGTCCATAGTAAATGTAGAAGAAATAACAGCAAATTTTGATTAATCTTAATGATTGATTGAAAATTTGATTAGTTACAAAAGAATAAAAAATGGACTTAGGCGGGTTTTCGCCCGCCTAAAGATTCATTTTAAATTAAAAAAATTTGAATTACTTAAAAAATAAAAAAAACAAAAACGAAAAATTTACATAACCGTTAATTTGAAAATTGAAAGAGGAAGAAGAAATGAAAAAAGTTTTTAGCAAGATAATGATTTTTTTGCTGATAGCGTCTTCGCTTGTGATTTTTGGTTGCAAGGAAAGATATGGAGATTTGAGAATGTCCATAAGTTTTTGTTTTACTTCTTTTTCTTCTAGAGTTTTGGATGATGGTTCAACGCGTTGGACAAATATGTCTGACAATTCTGTGGTTGATGAGAATTTGGATGGCTCTTATACATTATACATTTATGGCAACACGCAGGGGACTGCATACATTGACACAACATTCACAGGCACTCCTGAAGATTTTAATAATGATGTTCAAGTAAGTCTTTCAAATTCAATTTTAACCATTGGCAAAAATCAATATATTGATGGAGGAGTAAGATTTTCCATAACTCCAACCAACGAAGGTTCAACAGTTCTTACAGTTCTCAGTTCCGAAGGAAGCAAGCAAAGAACTGTCAATATTTCCGTTGTGGAAGTGCCTTCTATGTTAAGATTTAAACAAGAAAAAGTTGTTATTTCGTGCAAAAGTGGGACGACAATAAATCTTGCAGACAGCCTTGAAAATGATTTGAGTTATGGCATAAAAAATGTTACATTTGAGATTGGGACATTGTCGGGTGAGGGGGAGACTGCTCTTGAAAGATTTTCTCCATTTACTGCACTTACTCTCGCGATGAAAAACATTTCTTTAAATGCAGGGGTAGTTACACTTCTTGAAGATTTTGATGTGGAGACCAATGAAGAACTTTATGTGAGAGCAACATATTTGAACCCTCTTGGGGATGATTTGGTTCAACTTCAACAAATTGAATTTTTGCCACAAATAACTAATTTTGAAATTTACACTTTTGACGAATCCAAAGAAAAAGGGATTGGAACAAAAGTTGCGGATAGTGGTAACACTCTATCCACTATAGATTTTGTAACGAACATTGTTACAACTCAAAAAGATTTTGTCTTAAAAGTTGATACAAATGGTAAAAAATTAAATATTTTTGGTGTGAAAGATTCACTTTGCCCATTTGTGGTAAGTGTTCAACCAAATTACGAAGATAAAGGACTAGTTTTTGAGCAAGAGAGTTTGCCTGTAAGATATTTTAATGATTCTGGAGAAATTGAAACAGCAGGGAATATTGGATATTCAACCTATGCGCTTTGCTATGTTAGGCTTGTTCCTTCGAAATCTACTGAAGGTTCAACAAATTATCCTCAAGGCACATATGACATGACCTTTCACTGTGAATATGTAGATTATGACGATGAAAATTTTTCAACTTCTTTGACGCTTAGGACAAAATGTTATACTATCGTGAACAATTATGCAGTAAATGGAAACATTTTGCAAAATAGTGACATTGAAGATATTAATTTTGTTGAAGATAATTGTTACAACACAAATCTTATGACAAATTTTGATGCTTCTCTCGGTATTAAGGTGACGCTTTCTGTGGGCGACCCATTGAACGTTTTAAGAGAAAGAACAGCTTTTAAAATAAAATTTTACATCCGTCAAAAGGGAAATGAAACAATTTCACCACTTTCGGAAGCAGATGTCCTGGAAAAGTTTGAAATTACGATTGATAGTGAAGGGAATTTTCTTAAAACAGGTTTTGAGAAAGAAAGTTTTCTTGCGGGGACAAGCTTTTATTTTAAAATGAAAAATGCGGGCGAAGAATTGGTCGGTGGTGATATATTTATGCAAGTTATGTCCAGTGAAGAACAATCTTCGGCAAGGTGTGTTGTAAAACTTTCGATTGTTCAAGGCATAAGCGAAATAGTGGGATATAATCTTCTTTTTAGAAGCAGACAAATTGATGAAACTACTGGTAGATATATAATTGAAAATAGTTCAGATGAGGACCAGCAAGTTGTAGAGTTTAACGAGGGAAAAGCTTCCCTTGACATCGATTTATCCAAAGATTATATTGCTATTTTGAACCTTAATGTTTTCCCAGAGGGGGCAACACTTAGCAATGTTTATGTCTCATCGCTTAATGAAAATGTTGTTTTGGCAACAATTCAGGATGGGAATATCATTTTGGATCCAAAGAGTGTGGGTCAAAATGTGACAGTTTCTCTAGGAGCATCAAATCTTAAACAAACATATTCAATTGATGTAAATGTTTATTATCCTGTCATCAATTTGGATGCCGAAATTGTTGATATCGCAACAAATAGTAGTATTGGTGATTATAACACTGTGGGCATTGGAAACATTTATGCGCGAGTTAAAGCTTTGGCACAAGTGCAGTTCCTTTTGACCACAACACCAAACAATACAACAAAATATAATATGACATATTCTGTGTATGACATAACAGGTGATGAGGAAAAACAAATTAAAACCTCATACACTGTTTATCATGATGGAAGAACTTTTGGGCCTAGCAAAATTTATGATGACTGTTTTGAACTTGATTGCAAGACAAATACCTTTATGTTTACAAATGATAGCTCAAAGGGGAAGACTTATTTAGTAAAATTTAAATTAGAGAATCTTGATGGGAAGATTCTTGAGAGGTCTTTTACATTGTATTCCTATGTGCCGATTGAGGGAATGGAAATAAACACTTCAAGAACAGAAATCTTTGACCCACAAAGCATTGCGTATGAACAAAAACGAGAATTAGGAATTGCCTTTGACGCCTCAAATCCTCCAGAAAATGTGTTTGGTTTTGATGTTAAAATTAATGGGGATTCTGGTAGGCAGTCAACTAAAACCTTTGAAGAGAAGTCTTTTGTAACGATAAAAGTTGATGGAAATGTTGATAGTACTTATGAAGTTACAAATGGATCGATGAAAAAAACTTCGAGTGGGAATAGCGTTTTGGAATTGATTTCTGAAAGCCTTTTTGGAGGAAAATATTGGTTTGAACTTTTGGACAATTCAAAAAACATTTCATCAATTCAAATTGAAGTTAAAGTTGATGAATATAGACAGACTCATTCTGCAAGAAAAACCATTATTGTTTCAAAACACGAACAAATAACTAATATTTATGCTGATAGTCAGATGACAACTTTGCGACTTAGAGATGTTGACAGGGATGATGCTGTTTCTATTTCCCTTGAAATCGCAAATGAAAAAGCCTACAATAAAACTCTTGTTGCACAAAATGTTTCAATTGTAAATATTTCAGGACAAAACATTTATGTCGTGGCCGGCAGAGGTGGGGCATTGGTTTCTATCCAAACCAAAGATAATTTGTATGCAGAATTAAAAATTCTTCCAACTGGGCTCGCTGGGAGAACGATGATTGTAGTTTTGCCACAAGACCGAATTTATTCTAAGGCGCAGTACGAGATCTTTTGTGGAGAGATGAGCAAAGTTTCTCTTTCAGAAGATGATTTTATTGCGGGTGTGTTTTATGTGTTAAATGATGGCATATATGAAATTGCAGAGAAATATGAGAGTGATAAACAATATTATGCAAATGTTATTGATTATTCAAGTTTGTTAAGCATTTGGGAAAATACATTGGTTATTCAACTTGATATTGAAGATGGAGAGGATGTCCCATATAGCATTTCAAGTGTTCAGGACCTTTTGAATATTGCCGAGAATCCAACAAAAAAATACGTTTTAACTAACAATATTAGATTTGAAAGTTCAAATAATTTTTCTTCAATCGGGGCTTATTTTAAAGTTGAAGATATGACAGAAGAAAAATTTGCAAAGGGTGTATATTACATTAAAAACAATGACGAATATATCTTGCAAGCAACATATAAACAAGACCAAGGTTATTATGCTTATGGTTTTGGAGGGGAACTTTCAGGGAAATATGAAGTTCAAGATAAAACCTCGGCTACGACACATTATGAGTATTATTCAATAGAAGGCATTTACTTGACAACTCAAGTTTCTTCAAGAACTTTTGGACTTTTTGAAACTCTTTATGGCAAGGTTAGTGATGTAGATGTTAAATTTGTGTTTGCTCAACAAGAATTTGCAAATGAAATTTCGTTTGGAGGAATTGCTGGAATTAACTTTGGTGAAATTTTAAATTGTACGGCAAGTTATTCGGGTGCTATTTTGAGAACCTCCAAACAGGTTGTGTTTGGAGGAATTGCTGGAGTTAATTTTGGGAAAGTGGAATTTTCAAAAGAACAATCTTCTTCAAGGAGTTTGACTGGCAGTGTAAGAATTGAGTCAAGTGGAAAAGAGTTGTTGACCATTGGAGGAATTGTTGGACTTAACTTTGGTGAAGTTGTTGGAAGTTTTACAAGACAAAATGCAGAAAGTGTGTCTTTTGGGGACAATGCTTACGACAGCAATATGAAGATAATAGTTGATGTCTTGGGTGAAGAAAATGCACTCGACCAAATAAATGATAATCATCTTCCTTCTCGCATTGTTAAAATGTTTGAAAATTTTGTCGTTGGTGGAAAAAATGAAAATAGTTCATTTTTTATCCCAGCAAGTTATGTTTCAATTTCTACACTTTATGAAAAGGATTCATCGTATTCCTCATCAAATGTTGGGGATGGAATTGTAAGTGGCGTGGGTGGAGCTGTTGGCTTTAACCTCGGTAAAATATCAAACATCAGCGTTCAAGGAAGTGTAAGCGCTGAAAATTGCGATTATGTTGGCGGAATTGTTGGCCTTGCAATGGCAAATGAAAAATATAACAGCAAAATAAATGACACAAGTAATATTTATTCAATTTCTTGCAGTTATTCATCTGTTCACGTTTTGGGGTACCATTATGTTGGTGGAGTGGTTGGCGCTGTGAGAGGATTCTTAAAATCCAGTACAGAAACAGGTGAAAATGTAGTTGATATCCCCGTTGGATTGTATGATGTTGGTGCAGAAAATTATGTAAGTGAAGATTATGGCGAATATCCACGGAACTTTGTCGTAGGAAAAGGCGAAGTAGGTGGCTTTGCTGGAAAACTTGTCGGTGCAAATGCGCAATATCTTTCGGTTACGAGCTATTATGATGAGTATGAATCTCAAGGTTCAGCGTGGCTTGCGAATAGGCAAAATTATGATGTCGTGGCAAGTGGTGCTTCGTCCACATTTAGTTCAAATGGGATCAACGATGGTCTTGCGGGCGGTTTTGCGGGGACTTGTTATAATGTAAAACTTTATGCTTGCGGTGTAAATGTCAATCTTTGGGCTCCAGATTCCCCAGACTCGTTTATGTTCGCTTATGTGTCAAATTCTGGTGCATATTATAATGTGGCAAATATTTTTGGAAAAGGTGCTACAAATACCTTTACTAATAGCATTTTGGGCGATGGAATTAGTTACAATAGTCCTGCAAATATATTCTCGTATTCAAAAATTACAAACAAGTCTGCACAAACAACATATTATTTCAATAATGTGAAGTGTGAAAGTGCAGATCTCAAAGAAAAAGCGGGGGAAAAATGCGGAAACGAGGGGAATTCCCCTTGGAAGATGGAAGATGATAGCATTCCAATGCTTTATATATCTTATGACGTGGATGTTGATGGGACAATTGTTACAAGGACTGAACCATTATTCGTTTTGGGACCTGTAACGGTGAAAGCTGTGGCAAAGGACAACTTCTCAAGTGATGATGGGTGGAAATTTGTAAAGTTTAATGACAATACTCTTATGTTGTTCTTCGCAGAGGATAAACAAAATTCAATTTCCTCATCTATTCTTGCAACACTCAACACAACAAAATTGCTTGATATTTTGGAGATTAATGTCTCTCCAAGTGGGGCAAAGGCAAATAAAATTGTTGTCCAAAGCAGTTCGGATTTGCTGGAAGTGTCGGGTGAAAATATTATTGTGAAATCAATGGGCAAGAACGGGAGTGAAACCATCACATTGACAATTTCATCAATGCTTAGTTCACAAAGTTCTAATTCTAATGCAAATGTTCAAATTATACTTTGCTATGGGTTGAGCGATGTTAATATTTACGCAAACAACAGCTTTAATGCCCCTCTTTGTGAAAATTTGGGCGTAGGTCTTCTTTTGTCAGAAACTCAAAAGATTTATGCGAACCCAGAGTTCGTTGTTGAAGTTGAGGGTGAAGAATTGCCCCTTTGTGCAATGGAGAATGTTGGACTTCGTTTTGAAGTTTCAAGCAGTGATATTTCTTCAATAATTTCCGATGGCTCGGCTGGGGATATTTTTACAATTGATTCAAAGACATGGAGCTCAAGTAAATCAGGAGATAAAATTGTAAATTATTATGTGGAAATTAATTCAACAGAACCAACGTTTAACCCACTTCGTGCCATTCCAGCTGGAGTAAAGTTGAATGTTAGATGTGTGCCTTATATTTATCAAAATGTTGATGGCGAAGGGAAAAAGATTTTGCTTGAGGATAAAGCGATAACTTTCCCTCTTACTATCACTCATGGAGCAACGTCAATGGCTCTTTCTGACAACACCCAGCCAAACTTTGTTATGAATCAACTTCAAACATTGTCGTTTACAGTTAGTATGACGACAGACAGCATAGACGACCAAATTATCCTTGATGATGAGATTGAACTTTCTAAGGATTTAAATATAAATGTTGGAGAATATCAATATGAATTCGTAAATGAAGCAGGAAATGTGGAAATTGTTAGCGAAAAAGATGCTTTTGGCAAGACTGGACTTAGAAAAATTTCAAGGTCGTATACAATTTGGTTTAAAGATAAACTTGCAGGCATAAAACAAGACAAGAATTATCTGTTCAATTTCCATTCAAGCATAAATGATTCTGTTGGAGTTCCTGTTGAAGTTAAAGTTATTGGTGAAAACGAAGTAAAAAGTGTTTACACAAATATTTATGCATCATATGATGACTTTCCTCAAAAAAGCAGTGATGGATACATCTATTCTGGGCTTAACGATTCACCAGCCGTGCTTGGAATTGAAGTTTATCCTTATGTCACGAAATATTCTACCATTCGTCTATCATACACTTCAACAACTGGTGATTTGTTGTTTATGTCGCCTATAACACTTGACCTTAAAAATGAACATGGAACTCAATTTGTGGACAATTCAAGTGTTGCAATTTATGAAGCGAATGGAAAGAGTTTGACAATTAGCAAATTTGTTGGACAAGATACATTCCTTAGCAATGACAAAGGGGCTTATTCCTATGCGAGAAGTTATTTCTTCAAGTTGTTTACAGATTCAACCGTTACAGAAGGGACTTCCTTTGAAATTAAAATTGAAATAATAAATGAACAAGGAATGGTAATTCTTACAAAATTGGAAACAATTTCTACGCTTAAAAAACCAGGCATAACATTTGGGTTTGACCAAAGTTTGCTTAAAGACAACAATAGCACTCTGTATTATCTCCCAATTAACACAAAAAATGAACTTTATGTTGAAACAATAAATAATTCTGGGGACATAGATTGGACACTTTCAGCAGTTAATGAAAGAGGCGAACCTTACATGGATTTTTCAAGTATCCAAGAATTTTTGGAACCAAAACAAGAAAATGGGAAATATTATGTTCAAGTTTTGAAGTATGGCGAATTGTTCACAACAAATCTTATTGGGAAAACAATAACTTTGCAAGGCAAAATAACAAATAATAAACAAACTTATACTTATCAAATTCAGTTTGTGGTCACATTGTTTACAATTAAAGAAATTTCCGTTCAAAATGTGGAGGACAACAGTTTGAAAGCAAAGGTGGCTACAACAACACCCCTTAAACTTGAGGTCTCGGCATATTATGACGAAAATGTGAACGCTGATGGAAGTTGGTATGATGATTGGTATGAAAATGTTGGTTCAAAGTCGGGAAAGGAATCAGATAGCCTTTATAAAAACCTTACAAATGCAGGATATGAAATAAAACAATATTTTGTCGATTATATAAATGCGTTTGCAGATTCTGTTGCAAAGGTGACAACTGATAAAAACGGTGTTATTTCTGGTGTATTCAAGAGCAATGAAGGAACACAACTTGTAAGCGGTGAAAAATATTTTGAAGAAACTTTCGGTGTTGAAAAGTTTAAAGAATATTTTGCGCTTTATGGACTGAGAGCAAACAGAACATTTAGCATTGTGTTTGATTCTCAAATTTCATATTCGGCAAAAAATACTTTGGATTCCAAATCTGCAGGAATTGCTAATGTTTGTGATTATTTGTCAAGCAGTTATGATAAAATAAAACAATTTACCCAAAATTTTGATGTTACATTTGTTTATCCTCCAGAGTTGATAAATTCCATTCCAGTGTCAACAGCTGACGAGTTTTTGAATATGCAAGAGGGAAAAGATTATAGACTTGTAAATGATATAGTCCTTGAAAATTATACGCCTCTTTCAACGAAAATCAGTTCGTTTGATGGCAATAATAAAGTTATATTTATCAAAAGTTTCTCCTACGATTCTTCTTCAACTGGAACTATTAATTTAGGCCTTTTTGAAAAGATTGAAAATGAAGTTGAAGTAGCAGGCGAAAATAAGCAAATTGTTATTCAAAACACCACGGTCTTTTACACCCCAAATGTGACGGAAGAACTTTTTGAAAAAGATGGTGAAACGATAAAAATTTATGAACCAAGTTCGGAAAGTTTGAGAATTTCTTTGCTAAATGCTAGCAGCGTAATCTTTGGAGGGATTGCTTGTTCAAATGCAGGTGTAATTACAAATGCAAACGTTTTGGGCGGAGTAAAAATAGAGATTAGTTCCTCAGAAATGGTCGGCGGAGGGACCGCAACATGTACTGTTGGCGGATTGGTTGCAACAAATGAAAAAACAGGGTATATAACAAATAGCACCGTCGGCGCGAAATTGTTCCGAGAAGTGATAAAGAAAGACGAAGAACAAAAGACATATGACGGATTCAACGTCTATTGCTATGGCAAAGTTGGAGGTTTTGTTGGGACAAATAATGGCAAAATTGTTGCAAGTTATTTTGTTTCTGGCTCAATTGAGCACAATTCAATTGATGAGGGCGTTGGCGGTTTTGTTCAAACAAACAATGGAGAAATTTTAGAATGTTATGTCGAAGGTAGACGTTCAGAAAGTGACAAGGATATAAGAAACACAGGCTCAGGCATTGTTTCTCGTGCAGGCATTGTTGGTGGGTTTGTGTATAGCAATAATGGGATAATTTCAGATTGTTATTCAAACATTTGGCTCAATTCCGCAGGGTCTGCTATTGCAGGGTTTGTTTATGCAGACACTTCAAATAGCATAATTTCAAGGTGTTATTCTATAAGTTACAAAAAGGTTGGGGATAACAACACAACGGCCTATCCATTTGCTGGACCAAAAACACTTCGATCTAGAAATGTGTGCATAAGCGGGGTATTGAACGATTGCTTCTTCTTGAATGATAGTGATGGATGGGAAAATACAAATTTCTATGTGGAAGGCGAAGATGATCCAACAAAAACACCTGCTAATAAAAAAGCAGTGGAACTTTCAACAGGAAATTTTGCAACCCACACATATTTTACAAATTATGATCTATCGCTTGTGTATTATACAGGTAGTTATGCTAATGATGAAGATTCATACAATTATGTTGATGGGTATACTTGGGCAATTATTGAAGGAAAACCAGTGTTGGCTTCAACGCTTGTGAGGACTATTTCTCAAAGAGATTACCAGGGAAAGAAGAAAAATTATACAAGCAACGCTTTGATTTTTGAGTTTCAATCTACTTCAGGGTGGAAATCATCAAAAAGAGAGGATGATTCAAGCATAATTGATTATGTAAGCAATTCCACAGGTAAACTTCTTTTCTCCAAAAAGGATAATGGAGATACTGTTGACTTTATTTATCCAGCAGTGGAAACTGCAAACGGAAGTTTTGAAAGTATCGTTATAACATATCAAGTGGTAAAAGTAGATGGGAAAACCGCTTATGAAAACCCTGTTGCTGAATATGGCGAGGATAAACGTGTTCTTGATATCCAGGAGGGGAGCATAAGTGATGAGAAAGCAAAAGATGCAAACTTTAGGGCAAATGACACCATTGCAATAACTTTTGATTATGAAAACAACTTTATCACAAGCATAACATACTACACTCTTGATGAAAATAATATTACATATTATTACAATGGAAACTCATCAAATATCTCTTATGCAAGTGGAGATCAAACGAATCCAGTTACGATTTATGACAAAGATTCTTTGGTGTATGCATTGACCAATAAGTCTTCAAGTGATGATACTTTGGATAAATATTTTAGAATTATTTGTGATGTTGACCTCGATGGTGAATTTTTATCGACAAGCAAAGCTAATTTTACAGGGGTGATGCAAGGCAACCACATGACAATAAATAATCTATCCATGTCATATAGCAAGTGGCAAGCCGATCAAGTTGATGCAGAGGCCTTTGGCATGTTTGCAAAAATAACTTCTGATGAGAAGAAAGACACAATTATTTCCAATCTTAAACTCGGGATAGTACAAGTTGTATCAAATGTGCACCCTTATGTTGGGGCTCTTGCGGGAGTAATTGAGGGAAGTCCTTTAAAAACGGACAAAAAAGTTCTATTTAACAACATTTCAATTGCTGGGACCGACGGAGATTATGCCTCTGTTCAAGGAAGAAATGCTGTTGGCGGGCTTGCTGGATATATTGGTGGAAATGTTATAATAAAGGATATTTCAGCAGATATTTCCGTAATTTCGACATTTGATGCTACAGGTGATTCATCAGAAGCAGTGCATTTGTATGAAGGAAGCAAGTCTAGCTTGAAAAATTGTTCCTATGTTGGGGGAATTGCGGGCGTATTTGATGCAACAAGTGTTTTAGACAGTGCAACAAAGAAAAATTACAACGCAAGTAATATTACAGTAGTTTCAGGGAATGTCTTTATGGGTGGGGTTGTCGGCACTGCATTTGGACTTTTGGGAACAGATGCCATTGCAAATTATATTAATGTTCAGGTTGAGTCAAACGACAAAAGTTTTGTTAAGGCACAATTTTATGGTGGCGGAATTGTTGGCGAAAACAGAGGAATAATTCTCAGTTCTTCAGCAAAAAATGTCGGCGAAAGCGACTCTACAGTATCAGTTGGGACATCAACACTTGTTCAATACGACTATTTCTTTAGTGCTAGTGGAACCCAAACAATGGCGATTGGTGGGTTGGCTGGTTTGAATAATGGCGGACTTATTTCAAATTGTATAAGTACTATTGACGTAAGAAGTTCTAGAACATCAATTGTTGGTGGAGCAGTTGGAAGACAACTTGCAGGCGGAATTGAGGATGTTATTGTTTCGGGATCTGTTTTTGGAGATAAAATAATAGGTGGACTTGTGGGGACTTTCAACGACACAAGAATGATAGAATCAACAGAGTCGACTTTTTCTAAAGAGGCCATAATGCCAGTAAGGGAAAGCCACCTAGCTCTTTCAGGATATGTCTTGGAAGAGGATAGTCCTATTGTTTGTAGGATTTCGAATTGTGTTGCGGAAAATAATTGGCTTTATGCTGATTATGACAAATATGTGAATAAAATAAATTCGATAACAAGAATTGCAGTGGCTGGCTTTATTGGTTTGATATCCACAATCGACACCTATGATAATGGCAAAGAAATGCCACAATGGAATGAGAAAATTATATTTGATGGACAAAGCACATATGTCGGTTCAATTTCAAATGGAACGTCAAAAACATTTATCAAGGCATCATATGTAGCAGACGCTTATGACAATCCAAAAGGGACTTCCGAGAATGATTACACAATTCTTTGTGCAACAAATGGTGAACAAGCAGTTTTCCCAGCGGAACAGCAAGAATTGTATATCAGCACTCAAACTTCAGATATATCTTATATAGTCACACAAAATTCTTTCAATCAGTATAGTGGAAATTCTGAAGAAGGAGACAAATACAAAGATAAAATTTATCAAATTGACAGTGCAGATAAAGATCTCTCACAAGAAGAAGGATTCTATGATGACATTAAAATTATAGAACTCAACACAACTAGGGCTGAATATAAAGGCTCATTTGAAAATGGTACATGGTATCACACAACAGAAGATGGGGCTGTTGACTATAAGTGGTTTGCAAAACGTTTTGGAATTGTGTATGAAAAATATGAGTATCATTATTCAGATGGTTCGATTGTCACAGGAATACAAAAGGTTATTGATTACAATAACATGAATGATGATGACATTTTGAATGCTTTTACAGCAAAGTATGAAATTACAGTTGATTCTGAAAATAGATATGTAGTTAAATACAAAGATATGGTAACTCTTTCAGAAAAATCTATAACAAAAGATGGGACAACTATATCGGAAAACCCAACGTCAGCGACAACAACATTCTGTTACATTGCACGTCCAACAATTTCAAACTTCACTTTTGATAAGACTTTAGAGTACAAGTCGGGAAAGAATATCGTAAATGACATTGCATTGTGTGGGACGAAAGTAAACGAGCAAGATTTTAATGGAGTAAATAGTTATGCAAAACTAGATGATTTGTTTATTCAAAATACATTCATCGTAAATGGTATTAAATTATTTGAACTTGATATTAACAAACAAGGGAAAACAGATGCAGTTTCATTGTGGACAAAGATAGGAGAAGGAGAATACACTCTTTCAAACGAAATGCTTTCTCAATGGGAAAAAGAAACTGGAGAATCATCATGGTTTGTTGACCTTCCTGATGGGGGAAGAATTGTTGATGTTAGAATTCAAACTGCTGGTGAAAATAAAGATTATTATGTTTCAAAAGTAACCTTTACATGCGAATACAATGGTGTTACAACTGATAAGAAGTCCTCAAGAGCAACATTCTTAAAAGAAACTGTTGTAAGCCCAATTGTCACATCATATTCACTTATCTCTTCTATGAAAAAATCGGCATTTAATTCTTTTGATAGTGGCTATTGGATTTTTGCAGATGATTTTTATTCCAATGTTGTCCCAATTGAAAGCAAATATCCACAAAACATTGAGTTTGCAGAAACTTATGTTTGGGAGGATTTTAAGTCTGCTGGAGTGACAGGCCTTATAACAGAAATTTGGACTGAGGAAGATTTAGCATTGTTTGCCTATTTTGTGAATACTGGAAACGATTACAGCACAATGACAGTTGAACTTA
Source organism: uncultured Christensenella sp. (assembly GCA_964387705.1). GTDB lineage: Bacteria > Bacillota > Clostridia > Christensenellales > UBA1242 > UBA7862. The sequence continues at coordinate 21,667 of CAYLWT010000011.1, forward strand.
AGGCGAACTTAGATCTAAGTGGGAAATATTGGGTCCCAATTGGGATAGATTCAGATCACGCATTTAGTGGAACTTTCAAAGGTAATGACCATACAATAAAATATGTTTCCGTTGATGAAAATTCACTTGTCAATTACAAAGACTCAGAGGTGGAATATGCTGGATTGTTTGGGTATTTGTCAAACGCTACGATATCTTCATTGGTCCTTTTGGGAGGCGAAGCAAGAGGAAATTGTGCAGGTGGGCTTGCAGGATATGCAATTGGTTCGAACTTTACATCAATAGTAAATAGAAATAATGTCGTGGGTGATTTCTATGCAGGTGGACTTGTTGGATATGCTGAAAATTCAGTTGTTGAAGGTTGTATAAATTATGCAGAAGTGAAATCAAATAACAGCTATGATTCATCAATTGTTTATGTCGGTGGCATTGCCGGCAAAATGCAAGGTGGGGAAATTAAGAATGCCGTGGGCATTGAAACTGTAAACAATGGTTCTCTTCAAGCTCAACAAACATACAACAACCACTTTGGGACTGTGCATTTGGTCAATTTGTTTGTCGGAGGTATTGTTGGGGAGGCAAATGGCACAACAATTTCTTGTGCCCTTAAAAACTACGGAGAGATAAATGTTATCTCGAACGCGACAAAAATTTGGGCTGGTGGACTATTTGGCAAACTAACAACAACAAGTTGCAGTGGAATGTTCAATAAGGGGAAAATTTCCATTTCAAATTCAAACAGAAACACAACAGATACAAAGTCAGAAATGCATATTGGTGGAAATATTGGAGAAGCAATAGCAAACATGGGACTTATGTCAAATGAAGAAGATTTGTCTGTTGAATGTGATTTAGTTACAAAAATAAATAGTTATGTCGGCGGAATTGTGGGTTCTCTTTCTGGGAATTTGAGCGAAAGTTACAACACCAAAAACATAGATATTTCTTCAAAGGGTGGGGACACATCGTATGTTGCTGGTCTTGTTGGTTTTGCAAAATGTGCAAAATCAGCAGATGTGGCAGTCATTTCAAATTGCTACAACTCGGGCAAAGTTACAACATCTTGTGGCGGAATTTGCTATGCGGGCGGAATTGTTGGTTTATGCGAAGAAAATTTGGATAAACACATCGTCATTCAAAACACACTTTCCATAGGACAAATTTATGTTCAAAGTGGAGAAGGAACAAGTTGTGCTGGAGCAGTTACAAATTACATCTCAAATACAAGCCTAATTTACAAACCAGAGGAATATATCACAGACGGCCAACAAGTTGTTTCAACATTTGCAAATTTCTTCCTTCGTGGAGTAGCGGTGTTGGACACTGAAACACAGGAAGGTCTTGGTGGCGGATTGCCAAATGACTATGAAGAAGAAAAATTCGCAAAAGGAAGGATTTCTACAAGTCTTAAAGAAGTATCCACCTACAACTCAGAAGGTGAAGACCCTATTTGGGATTTTGGGGATAGTATTAATGCTGGAATTTGGGAATGGAAATATCCAACGTGGTATCCAACACTAAGGAACAATTCGCCAAATACAATTTGGACTGATAGCATTGAAGACATGGTTCAAGTTGGGGGAGATTATGTTATAGATACTCCAGAGCAACTTGCAAAACTTGCACTCCTCACAAATTCTGGCGCATTTGATACAAAGGGTAAAACTTTTAGACTTAGAAATGCAATTGACCTTTCAAACAAGTTGTGGATTCCTATTGGAACAGAAGAATTTCCATTTGAAGGAACTTTTGAAGGCGGTGGCTATTCTGTTTATAATTTAACTGTTGACGGAGATGCTGTTGTTTTAAGTGGAATGTCAAACTTGAGATATGGTGGTTTATTTGGCATTGTTAAAAATTCCAAAATATCAAATCTTGGCATAGTTTCTCCAATAGTCAAAAATGTGAATAATGCTGCAGGTGTCGTTGCAAAAGCAACAAACACTCTTATCCAGAATGTTTACACAGAAAATGGAGAAGCGACAAAATGTGGTGTCATTGGTGATGTCGTCGCAGGAGGTATCGTCGGGACTCTTGACAATAGCCTTGACGTGGGGTCAACAAAACTTGGACTTCACACAAGTTACAACAATGTTTCAGTTGAGGCAAAAACTACTTTGACTGAAAATTCACAAATCGTTGGTGGGCTTGTTGCAAATCTTACAAATTCTTCCGTTGTAAATTGCTATAATGGTAAAAATGGATTTGTTAGCAGCGGAAACCCTTCAACTCCAAATGAAACGTCGATGGTTGTTGGCAACCAAAACGGAGGAAATTTGGTAAACGTGTTCAATATTTGTTCAAATGAGGGAAAATCAACAAGTGCTACACCAGCTTTGTTTGAAATTATTGATGGGAAAATAAGTAAGGTTGAAAATGACAGAGTAACGCCAGTGTTTGCAAACCTCACCAAATCTATAGATGGAAAAGCAACTACAGTTTGGACGAAAGAGTATTCACTCAATCCTTTGGGCTCGGGCGGAGAAATTTATCCTTCACTTCGTGGAGTTGGATTGGAATGGAAAAATACAGAATGTGACTCTCTTGTTAGTTTTTCAACTCAAACGGGTTACAAAAAACAAATAAGAGATGCAATTGGCAAAACTGAAATAATGTTTGCAGAAGAAGTTATAGGAACTCAAGAACTTTCAAGCAAAGATTCTAGTATAAATCAAATTTATCTTATCTCAACTCCAGAGGAACTCGCATGGTTATCTCTTGCAGTTAACAGCGGAATGAGATCGGCTCATTGTGAGTTTATTCTTACAGAGGACATTGACCTTTCTGGGAGGTTTTTCACCCCAATAGGTCAAAGTGAGCAGACATCATTTTGTGGAGTATTTAATTTCAATGGTCATTCAATATCTGGCCTCACAATAGATAGCCTTAGTTACAATTATGCAGGACTTTTTGGATGGACAAACAACGCATATATCATAAACGGATGCATGAAAGATTCCTTTGTTAAGGTGGAAAGTTCAACATCGGCAAATGTATACGTTGGAACAATTGTCGGTTATGCAAACAATACAACTATCAAAAACATTTCGGTTTCAACTGCAGTGCTTGCGAAAAATGTTGGAAAGGTGTATGTCGGCGGTGTGGCAGGATATGTTTCCGGTACAATTCAATTTAAACTAGAAAATATTTTAAGCACAACACCAACAACCGAATTATCAAATGGTCAAAACTATATTGATCTCAGTGATTACAACAATAGGATCTATGAGGAATCTTCAGCTTCAAAACTTAATACATATTCAATAAATATTGGTGGCATAAGCTCATCAGAAAGAGTGTTCGCTGGCGGAATTGTTGGCTTTATGTCAGATTATAGTAGCTCAACAACTTTGGAAGGAATGTCCTATTGCACAAATAAAAGCAACATTGTTGCAATGTCTGTTGGCACTCAATCCGCAAATGTTTATGGCGGAGGAGTTGCGGGATACTTGGCAAATTACATGTCAATTGAAGCATGTCAAAATCTTGGAACAGTAAAAACAAGTTCCACATTATTCGATGCAGTTGGTGGGATCGTTGGATATATGGCCTATGGTGAAATAAGTAATTGTTACTCTTCAGGGTATGTTGAAAGTTGCTTAAATTCTTCTATAAAAGGAGAAAATACTTCAAGCGGAAGTGTGTACTCATACATTGGCGGAATTATTGGCATTTCAATTGGCGGGCAAATTAAACACACAGTTTCTCAAGCATCAACTTATGAAAATACTTTGCAAAACAAAAATATCGCTATTGGTGGAATTATTGGATATTTAAGAGATAAAACAGATTTCAGTGACGATACAAATGTTTTGTTTGATGCCTCAGGGAATTTTGCTTCGAAAGAAACAGGAATTGGATTATCTAGTCAAAGCATTTCACAGGCATATACTGCTGGGCTAGATTCTTTCCAAGTGGATGATGCAAACAAAGATGCATTCCAAACAGAATATTGGAATTCTTCAACGAAAAAACTTAAAGCTCAAAAAGCTTATGTCGCTCTTACAAGTGCGTCAGATGGAACTGTCCTGCTTGTTGAAGGTGAAAACTCAAAATCACTTACTTACGAAGAAAAAGGGGATAACTTCCGTGGACGATTGGCTGATGTTGGTGGCAGTTATTCGCTTAAAATTGAAGAAACAGCTACAGTTGCAAGCATAACGCTTACAGTTTTAAATTTTGATGGAACATCCGATAATATATCAGTCCCAGTAAATTCAGGGGCAGCATTCTCCTATGATCTTTCATCTCACTTGAGCAATGCTTTGTGTATATTTGTAACCATTGTGGCCAAAAGTTAAAAAATATCTCCCAATTTGGGAGATATTTTTTGTATCAAAAAAGTATCAAAAAAGTATCAAAAAAGTATCAAAAAAGTATCAAAAAA
>CAYLWT010000012.1:0-23894 GCA_964387705.1 uncultured Christensenella sp.
AGAATTGTATGCCACCACTTATACAACATATCTCCCAACCCCCACTTTCGCAACAACATATTAAACATCTCGTTTCAGTCCCAACGCTCGCCCAATTGTCCATGGAAGCTACAACGGTTACGGTAAGACTGCTGGTGAACATATAACTTCGGCCAAGTGCAATATAATTTGAACCAGTAAAAGTGGTCTTTTCAATTAAATTTGTTCCTTGCACTTCAACAGGTGTTTTTGTCCAACCAACAAAGTCGTATTCATTTCGAGTTGGGGTGGGCAGGTCTCCATAATTATCCCCAAATTTGACACTTTTGCTTGAAGTGGAACACGAACCTCCATTGGCATCAAAAGTTACGGTGTATGTTGGACGAGAGTATTGAATAGAGACGTTTGAAGTCATTTTTTGCTGCTGTGCACCATAGATCATGGCAATTATGCATATCATCGTAACAGAGTATAATATGGAGATGGTCATGAGACGAAATTTTCTCAAAAAGTTTTCTCGTCTATATACTTTCAAATTTTCTTTTATGCGTTCGTCAGTTATATTTTCGCCCATAAACACCTCCTTTTAATAAAATTGCTTGACTTGATAATCGTTAAAAATGCAGTTATATTTATTCAGAAAAATAATACGCCTTTTCAAGATGCTTGTCAAGAACATATATCACTTTGTGATATAAATAGATTGATGAACACTTGTTAATCTTTAACCCGATGCCTTATAAATGACAAAACTGTTCCGAAAATTATAATGAATTGCAGAGGAATTCCAATTAGGTAAAAAAGCCAAACTTGAGGTGATTTTAACATAAGGCTTATAGCCATAATTGCGGTCCAAACAAAAAAAGATGAGAATATTGCAGTTGGGAGACGCCATTTCCAAACGCTAGAAAAAATTGTGCAAACGAGAAATGATGCTGGGATTGCAACGATAAACGATAGCCATGCACGTTCAACTGGGGAAATAAATCTTAGCACAACAAAAACAATTGTTGCGATAAGCCAAACAGTTGCCCAAGAGAGCAAACTGACCATAGTTTTGATGTCTTTTTGCCCTCTTTTTGGTTCTGCAATTTGGTCTTTCCCAACAATTTCTTGCAAAGTTACCCCATAAAATTCTGCCACGGTCATAAGGACATATATGCTTGGCAAACAAGCACCTTTTTCCCATTTTGAAATTGCCTTGTCTGAGTAGTTTATTTTTTCTGCAAGTTGCAACTGCGTTAGTCCAGATTTTTTTCTCAAAGCACACAAATTTTGTGCAATTGTTTTGTTTAGTTCATTTTCATCCATATCGGACAAATTATATCATATTTTAGGGCATTATATCAAGCATTTTTATGAAAGTATTTTGTCGAATTCTCTTGCCAGTAGAGTCTCTAAAAAAACTCTAAAACTGAATTCTATTTTGGAGAGAGTAAATCGTGCATGGTAGAATTGTTTTTTTACGCAAATCGGTATAATTGGTTGTGTAAGGTGTAGTTGCTTCTTGCGGTTAAAGTGATAAATCGCTTCTCCCCACCGTAAGAATGCAATTCTCCTGCAAAAATGATGTATTCCGTGTAAATAAAGGAGAATTTTAATTATGAAAATTGCAGTGTCATGCGAAACGACAGTAGATTTGCCAGAGGAACTTTTGAAAAAATTTGACATCAAAACTGTTCCGTTTTCCATTCTTTTGGGCGAGGAATTGATTTTGGACGACCAAACGGCCTATAAAAAAATCTTTGATTATGTTGCTCAAACCAAAATTTTGCCAAAAACATCGGCAGTAAACGAAGTTCAATTTGAGGAGCATTTTAAAAGATTGCTTGAAGAGTATGATGCCGTTATTCATATAAGCCTAAGTTCAAAAATCAGCAGTGCGTGCGAAAATGCTAGGCGTGTTGCTCAAAAAATTGGGAATGACAAAATTATGATTGTGGACTCATTGAGTCTTTCGACAGGCATTGCTCTTCTTGCAATTGAAGCTCACAGTTGCATTGAAAAAGGAATGGATTTAAAGCAAACTTATGATTATGTTTCAAGCAAGGTTGGGAATGTGCAGGCAAGTTTTGTTTTGCTTACGCTTAATTATCTTTATAAGGGCGGCAGGTGCAGTTCTCTTGCATATTTTGGGGCAAATTTGTTGAAAATTAAACCTGAAATTTTGGTGACAAATGGCGAAATGAAAACAGGTAAGAAATTTTTTGGAATTATGAAGAATGTTGGACTTGCATATTTCGATGATTTGATGATAAGATTCCCGAATCCCGTTCTAGAAAACGTGTTTATCACTCATGCAGGGCTTCCAGCAGAAGATGTCGAACTCTTGAAAGGTAAACTTCGAGAAAAAGGGTTTAAAAACATTTATGAAACAAGAGCAGGCGGGACTATTTCAAGTCATTGTGGCCCAGGATGTTTTGGAATTTTGTTTTTAACGGAAGATGTAGAATAATTTTGATCTAAATAATTCAATTGCGAAAATTAGTTGACAAAATATAATTTTGATATATAATTGTATGTGTTTTAGGCGATCATAGCGCAATTGGATAGAGCGTCACGCTACGGACGTGAAGGTTTGGGGTTCGAGTCCCTATGGTCGCACCACATTCCTATTGAGGGGGAAATTTATGAAAAAACTTGTTAAATGTTTGCTTGCAATGTTTTTGTTTGCAGTGCCTTGTTTGACTTTGTTTTCAGCTTGTTCCACAAATATGGATATTGGCCTGATTCGATGTGATTTGAATGGTGGCAGTTTTACAGAAGAATACAAACAGGAAAACAACATTACGTCAGATAATGCACTCAAAGCTGCAAATCTTGATTATTATGGGGGGGGTTCTGACGGGTTGCCTTGTGAAAAGGATTTGGTTGCGCCTACGAACAAAGTCTTTGCAGGTTGGTACGTTGACAAAGATTGCACTCCGGGTTGTTATTTAACCTCAGAAATTTGGGGAAGTTTTTCAGCAGGAATAAAAAACAAAACTGGAAGCAATGTTATTTATGCCAGATGGATTGATGCTGGGACAAAAGACATCATTTATCAAGTCGTAAATGGTGAAGTTGCCTTTAAGCAAGATTTTATTACTGAAAACACAACTGGTGGTAATATGACTAATACGACTGTTGTTCGTTTTAATGTTTCCGAAGGAAATTTTGGTGACAAGAAAAGCAGTTTGCCAACTGAAGAAAATGTAGTTTATGATTCTACAAATTATGAATTTAATGGTTGGAAGGTTGAGAATAATGGCCATTATTATGATTTTGTGACACCTAGCAATGGACATATCAAAAATGCAACGCACAAAAATGGTTCTTATATTAATTACAATTTTGACACTGAAAACTTTACAAATTTCTTTGCTGAAGGCAATGAAGGCGTCGCTTATGTCCTCTTAAGACCAAAGGCTCTTACACTAAAACCATGGAATGAAATTACAATTGCGTTGGGAAATGTTGCAGGCTATGATTATGAAATTTGGAATGAAAAATTGAAAACTGCGCAAGAGGCGGGTGATGGACTTTTTGGTTATACTTTGGATCCAAAAGATAGCAAAAATATCGATGAAAAACTATATTTTGCAAATCTAAAGCTTGAAATTAGATATGATATGGATTTTGAAGATGTCAAAGAACTAATTCCGGATATTAAGATGTTTGATAGCTCGTTAGAATTTGATGGATGGTCATTTAAAATTGGTGAAAACACTTTTGATTTCGACAAGACAAATTGGAATGTCAATGCTAAGAAAGACCCAAGGCCAACTGATGAGTATAGAAAAATTACTCTTGAATTAAAGACAAAAGCGGTAACTGATACAAATGGCTGAGGTGTAAACTTGCAGTTAGCAAAAACAAATACAAACAAGGAGCAATGATTTTGCATTGCTCCTTGTTTTTTTACACTAAAAGATTTAGTATGTTTGACAATTCCATAGAAAATGTGTTATATAAATCCTATGAATGATAGTAATTATATTTTAACGTTGTATTCTAAATATATGCAACAATGCTTGTCAAAATTTATGACAAGTGAAAAATCTTTTGTGCAATCGGCACAGGAAGTGCTAGATAACACAATTTCATCTGCCGATGTAAATTCTTTTATTTCTGATATTTTTTCTGTGTCTATTTCAAATTTGATTAAAATGTCACTTGTGTGTCAGTCGGAAATGTTTAAAAGTTTGAAGCTTGATGAAGCGTTGCCGGATATGAAGGGAAATTTGGCTGAAATAAGAAAGAAAGTCAGTGGACAAAACAAGTCGATAGGAAATTCTCAACTTTACAAAATGATTAGGGAATCTCTTGTACATTCTGATATGAATCATCCAAATTTTCAAATTACGAGTCCAGGAAATCTAAGTTTGAGATTAAAACCAAAGGGACAACCTGAGATTCAGTTGTTACTTACGAATAGTGAAATGTTGATGATTGTGTCAGTGTTTAATCGTAATCTTAACGATTCGCTGTATTATTTCGAAGAAAATAAGGCCCTTCAAAGTGCTATTGACAATGGGGTTTTGACTGAAAAAAATTTTGACGACTATTTAACTTTGAGCAGGAATGGAAAGCCTATTAAATTTGATGAGCAACAAAAGGATGCTTTTTTAAATTATTTTTACTCAAATAATCAACTTTTAAAAGAAGTTTATTCAACTGGCTCTGCAAATGCAGAATTATTTTTATCAAGAGTTCCTTTTCAAGCAAATGAATACAACAACTTTATTGGAAATTTTAGAGCAATTCTTTATCTTATGCATTTAAAAGAAAATACAGCAATGAATTTCACTCAATTTGATGATTTTTTCTATAAATACATTAAATCTAAAAAAGTACCTATGCGTGAAGGGGCTATTGTTGATCCATATGTTGATATTGTATGTAACTTGCTTATGGCGACTTTCGGCAATTTGGCAACAACTGTGGATAAGACTGAATTTAGTCAGATTTTGAAAAATGGGGGCTGTGGGATTGATGAGATTAATGCAAATCACATAAGAAATTCGCTTGCGCATGGCAGATTTTTTATAAATCCGAAGAGCGAACCTACTGTTGAGTTTTATGACGGTAGAAGTGCCGAGGATTTAACGCATATTGCCTCTTTCCCAATAAGAAGGATAAATAAGGTTTTAGCAAAACAAATTATGGCATATGACGCACAACTTTCAAACGATGAGCAAGAGCAAAAAAATTAAAATTTGTTTAAAATTTATTTAATTTTCACTTGACAGTTGAATGCATATTCAATTATACTAAATGCGTTAGTTGAATACGTGTTCAACTTTGACATAAATTGTTGTGTAAATGGACAAACTTGTTGTGTAGATATTAAAGTTGATTTTCGGATAGCGTTTAAAGGAGATAATTATGACAACACAAAATAGAATGGAATGTGATTGCTCTTGCATTCATGTAAGCAAAGTGAGTGAAGCAAAAAACAATTTGCTTGATGATGACAGACTCATGTTTATGGCCGATTTTTATAAGGCAATGAGTGACAGCACGAGGTTAAAAATAATAAATCTTTTGGTTAAAAATGAACTTTGTGTTTGTGATATATCCTATATTTTAAATATGACAAAATCGGCAATTTCTCATCAACTTAAAAATTTGCGAGAGCTGAATTTAATTAAATGCCGAAAACAAGGGAAAGAAGTTTGGTATAGTTTGGCAGATGAGCATGTAAAGGAATTGTTTGATGTGTGTCTTGAACACACACAAGAAGAATTTGAAGGAATGAGGATCTAAAAATGAAGTATCTTTTAAAAATTGAAAACTTAGATTGCCCGAATTGTGCAAAAGCACTTGAAAATCAATATGTAAAGGGCAAAAATATTCAGTTTGCGAAAATTGATTTTTTAAAATCTGAATTGACTGTTGAAAGTGATAATTTTGAACTCGGATTTAAACAAATTGAAAAGATTACAAAACAAATTGAACCTAATGTTATTTTAACAATTTTGCCTGATGGAAGAAGTATCAATAATGTGGACAAATCTCTTGATAAATGTTGCCAATTAGATGGGGAAAAAATAAAAAATGTTTCAGGGGCATTTATTCTTGATTTGAGCTTTTTAGTCGCGGGGTTAATTTTTGGAGGATTGTGTATGATTTCAAATCTTCCTGAGTGGTTACATTGGACATTGCTCGTGTTGTCTGTGTTATCTCTTGGTTACAAAACATACACAAAGGCGATTAGACTTCTTGTTCGTGGGGTTGTGAATGAAAATTTGTTGCTTACAATTTCTGTTGTGGGGGCAGTCGCCATCGGCAAGGATATGGAAGCGATAATGGTTATAGGGCTTTATTCCATTGGCAAAATTTTGGAAAATATGGCAGTGGCAAAATCACGAAAATCTATTGAAAAAATGACCAATTTTAGGCCTGAATTTGCAAATATTTTAACAAGTGATGGCGAGAAAAAAGTTTCTCCAGCGGAGGTGGAAGTTGGACAAATTATTGTCGTTCGTCCCGGAGAATGTGTCCCACTTGATGGGGTTGTGCTTGATGGAAATTCTAGCCTAAATGTTCAAAGTCTGACGGGGGAAAGTTTGCCGGTCCAAGTGAAAAGTGAGGACAAAATATTGTCGGGGAGCATTGTTCTTGATGGCGTTCTAAAAATAAAAGTTGCTGAACCATACAGAAATAGTACCGTTTGTAAAATCTTAAATTTGATTGAAAACAATCAAAGCAAAAAATCCAAAACAGAAACTGTTATTTCAAAAATGACGAAGTATTATACTTTAGGAGTGATAGCACTTTCAATTTTAACCTTTGGAGTAGTGTTTTTGGTGTCAAAAAATTTTGATACCGCGATATATCGTGGACTAATTTTTCTTGTAATCTCTTGTCCGTGTGCATTTGCGATATCTGTTCCGCTTTCATATTTTTCTGGGCTTGGGAATGCAAGTAGCAAGGGGATTTTAATAAAGGGTTCAACATATCTCGACCTTTGTGCAAAAATAAATAAAATTGCTTTTGACAAGACAGGAACTCTTACAACAGGAAAATTTGAGGTGAAGAAAATCGACTTATGTGGTGACATTGACGAAAGTCAGGCTCTTCTACTTGCGAGCATTGGCGAACAATATTCTTTACACCCTCTTGCAATTGCAATTTGTGAAAAGGCAAAAGTAAAACTTCCGAAAGGCGACAATGTAAAGGAAATCGCGGGAGAAGGCGTGTATTTTGAGTATAATGAGAAGAAATATTTTGTTGGCAGGCGTGCAAAAGGTCTTTCTGATACTAGTGTGGAACTTTATGATGGGGAAAATTTGATGGCAGTGTTCCATTTGCAAGACAGCATAAAACCACAAAGCAAGTCAGAAATTGAAGAACTAAGTAGTATGAGTGTGGAAACCATTCTTTTGTCGGGGGACAAAAAACAAACGGTAAAAAACTTGGCGGCTGAACTTGGCATAAATCATTATGAAAGTGAACTCTTGCCACAAGAGAAATCTCAGTGGTTGGAAAATGCAAAGGAGAATGGTGAAAAAATTGTTGGCTTTGTGGGAGATGGTCTTAATGATGCTCCGTCACTTACGCTTTCGGACGTTGGCTTTTGTATGGGGTTAAATGGCAATCCGGCAAGCATAGAAGCAAGTGACATTGTGCTTACGGATGATAACCCTAACAAAATTTCTCTTGCCATAAAAATCAGCAAATTTACACACAAAATTGTTTGGCAAAATATCTTTTTTTCTGCAGGGGTTAAAATTTTGTTCCTTGCCCTTGGGGCTTTTGGGGTTACAGGAATGCTCAGCGCAGTTATCGCTGATGTGGGAGTTACAGTTGTTGCAATTTTAAACAGTCTTCGTGCATTGAATTATAAAGGAAATTGATGCGCAAATTAATGGGATTAAGACCTTCAATGTTGTGTGCATTGATAAATAATCTTTATACAAAAAGAGGTGTCAACTGACACCCCTTTTTTGATATTATTTTATTATTCTTCTTCAATTTCAATTACATCTTGCAATCCTTTTTCAAATTGTTTGCGAGCAGAACGAATTTTGTTGCTAAATGTGAGTGTAAAAACAAATCTCTTTACACCTTCAATGAGAAGCGATATTCCTGCAAAAATCATAACAGTGTCAAAGGTTGAGAACATTACAACAACCCCAAGCCCGCAAGAAATGAGGGATAACAGGAAAAGAATAAACCAACCTGAATCTTTTGCCTTGAGAAGATAAATGCTGTCGCCAATGGAGGAGAGTGAATCAACCACGATATAAAGGCCCAAAAGAATGGTTAAAATGCTTTGCAAAGAATTTCTCTGGACAAGGCACATAATTCCGAGCACAAGGCTAACGACGGACATAATCATAATGTGATTTGCGAACAATTTGTCTGCAGTGAAAAACCTAACAAATAATGTCGCGCCAATAGCAATGAGTACTGCTCCAAAAATTATAAGAAGCACATCTCCTGCTTCGCTTGGCATAACTATGCATAGCACTCCAATTGCGATAGTAAGAATTGATACAATTATGCTATCCCATTTTATTTTCTTAAAAAAATCTTTCATAATACAACTCCTTTGTTTCGATAAAAATTTTAGCATAAAATATTTAAAGTGTTAAACCTTTTGAAAATATATTTTTTATACAAAATCTTGAAAGTGTATAATTAATATTGTATCATTTTTTTATATTAAAAATTCCGAAAATCTTTGAATCAGTTTTTATTGGTTTGATGAAATAATTTAAAACAATGATGACTTGTACAAGTGCACCCAAAAGGAACATTATCCAAATGTTATAATTTAAAAATTGACAATACATGGCTGTCAGAAGAGACCACATTGTTGCGCTATGCAGAAAGATTGATATTCTAGGCCAACCCCATATTTTGTTGTAATAACTAAGGATTATTGTTGTGGCTGGGATTGCCCAAATGAATGCTTGCCAAAATTTTATGTCAGAATAGGTGTATACATAGACATATAAAATGGTCGCAATAATCCAAACAACAAGACAGGAAAGAAGAGCAACAATAATTTTGTTCGGTAGATTTTTTTTCTTCGCAAATTCTTGCTTTGCAAAAGCATTTTCTTCAAAAAAAGATGCAACAGGAACATCTAGAATTTCACTTAATTTGTGTAAAGTTTCAATATCTGGCAAAGACTCCCCCTTTTCCCAGCGAGAAATTGCCTTGTCAGAGTAATTTAATTTTTCTGATAATTCCACTTGGGTGAGCTTCCTTTTTTTTCGAATGGTTGCAATATTTTGTGAAATCACTTCTTTTATATCTTCCATATTTATATTATACATCATTTTTTATCTTATTTCAACAAAAAAACTAAAATAATTTGCCAAATTCTCGCTGAGCGAGAGTGTGAGAATTTCCTCTATTTTTATGAAATGAAGTTGAGAACTTAATTTTTGGAATTCTCTTTTATATGATATTGTTTTATGTTATCCTTTTCGTGTAGACAAAAACTGGCAATTTTCGACAGAAAAGGAGAAAAAATGAAAAAAAATCGAGTTTATTATGAGCTTAATCCTTCGCAAGAAGTGGTGAAAATGCAATTGCTTTTTTCAATTGATAAAAGAGTGATAAACATTTTGTCATCTACAACAAGTGATGAAGTGTTGGATGTTGATATTATGAGGCAATCAATTTCGCTTGCTTTTATGCGCAATGATTGTATGCATATTAAGTTTGTAAAAAGAAGAAAATTGATGCAATATTTTGATGATGAAGCGACTTGTCCTGTTATCCCTTATTTGGAATTCGCAACAAAAGAAGAACAAGAAAAATTTATTGCGGGTAGAAAGAAAAAGGCTATTAGATATAAACATGGGAAAGTTGTGGAATTTTATATTTGCAAAACTTATGATAATAAGTTCATGTTTTTTGTGAAAATTTGCCACTTGAATGCCGACCTTTATGGGCTTAATATTTTTTACAAGGATGTCTTTGATATATATGATTCGTTGAAGAATGGCAAGCCACTTCCAAAGCCTCTTCCAAAATTTGAAGATGTTTTGAAAAAAGATTTGCAGTTTAAGCATAATGAAAAAATTAAACAGCGAAATTACGAGTTTTTCAGCAAATATATGGGCGAACGGGAAGAACCATATTATGCAGGCATGCATGGCAATGATGGCCCAATTTCAAAAAAAGATTTCCATAGAAGAACAATGAGAATGTTCTTTTTGCGGAATAAAACAAAGTCATATATGAAAACAATGGATATTGAAACGTGCAAAAAAATTATTGCGTATTGCGAACAAAATAAGGTTACTCCAGCCAATTTCTTATTTTATGCGACAACGCTTGCTCAATCAAAACTTAATGGGAATGTTAAAAATCAATTGCAACTTGAGTTGTCAAACTGCAGAGCGACTGCCATTGAAAGAAATGTTGCAGGGACAAAAGCGCAAAGCCTTGGCTGTTATATAACTCTTGAACCAGAAGAAAAGTTGTCTGAAAGTTTTGAAAACTTTTGCAAGAATCAAACATTATTTTATAGACATCTTGGTTTTTCTGATTTTGACTTTCAAATGCTTACACATAGAATTTGGAAAAGTTCAAATTTAAGAACATATTACGCAAACTCTTTTTCGTTTGTTCCAATGATGAGCCCAGAAGGGATTGACTTTCAAGCATATAGCAATGGGAAATTTGCGTTGCCTTGCTATTTTGCAATTATGTTCAATGTTAATACATATGAAATGAAATTTATTTATGATTGTCAAATTAAACTTTTTAATGACGATGATGTGGATAGATTTCATAAAAATCTTGAGCATATCGTTGACATTATGCTTAGTGAAAAAGATCCATATTTGAAAGAAATTAAAGCAGTGGGAGGTTATAATGAAATATTATAGTGAAAAAGAAATGCTTAAAGATACTTTCTTAAAAGAAGGTGATTATCAAAGCACAAAAGAGGTTTTTGAAAGGATTGCAAAACTTGCTCCAGATGCTCATGTTTTGGCAGAACTTGATAATCACAGGAATATTGTTTATCATACATCAAAAGGGCTTTTGGAGGATGTCGAAAGCTTTGGCGATGGGCTTATTGCTTTGGGACTTCAAGGGAAACATATTGCACTTCTCGCCGAGAATTCGTATAAATATTTTGTTACAGATGTTACAATTGTGGGTGGAGCAGGGATTATTAGTCCAATTGACAAAGACGCAAAAGAAGACCTGCTTGAGACATTGCTTAAAAAATGTGATGCAGATGCTGTTATTTGCTCGGCTTATCTTATTCCAAAAATAAAAGCGGTTGCAGAAAAATGTAATAGAATTAAAACCATTATAACAATAGATAAAAAAGTGGATGATTTTGCAACTTTTGACGAAATTCAAAAATTGGGGAAGAAAGAAGGAAATTCGGGAAAGTATAGAGCAATGAAACCCGACCTTGATGCAGTTGCAGAAATTATATTTACTTCTGGCACTACGGGAGCAAACAAAGCAGTTATGCTTACGGGCAGAAATCTTGCGACAAACATGTCCAATTGTCTTGACGTTATTCGTGGGTCAAAGAAAAACAATACTTCAATGTCAATTCTCCCAATGCATCATGCTACTGAAATTTACACGCACATTATGCCTCGTGTTGCAGCGGGTCGACTTACATATATAAACGGCAGTATGAAAGATATGATGCTCAATATGAAAGTCTTTAAACCTTATATCATAACAGTTGTGCCAATGATTGCGAATGCTTTTTACAAAACAATTTGGCAGGAGGCAAAAAAACAAGGCAAAGACAAAAAACTTAAAAAGGGAATAAAACTTTGCAAAATTCTCAACAAGCTTGGCATTGATGTGACGCACAAATTGTTTAAAGATTTATTTACCCCATTTGGTGGGAATTTGCAACAAATTGTTTGTGGCGGAGCCCCACTTGATCCTGAGGTTGTTTCTGGAATGAGAGACCTTGGAGTGTATATTATAAATGGGTTTGGAATTACTGAATGTGGGCCGCTTGTTTCAATGAATTCTGACACTTTGGGCGATTGTGCTTCTATTGGGAAGGCTTGCCCAAGGCTTGAAGTGAAAATTTTTGAACCAGATGAAGAAGGTGTTGGGGAATTATGTGTAAAGGGACCTAGTGTTTCAAAAGGTTACTACAAGGACAAAGAAGCGACAATGCAGGTGTTTGATGAAGAAGGGTTCTTTCACACAGGCGATCTCGCAAAACAAAATGAAAAAGGTGAGCTTTTTTTGGCGGGGAGAAAGAAGAATCTTATTGTCCTTGATAGCGGGAAAAATGTTTATCCTGAGGAGCTTGAACAAGCCATTGTCACAAATATTAGATATGTAAAAGATACTATGGTTTTTGAGGAGGATTGTGAAATAAAAGGCGAGAAAAAACGTCTTATATGTGCAGAAATATTTTTGGGTGATGAAAAGAAGACTAATAATGAAATAATTGCAGATTTTAGAAAACTTAACCAAACCATAGCCTCATATAAGAGAATTTCTTATGTCGAAGTTTTGGAAAGTGACTTTGAACGCAATGCTTCAAAAAAAATTATGCGTAAACAAGCCCTTGCAAGGCACAAGAAAATTGGCGGCCTTGTAATTTAAAAAGGAGAAAAAAATGAACGAACTTAAACAAATTATCAGTGATTATGTTGGTGTGCCAGCCGACAGTTTGAATGGAAATACAAGCCTTGTTGGAGATATTGGGATAGATTCATTCGGTCTAGTATCGCTTATTTGCACACTCGAGGACACTTTTGAATGTAACATCCCAGACTATGAACTCTCATCTTTTCAAACATTGAACGACCTTTCAACCTACCTTGCGCAAAACAGTGAAGTCTTCGCAAGAGCATAAAGCAAGTAATTTATAAGCAATAATAAAACCGACTGAAGCAGTCGGTTTTTGCATTAAATTTGCATTTATTTCTCAAACATAGAGTGACAATATGGGCAATATTTGCCGTCTGGAGTTTTTTTAAGAGGTGCACCACAATTTTCACAACGGGACAAGTTTTTAAGGGTAGATTTGTTTTTATTTGCAGTTAATTTTTCCCCATCAAACAAAAGCCCTTCTATATAGTTTTTGTTTATCGCAGTTATAAGTTGAGCTTTCACTTCGCTAATAGATAGCTGAAGTTGCTTTGAAATTTCTTCAACTGTATAAATTTTTTCTTCATCAACGGCATAAACAATTCGTTTTGTCTTGTTTAATGCTCCAAATTGTATCCAAAGAATTGGAGAACCGTAAAACCCAAGAACCGCAAAAATTATACCAACAACTAAGAGAAGTGTTATACCATTTATTGCTCCAAAAATGATTGCTGGAATGCTTGCCACAAAGCCAATGCTTAAAAATAGGGCAAAAATAAATACAATTTTTTGTTTTTTACATAATTTTTTCATAAGAATATTATACTATATATTTTTTTTTGTGCAAATTATTTGAACAAATATGTTGCTGTTTTTTATGCAAATTTTTATGATATTTAAACAAAATTTAACAAATTAAATTTTTCTTTCAAGAGTAATACCATCGTGAAAAGCGCATTTATTTTTGCAGTTGTACCCTGAAAGGCATCGGGCTCCTTTTGTGTATGGCTCAAGCAGTTTGATGATTTCTGGGTTTTGAGTGTTTGCAAGATATTTATCCAAAGTCTTTTTTGTTTGGTCACAAATTTCCAGTTGCGCACAAGTGCAAAGTCTTTCTCTCATTTTAAGAATAAATGCTTCGGGGGTTCCACGTTCATAAATTTGAATCATTTTGCCTGATGGGGTAAATTCTTCAACTTTTAACATATCTTTTATCCACTCGTCTTTTAATTTGTCATCTTCCTCAACAAGTGGAGGGATGTAATATTCTGGTGTTGGGAGCTCGTCTAATTGATAATCCAAGGTCCTATGCCTTAGTGCTTGGGCAAATTCAATGAAAGAACCTTTGTATTTTGTGGTGTAGGTATCTCCAAAATATTCTTGCATATCCCTTTTTGCAAAAAGAGAAAAATCTCGAGCTTTGCCAAATTCTACAAGTGCTGGGTCAACAAGGTTGAGGTCTTCAAGGTTTTTGCAAAATTCACTTGCGGTGTCGCGAAGTGGAATGAGCAAAGAAGAATCTGTATTTTGTAATTTTTCAAGCCAAGCATAAAGGTAGTTAAGTTGCCTAAAAGATACAGTGTATGCAAGTGATGTCGGGGTGTAGATAGAAAGGAATAGTCGTGCATTTTCAAGAGCGATTTTTCGTATCCTTTTGTCATCAAAATATTGCTCATGTCCATATCTTTGTTTTATTAATTTTTCCAGTATTTTGGTCCATTTTGTATAAATGTCGGCTTGCATACCTGTTGAAATCATTTTTGTGTATCGTCCTGACTTTTCGCTGGTGTTGTATGCTTTTTCATTGTTAAGAAGCATAGCAAACATTTTTGGCACATCTTCAAGATAAAGAGTAATATATTCGTGGTCAAAAATGCTATGGTGTCCACTTTCTTTTACCAAATTTGCTCTTGACAGTTTTCTTTCAATTGGTTGATTTTTGACATCTTCAAAAGTGTGTGGCATATAGCAAATGCCAGCCAAATCTCCTCCTAATTCGTTAAATTCTTCCTTAAAGTTCGGAAGGTTTCTTGATGTTGACGCAACAATCTCTACTCTCATTATTTTCTCCTTCTAAATTTTTGTTTTCTATTTCTTCATTTAAAATGATTTCAGTTGCTATTTTCTCCTGACAGGATTTGTTTTCATTTTCTACAGCGCCAACAAGAACAATTGCAATGGCAAATATAAAGAAGAACATAGTAGAAGTAGCCCCCACGATGCCATCTAGTTCTATACAAAGCAAAGCACAGACGCCAACTATTTTTTCAAAATTGTATTTTCCAAAAAAAATTTTGTATTTTTCGTAATAAAAAGGAATCATCATACAAGTTCCAACAATGCCAAGTGAGGTGAACCACTGCAAAATTGTGTTGTGAGCCATAACAAGATTTATTGAAAGACTTGGGGGACATTCATTTGAGACAAATCCAACGCCGAATACTGGACTTGATTTGAATTGTCCAATACACCACGTCCAAAGTTTGTCACGTCCGTTTGGCGCAGTTCCCCTTGCAAGAAAACGTAGTGCAATTTCTCTTGATGATGGGATGGCAAAGATAAGCGCAATTGTAACCGCAAGAATGCTTGAACAAATTATGGAAAGTTTTTTCTTGTTTGGGGACTTTGCAATAGCAATTATACAAAGTGTAAAAATAACAAGACCGCTTGTAAAGATAACCCCACGGCAGTAAGTGAGAAGCATAAAAATAATCATAACAACCGATAGGACACAATATAACCACTTGTGTTTTTGTGCTTTTTTGAAAAGATAAAACCCTCCAATCACTCCTAAGGCATAATACAAAGCAACAGTGTTTATAGATACTTCACCCAAAAAAATCAACTGTCTCCCAGTGATGCATTCCAAAATATTGCCACTTTTTAGGATAAGAGATGTGTGTTGCAAAACAAGACATGTTCCCACAACAACAAATGACAACATAAGATAAGAAATAAGGTTTTTGGTGTGGTTTATCGCGAGAAAATATAATATGTAAATGGCGATATTTAATCCTAGAATGATTGCAAAGTTTTTAATATTAAAGCGCCCAACAATCCCACCTAAAAGAAAGGCAAGGTCTGCAATCATAAGTCCCCAAAATAAGTTGCCTTTTTTTACTTTTACATGGCGATGTTTTATAAAAAAATAAATTATTGTTGTAAGCACAATGGCAATGATAATAAGAAAGAAAATTATTTCGCCAACACTAAAGATGTCAATTGAAAAATATGGGACATAGAAAAAACTTGCAAAAAGTAATTTTATGTCGTCGCACAACAAAAAGGTGAGGGAAACAAAAATTGCCATAGAAATAACACCAGCTTTTGGAAGCCCAAGGAACCAAAAGATCATTGCAACACAGCACATGGCAACAACGCCCCAAATGCTTTCAAGAAATGTTTTTGTCCACAATTTAATTTCTTTATAAGTTTTCATATAAAAAGTATAATTGAATTTTTTTTATAAGTCAATAGAAAAGAATTTAAAAAGCAAACAAAGTTGTTGTATTAGGGGAATGGTGAGCCAATTAAAGTGTAGGCTCTTGTTCTTGTAGGCTTTGTTTGATTAGATATTTGTCATATATTACAGCTTTTAGGCCCTCTTTTTCTTGGATTGATTTTATTTTTTCCATTATATTTTTCGTTTGTTCTTCATTGGAACTATCTATAATTGCAAAAATATAACTTGCTTTTGTGTCAAAATCTAGCCCACGTCTTTGCAAAACGATTTCAGAATTCCTTGCCGTTGTCAACTCTTGAAATGGCGCACTGAGATCTGTAAATTCTTTCTTTTCGTTATATTCTAGGTTATTAAGACTTTTGTTTGTTGTCTTGTAATAATTTGATGAGATTGCTATAGCTTCAGGTGTCAAATTTTCACGATTAAAACCTATCCCTATGATGCCAGCCTCATCATCTATGAGTTTTTCTGTCGTAAAAAGTTGCGCGGATATTTGATTTGAAGTGTCTGCTTGATAATATTGAAAGCCGTTTGCATCAGAATATATCCCATCTATGTTATTTATTGAATAATTCACTTTGTATTGGTCTAGGTTTGCCTCGACTTGTTGTTTTAGGTCCTCAAAGCGCACTTTTTCCTCTTCAGTGAGGAATGGGGAAGGATTTTTCGTTTTTCTTTCCGATATAATTCTTTTTTTGATTTTACTATGCTCTTTTTCTCTAAATTTGTCCACATTTCTTAAAAATTTGTGGATAAGTTGAGGTTTTGCTTCCTGATAATTCGTCACGATAGTAACATTATTTTCTGGCACAAATAAATTGTCAATTAAATCCTGTCTACACAAAAGTTCATAATCCAAATAAATATCTTCCAATTCGGAGATATTGTCTTTTAGATTGTAATCTATGTCATCAAGTCTTGTTTTTAATGCAATTGCAGGATAGCTCTGCATATTATTTAATCTACGTTTTAATTCGTCAACTTGGTCTATCTTTTTTATTTGGGCTGCTGATAACCCCCTCAAAGACATATATCTTTCTCGTCGTTCATTTAAACTTTTGTTTGTGGAATTGTCCAAGTCATAGAGAATAAAATCAAAATTGTTCTTTATGTCTTCACGAGAATATGTGCCTATTGTTGAAATTATATATTCTGCAAAATACCTAAATTTTGCGGTGTCGATGTCGTCCATAGATGGCTCTATTTCATTTGCCAAAGCAGAATCAAAATATTCAAGCAAGTATTCTTCCTTGATATCTTTCGTTAAATCTCTGTAATATGTTTTGCAGTCAGGAAGGCGTAACTCCGTCTTTTCTGCAAAAGTATTTTTTCTTTTATTGTCACTGAGAATATATTCTGCAAAATGTTTCCTTAAATCTTGCAATAAATCTGAGTTCTCTTTTGAAAAAGCATCAATATTAAGACCTTGAATTCTATTGGAACGGCGATAATGTAGGGAATATTGTCCGGTCAAATTTCCCAAAAGCAAGGCTTGAGAGTAAGCATGATAGCGTTGAGATTTTAAGAATTCGTTTACATTTTTAGAAAATTTTGCTTCCGTTTTACTTTTGCGGATAAGCTCAACTATGTCAAGGGCGGAGTCATCTAGAACAGTGTGCATAAAATTTTTGGTGAAGCCAAACTCATTAAATTTTTTTCCATATTTTACAAGATAAACCGCTTTTTCAAGTGCCCTATCTTTTTGGCTTTTATCATCTTTTTTCCAAAATCTGATTTTTATTTTATCACCCATTCTACACCTCTTCTATATAATTATTATATAATAATTTTTATTGCAAGTCAACCCCATTCTTGGCTAGGTTTTGAGCTCACAAAATTGAATTTTGATGAATAAAATATTCTAAAAATACTAGCAAAAATGAAATTTTTATAAGGGAGATTGATAAAAATGGGTGTGTTTTTTGGGACAGATGGAATAAGAGGCATTGTGAATAATTTTTTGACGCGGGATCTTACGATTAAGTGCGGAAACGCTGTGGCACAAGAAAAAAATAATGCGAAAATTTTGATTGGTGGAGATACAAGAATAACAAGAGAGTTTTTAACTGATGCTTTTTCGGTTGGAGCAATGTCTGCAGGGGCAGATGTTGTTGACATAGGGGTTTGTCCGACTTCGGGGATTGCATATATTACTTCAATCTTAGATTTTGATTACGGAGTGGTTGTTAGTGCATCTCACAATCCTGCAAAGTATAACGGAATAAAGGTGTTTGATGAAAAAGGTGTAAAATTGGGTGACAAAAAAGAAGATTCTTTGGAGAGAAGATTTATTCATGAAATTAACAACGACTATCTAAATATAGGCTCGCGAAAGTATTTGCCAAATTTAACAAAAAAATATGAAGAATATTTGAAATCTTGTTGCAATGTGAAATTGAATGGCCTAACTATTGTAATTGATGGGAGCAATGGCGCTTCATACAAAATTGCACCGAGTGTTTTTCGAGATTTGGGGGCAAAAGTTATTGCCATAAATTGTCATGATGATGGAGAAAATATAAACAATAAGTGTGGCTCTATGTATCCAGAAAAAATGTGTGCAATGGTAAAAAAATACAAAGCCGATATTGGTTTTGCATTTGATGGAGATGCAGACAGAATAATCGCTTGTGATGAAAATGGAAGTATCCTTGACGGAGATATCATAATATTTATGCTTGCCAAATATTTAAAGGAGTTGGGAAAATTAAGTAGGAATACAGTTGTCGGGACAAGACACACAAATATGGGAATTGAAAAAGATTTGGAGGTTTTAGGCATAAAATTGATTAGAACTGACATCGGTGACAAGTATGTAATCGCAAGATTGGAAGAAGAGAATTTGAATCTTGGTGGCGAAAAATCTGGGCATATAATTTTTAGAGATTATGCAACAACAGGTGATGGAATATTGACTGGAGTTAAACTTGCGGAAATGATAAAAACGAAAAATAAAAAGGTTAGTGAACTTGCTTTTGCAAATTTATTTCCGCAAATTAACATTGATTGTGTTGTGTCTGATAAGGCGAAAGTTATCAATTCTGAAATTCTAAACAAGGCTATTGAACGTGCACAAAAACTTTTGGGGGATAATTCTAGAATTATGGTTAGAATGTCTGGAACAGAACCTAAAATAAGAATTATGGTGGAGAGCAAAGATGAAATATTGGCACAATCTTGTGCGGATGACCTAGAAAAAATTGTGGCACAAATAGACAGAGAATTTAAATAATTAGTGAGAAAATGTGCTTTTCTCCACAGAACCATACGATTTTGCAGGGGAGAAAAAAACTTTGGCCCTCAAAAAATTAGATAAATAATTGCAAAAAAGTGTTTGATGATGATATAATTTGAACATGAAAAGAAGTATGGGAAAAATAATGGATAAAAGAAAACTCCGTGGACTTTGTGCACAAAAGAAGGTTCGCACCCAATTTATGTTTGCGGACTTCGACTCAATGACGGACTTGCAAGCGGTGGAATTTATGCTTTCTTTTATTTTACCATGCGAAAGTTGTGGTCAAATTGCACAAAGATTGATGGATAAATTTGGCTCTTTGGCAAAAATTCTTGATGCAAGCGAGGAAGAATTGAAAATTGCTGGCGAGATAAATGGTCATGTTACAAAGTTTATTAAATTTTGCTCGAGTTTGCCAAATTTGTATAATGAACACATCAAGAAAAGTCGTGTGTTTCTTGGCGGAATTCAGGACGCAATAAATTTTGCAACAGACAATCTTAATTCTGAAATTGAGGACTATTATTATTTTTGTTTAAATGGGAAAAACGAGGTTTTATATTACAATTCTATGGGGGATTTCCCAATTGGTAAAATGTTCACAACAAATAGAGAGATGTTTAAACAAATTTTGAAATTTCCAACAAAAAGGGTTATAATTTGTCATATAAAACCTAAAGGTGAAGCAAAACCAACATCATGGGAAATCAGATTTACAAGAGAATTGAGAGATTTGTTGAAAACAATGATAATTGACCTGATTGACCATATTATTTTGAATGATAATAGCTTCTTTAGCTTTTATCAGGCAAAATTGTTGGACTCTGATTGTCCAAAGTCTTTGGAGGAAGAATTTGTGGACTTGAAAATGGAACTATTCGGGGATGATTTGCGATGCCAAGCCTATAGAGAAAGAAAAAATAAAGGAAGAAAATATTTGTCATGACATGCTCTTGCAACTTGAATTTATTGCTTGCTATCAAATGTCATAATATTTTTTCAATTGTTGGGAAATAAAACATGCACACACTTGTGGCGCTTGTGCAGGGCAGTCCAAATATTCCAAAAATATTGATTAAATAATTGCGGAATTGGTGACTGTGTGATATACTCATAACATGAGAAAAGTGGAAAAGAAATGTGAAGATGCAAAAGATTTGAGACTTGAAGCTCCTTTTGTAGATTATTCTACTATGTCCGAAGACGATATTTTGGAATATATGTTGTCATACATTGCGCCAGTCAAGGATGTAAAAACTTTGGCTGGACTTTTGCTTAATGAATTTAATTCACTTGCGAATGTTTTGGATGCAAATGTTGAAAATTTAAAGCAGGTCAAAGGAGTTGGAGATGTCGTTGCAAATTATCTTAATTTTTGCTCAAGGTTGCCAGAAATTTACAAAATGAGCAGAGCAAAAAAAGAAGTTAAGATTAAAGGGCCAAAGGCATTGGTGGAATACTTAACTTCAATGGTAGAATTTTCTGCAATTGAAAAATTTTATTATATTTGTCTTGACGGGAAAGGGCGAGTTACACACCTTGGTAGTGTTGGGAGTGGGTCAATAACAAAATTGTTTGTTAATAATAGGGATTTGATAAGTCAAATTCTAAAACGTTCTGCTCATTCTGTTGCAATTTGTCACACGCATCCATTTGGTTTGCCAAACCCCTCAGAGGAGGATAGAAAATATACAAAGGAACTAAAAAATTTATTATCTTCACTTTCAATAAGTCTTGTTGATCATGTTATTTTGTCTCCTGATGGCTACTTTAGTTTTTTTCAATCGCATTTGCTAGAAGTTGAACCAGTTGGGGAAATGGGTGCAACCTATAGAGATATGAAAGCCGCTCTTGGTGATGGCGGAATTGAGTATAATTTTGAGGAAGATAAAAACGATGATTAGAAGAAATTTAAACACAACAAACCCGCTTGACATTCCAGTTGAAATTATAGTTTCTTATGACAAACTTTGGAAGAAAATGAAAGAGATGGGGCTTAGCAAAAATAAACTTCGCTATCAAGTTCCAATTTCTTATTCTTCAATTAGCAAAATGAAACAAAATATTCCACTTACGCCGAAAGTTGTAAACAAACTTTGTGCATTTTTCAATTGCTCTGAATCTGAAATTATTGACGTGGACTTTTATTAAAAATACACAAAATTTTTTTCAAACAAAAAAAATCCTTGATTCTTTTGTCAAGGATTTTTTGATAAATTTGCCTCGCGCACTTCAAAACTTAATATTTCTCCAAAGTAATCAATTTTTATTATATTTTCTTCTTTTTTCCATGAGGAATATGTTTGAAATGGGAAATATATATTATTAATATTCACGAACAAACAAGCAGAATTGTCTGAGTAAAATTCAATGTAAGAGGAAACGTCATAGTTATTTGCGTTGGGATTTGTAATGGTTTCAGTACATTTCAAAGTGAGAGTTGTGGTGTATATTGGAGATTTTTTCTTAAATTTTAAGGAATACTCCTTGTCATTTTCTTCGCCAATTTCAAATTCAAGAGGCATTTCATCAGCAAGAATGAATGTTGTTTCTCCAAAATCAAAAGAGAACTCACAGTATGTTATTTTACAGGTTGAGCCAATTTCGTAAGTCGCTGTATTTAGGATGCAGGTATCCTCAAAATATATTTTGCAAAAGTTTTCGTCAAGGCTTTCCAAAGTGTATGTAATATAATTTGAAACAGGCTCTGTTGAATATTCTGTTTTGTCTGAAGAACCATCTGATTGACTCGTCTTTTCTATGGATTTGGAATATTGTGTTTCTAGTTCGGCTGTTTTAAATTTCGCAACATATTTATATTCACCTTCAATTTCTTCTAACTCCATATTTTCAACAAGAATTTTTTCAATAAATTGTTCATACTTGTCCTGACTATTTTTGCATTTAGAACAAATTGTCCATGCTTCGCAAGATATTACTGTCCCCTTTTCATCTTCATTCCAAACATATTTTGTAACATAGTCGTGAGATTTTTGAATGGTTTCACTTTTTGTAATTGTAAATCCTTCATCAAAATTTGCGGAGTATTTTATTTCTCCATCTTTTGTGCATGTAGCCTCAGTAATTTTTGTGGCTATGTTATACGTAGTTAAATCTTTGATATCACCGCACATTTCACAGGTTAATTTTGCGTGACAATATACTT
Source organism: uncultured Christensenella sp. (assembly GCA_964387705.1). GTDB lineage: Bacteria > Bacillota > Clostridia > Christensenellales > UBA1242 > UBA7862. The sequence goes on from CAYLWT010000012.1 coordinate 22,387, forward strand.
CATCTTTCAAATTTTTTGACCATACAACATCGCTTTCTTTGTAATTATGCGAAAGAGGTTGGATTGTTTCAATTTTTGTGACCATTGCAAACAATTTGTTCGTAAAAGAAGCTGTCCAAATATATTCCCCAGAACTTGTGCAAGTTGCGACTTTTCTAGGTTGTTCATTTTTTAAAACAACCCCGTTTTCCTCGATAGAATTCTCACATTTTTTGCAGGTTGCTCTTGCTTTGCAACTACTATAGCCTTGCCAAAAATATTCAATATTATATTCGTGAAAACACGCACTATCAGCGGTTTCTGTGGAATATCTATCCTCATTGCAACCGACAAAAAATCCTAGAGCCAAAAAACTAAAGATTGCGACAATTGCATATCTTAAAACACCTTTCCTCATTTCAAACCCTTCTTTTGAAATCTTATTTAAAATATATTAACACATTGTCATTTACATTTTCAGTATAGTCTCTCATCTCCAATTTTACAAACGTTTTTACATATTTTTCTAGGAGGGAAAAATAATTTTTTTAAAAGAAAAGTGTAATATATATAAAAATGGGTAATTTAAACTTAAAAGACATCAAATCAAATGCAATTTTAGACAAAAACAAAATATTGGCCAAAACCTTTGAAACTAGCAAAAAAATATAATGTTTAATTAAGAAACACAAATCTTAAATTTTATGACTTGTGTTTTTTGCATAAAGCATAAAACTTACCATTATCGGAAATGATATTCCTTAAATTAATTGACATATTTCCAGTAAAGGCATATAATAGTAAAAAATTAAAGTTGAGGTAATCTATGTTGTTTGTATCGGTTAAAGAGATCGCTAAAAAATGGAATGTTTCGGATAGAATGGTTAGAAATTATTGTGCTCATGGTAGAATACCAGGTGCATTTTTGACAGGGAAAACTTGGAATGTCCCTGCCGATGCAGTAAAACCAGAAAGAGAATCAACAAAACCATTTAGTGATAATTTGTTATTAAATACTTTAAAAGAACAAAAAGATGTAAAACTCAAAGGTGGAATTTATCATAAAACGCAAATTGAATTGACATACAACTCAAACCATATAGAAGGTAGCACTTTAACCCACGACCAAACAAGATATATTTTTGACACAAATACAATTGGTGTTGAAAAAGGAATAATCAATGTTGACGATGTTGTGGAAACTGCAAACCACTTTAAATGTGTTGACTATATTATAGACAATGCAATGAAACCACTATCCGAGTCAATGATAAAAGAACTTCATTTTATGCTTAAAAATGGAACAAGTGATAGTAGAAAACAATGGTTTAATGTTGGAGATTATAAAAAACTTCCAAATGAAGTTGGCGGTGAGGAAACTTGCTTACCTGAAAATGTAAAAATAGAGATGAAAAAACTTTTGTCGTCCTACAATAATATAGAGAAAAAAACTTTTGAACAAATATTACAATTCCATAAAGATTTTGAATCAATTCACCCATTTCAAGATGGGAATGGTCGAGTTGGTA
>CAYLWT010000013.1:0-20405 GCA_964387705.1 uncultured Christensenella sp.
TAACACGAACTCTGATTTTCAAGGGTTCGTGTTATTTTTTAGCAATGATTGGTTTAAAATAAATACATTTTTTATGCAGCCTTCCAAATATAGCAATTGTCCCTTGCATTATTTGCCAAACTATGATATAATAAAAATAATAAAAGAGGGAGTTATAGAAAAATGATTAAAAATTTTGATAAAAAAAATGCAAGAGAATTTGTTTTTGAAGGCAAAATAAATGAACTTCCATGTGTTATAAAAAATCTAGCAATAAACAATTTGAACATGTATGTGTCGCTGTTTCCGACTGGAGAGAAATTATACGTATTAGATTACAAAAATAACACATTGACAGAAATTCAAGACAAAATTAAAGCAAGCTCTAGTTATAAAACAAATTTATCAGAGAATAAACGAACCAACGAACAAAATGAGGTAAATAATGAATCTTTGCTAGCGAACAAACTGCTGTCAATTGAAATTTATGAGCGAGGCAAGTTCTTTATTTATGAAGAAAAACTACCAGCATGGAGTAAATTGATTTCTGCAAACCAACAATCCAACACACTCAAAGTTCTCGTTGATGCTCTGTCTGTTATGCGTTCTCTTGAAAATGGTGATATGAATCTTGCAAAAACAACACTCAAACATCTTTCTTCAACTAAAGAAAAGTCGATGGAAATACAAAAAATCGTTGCGCTTTTCGCAAAGTCTGGCCCTGAGTTTTTTGAATTCGTTAATAGTAAAACGTTGACCGAAAGTGATAAAATTGAACTTAATCTCTTAAAAAATCGCAACGAAACTTTTGCAGAAAGAGAACAACAAGACCAAACAAATGGTAGGAAATAAATACTAATACTTAAATAGTTCTATTTAATAGAATAATTTTAGATAGACTATAACATAAAAAGAGCCCTTTCATTAGGACTCTTTTTTACTATTTTTTTCTAGCACGAGGAAGCCTTTTGTTATCGGCTGTAAACACTCGTTTAACCTTTTTAGATTTTGCTCTTGGTTTGCGAGTTGCCTTTCCATCACTTTCAGTTACTGAGTTTTTCTTCTCTACCTTTGGCTTATTTACAACCGAGACCTTTGTTTCTTTCTTGACAAGTTTCTTATCTACAGACTTTTGATTATCTTTTGGCTGTTTTTTCTCTTTTGCCCCCACCTTTGCTACTTCTTCAATTTCAGGAGATTTCTTTTTCTGCACAGGTTTACGTTCTATTTCTTCTTTTATATGTGAAGAATTTTCAACAGCGGATGTTTCTTGTATTTGGTCTTTTGTTTGCTCCAATTCTTCTGTAGTATTTTCAATTTCCTCAACAAGCTCTTGTTTGCCCTCTTCTTCAAGAGTTCCATTCACTTGCTCTTTTTTATTCTTCTCAATAAGAGATTTTGGAACAAGCACCCCACCAAAAGTTTCCCCTTCAAATTCTTCTTTTGAATCAAAAACATTGTCCTTTAGAAGAATTTTCGCTATTTCCTTGTTCTTCTCTTGTTCATGCATCTCATCAAGCTTTCGCCTTTTTCTTTTTGGCTCAGTTTTTTGAACAACTTTGGATTTTTCATTTTTATTTATTATCTCATCTTTTTCAGATTCAACAGGAATTGCGAGAACATCAGCTTTTTGCTCTTGAATAAGCTTTTCTTCTTTAGTATTTTTCTTTTTTCTTTTGTCATCTTCAGGCAAGAATTTAGATTCTGGAATTGTCTCAAATTTTTCACGGTTTTTCTTGTTCGCGAGCAACTTTTCTTGTTCAGCCTTGTCCGCAAGATAAATCGCTTCATAGGTTTTTCTAAGTTCTCTAACACGTTTACGAATTGCCGTTTCTTCAGCTTCAACCTTTGCCTTTTCCTCAGCATAATACTTGGCAATTTTTTGTGAATCGACACCTTCTCGGAACATTTGCTGGCATTGTCTATTCACCTCAAGAAGCCTTTGTGTTGGTTTCATAAGTGCTTGCTTACGAAGAACATATTTTTTCACCTCTCTTGGGACTGTGTTACCTCGCCACATAAGTGAAATATAATTCATTCGATCTTTTTCATCTGCTTGAACGAGAATTTTGTATTTTGTTTTTTTGCTCATCTTGTAACCGATGCCATTTTTAACACAAATTTCATCAGTAATTTTTCTTTTTTCTTCCACGCAATCCAGTTCAAGTTTTGCCAGTTGGACATCCCGCACCGACTCGCGAATAATAAGAAAAACCAAAAACCCCACTGGAATAAAGAGTAGGAACACTCCACCCGATGAAGAAAAAGCCCCAACGACTCCCGACATAAAAATGGCAAAAGGTGTATCCTCATACACACCAATAACCATATCTTCCCTAACCCACCAACTATCAGGATTGGCGGTTGTATCAGCTGGATCCCCAGTGTCCTTAATCGCAAGTCCATTTGAAGATCCATAAGTTCTAAACCATCTCACGCCGCTCTCATCTTCGTAAACGCCAAGAATGTGGTGGAAAACAATAACGCATCCACTTTGAGCCGCATTAACCATTTCCGCATTTTTCGTGCCAAAAAGATAATTGAATTCAAACTTATATTTCCTTTCACCAATATTTTCCCACGAAACAACTGCTGCCGAATTTTCTTGGAAAAGACTTGATGTTGCATTGGATTGATAGAAAGCAATTTTGTCCCCAGCAACAAACTTTCCATTTTCGTAATGTTGTGGTTTAAGAGTATCAGTGTCAACGGCTCTAACAATAATCGTATCCCCAATTTTATGTCCGCTGGCGACCATGCTTCCACTGACAATTCTAAAATTACTATACCCCGCAAAAGAAGGGCACACTTTGTTTATACTCGCATTTACACTTGAAACACAAACAAGACCGGCGAAAATCACCAGCAAAACTGTAAGAACATTTAAAACAACACTTGTAAAAACCTGAAAAGGAGTTCTAGATTTAATCGCTTTTTCGTTGATAGTTCTGCGTTTGGAATATTTATTTCTAAGTTTTTTCGCAGTTCTATCCAACGCTTTTTGAACGCTTGGATCCTCCTTGACGATTACATTAACTATTTCCGCCATTATCTTCCCCTAGTTCGTGCACAGATAAAGATATTTTTCCCAAAATTTGCGCACTCATACTTTCATCTGCAACAGAAACCACAACTTTGATTTCAATTTCAGACTTACTAAGATTAGTATAATAGTTTCCTTCGGTTAAGTCAAAAGATTTAAGCATATTCGTTGAACTTTCTTCAACAAAAAGTTCTACGTTTATATTTTCTATTTCACTTGTGTCAAGCGACATTCCCAAAATAACGTCATCAGCAAAAATTTTATCAACGGAATAGGTAATCTCAAGTTTTTGCCCACCTTGAAGAACAACACTCCCAACATCAAAATCGCCAGTAAGTTCTTCACTTAGTGAAAAAACTTTGCTGGATATTTGTCTTGGAGAATTGCCTGTAACTTCAGCCGAAATTGTCACCGAGGCAAGTTGAGGTGAAGCATGCGCTGGCGTCAAAGAAAGGTTGACAGCAACCATCGTCACCGACAAAATGCACATAAGGATATAGATAAAATTGTTTTTTACAAAGGTAAAAACTTTTTGAAATTTAGGCTTTTTCATAACGGCCTCCCACTTTGAAAGGATATTTCAAAACTAGTATACCATACAATTACACTTTTTGCAAGAGGGAATTTTCTTAGTCGCCTGAGGCAAGTGTTGATGTAATCCCTGCCGAAGTGGAGGATGTGTATGTCGCGTCAGAATAGATTGACGATATTTCCACATAAACCGCCACGTATCCGCTGGAATTCGCTGCAATGGTAAGTGTAAGGGACCCAGTTGTGTCACTGGACGCTTGCGTTTGGGCAAGAGTTGGCTCAGAACTGGTTGATGAAAGATATTTCGTCGTCAAATTGCTCTTTGAAGAACCATCGGCAAAAGTCACCGTCATTGACGTTCCGCCAGATGGGTTTGCGTTGATAAATGTATACACAAAAAACACGTTTTTGATGGTTGGTGAAAGCGAAATGGAACCACTGCTGGAAAGAGATTTCGTGGCAAGTTGTTCGCTTGGCTCAAAAATAAGCATTTCTCCGCCTGAAGAATTCACCAGGCTAACAGGTGTTCCTCCGTTTATGGAATATCTCCCTTTAACCTTCGCATTTATGTTTTCTGCGCTGTAAACCACCGAAATGTTCGCTTCAATGTATTGTTGCGCTGCGGAAAGTATGGAAAAAGTTGCCACCCCCATTGCAAGGGCAACAAGCACCAATGATACAATTGAAAAAAGCAATTTGTTCTTGGTAGACATTCTCTCTCCGTTTTTAAATTTCCGACTTTTTGTAACACTCTTGAGGGTTTAAGCACCAAAAATGATTAAACCCGCAAAAGGGTTACCCCCTTTGTTAGTATTCCACATTGTGAAACACCTATTCTCACAAACAAAAAATGTTCAAAACACCCAAGGCTCCGGCCATCTATCTTGCCTTGAGAGTTAGAACATTTCTATTTAGCATTGTGATTTTTCCACTCAATTACGCACTAGCTTTTTCTGCTGAAAGCGCAAACTCATATGTGTTCGTTTTACCAGCCACAGTTCCCCAAGAACCTTCTATACCTTCAGTTCTTTCAACGAGAACATAAACATATGCCTTACTGCCATAGTTGATAGCAGCAAGTGCATTATCAGCCTTGTTTGCCTTTCCCGTTGTAAAATCTTCTTTCGTTAGGTTAGCAAGTGCTGTTGTTGTTGTGAAAATATCATAGCTCATGTGGTCTGTTGCTTTTTTGGAATTATCTGTCATTAGCACAGTCAAGACTTGGCTGTTTGTGTTTCCTTCAACAGCTGTGTTTTCAAACACAAATTCTATAACAACATATTTGTTTGTGTCGTCCAATAAAATAGTTTCAGCGTTTGATGATGCTGATTGAATTTTAGCTGTGTCTGTTTGTCCACCGTAATTAAATGTTTGTTCAACAAAACTTACTGCTGTCTTTCCTTCTTCTTGATATCTGCCAGTAACTTTAGCAATAACCTCTGGGCCTGGGGTATACTTAACATTGAAATTTGAATTAAGTGTCACTTTTGTTGCAGCAAGGATGCCGACAACTGCAGCAACTGCAGCAACAACGACCAAGCAAAGAGATGTGATTGTGATTACAAGTTTTTTCTTTGTCATAAGAGTAGTTTTCCTCCTTTTAATAAAGATTTTAACTCCCTAGACATCGACAGATGACAATCAACGTCCCCGAAACCCTCCGAGATTTTTTGCGGAAAACCCTCAAACCATTGCAAACCTGCAACATAAGTCACATGTTTGCCTTTTGCAAACTACAAACTCACCACCAAATTTGCCTTTTGCAAATTGCAAACTGTGTTTGGTTGTATTTTGCTGGACATTCTCCCATTCCGCAAAGGTTGTCCATACCCTTGCGACCAAGGTCAATTTTCTTCCATTACGAAGCGGATGAAGTAAGTGTAAAAAGAAATGTTTGGCTAGCACCAGATTTTGTTCCAAAACTACCTTTTATCCCAGTTTGGATTTTAACTGCAACATACATATAACCCGTAGTTCCCGATGCCATTTTTGAAAGTGTAGTTCCAGTTGTATCCGTCGAGCTTATACCGGCGACGCCATCGTATGTTAGGCTTGAATCTGCAAGGGCAGTCGTTGTGTATTTAACAACATAAGTCATGTTGGAGGCGTCCAAATTGTTAGTTACTTCCACTGTTAATTTCGCTGCAGCAGGGTTTTGTGCCACGTTACACGTGTTTTTGAACGAGAAACCAAACACGACATATGTATTGCTATCAGTCAAAGCAATACCACTTTTGTTCATCGCTGTACCTGTTGTTGTGTTCAAATTACTATAGTTGAAAGACTGACTTGTAATTGTTGTTTTCGAACCAGTTTGAGTTTTATAAAAAGAGCTTACCTCTGCATAAACAGTGTTGGCAGGAGTGTATGAAACACTAAGTGTTGAATTAATCGTCATAGTTGATGCAGCGAAAACTGCCACAACTGCAACCACAATGGCAACAACAGTCAAGCAAAGTGACGTAATCATAATAGCGAGGTTTTTCTTTGACATTTTTGACGTATCTGACATAATTTTTCTTTCCTTTTAATTAAAATTTGATATCTAAAATTTGCAAATTTGCAAGATATCCCAAATTTTGTTGGACTGAATCCCATTTCGCGAGGGTTGTCCACGTCCCTGCGACAAAGGTTGAAAGCTGGTTAGCAACTCACTCGACAGCGGTGGCGAATGTGCTTTCAAGCAAATTGCTGATTTTATGTTAACACATTTAAAACTTTAAAACAACCTTTTTTTACAACTTTTTCAAAAAAGTTATAATTTTTGTCATTTCGCACGAAATTGTCCACATTTTCGCCGATTTTGTGGATAAACGTTAGTCGTAAAGCAAAATAACTTCTTTCATAGCCTCCAAAACATCCCACCAACGCTCTTTCAATTCACTTTCCTCACACGTGCAAGTCAAAGCCTCATCAACCCATTGAACGTTATATTTTTTTGCTATTTCGCAAATTTTTTCTGGAATGCCCGAATAATCATATCGGCTATTTTGCACAAATTCCGTTGCAAAGCTGAAATCGGTGAGTTCAAACTTGTTGTCTGGCTTTTCCAAAATTCCGACAATGAGAGGTTCAGTTGTTTGAGGCATGCAGTATATTGTTTGCACCAAAATGCCCCGGCCATATTCTCTAATATTTGCCACTTCACCAAGAGAGCTAAAATAATCAGTTCCCATATTTCCCTCCCATATTTTCATCTTGTTCCACAATTTCCGCCACCACAGTTTCTGTTGAAATTGGCTCATTGCTTACACTTTCCACAACTTCCTCTGAATCATCTTCAAAGCCGGCCTTTTCCTCGTCAAATTGATTGTTCATCGCAATGTAAAATTCCTCATCAACATTTCTTCCACGGCTTAATTTACGCTTAGCAAGTTTTCTTTTTTGCCTAATAAATTCTTTCATTCCGCCAACAATTTCTTTTGCCTTTGAACCCTCGTCATCAAACTCATGCGAACCGTTTTTGCTATTTGATTTTTTCTTTTTGTGACGTTTTTCAGTGTTTCGCAAATTTTGAATTGCCGCACTTCTAGGGGCAAAACTTTCTTCTTTTGGAACATTGCTCAAGCAGTCAGCATTTCTATCATCTTTAGACTTCTTGCTTGCAACAAACTCCCTAACCATTTTGTCTTTTTTGTCTTTTCCAAAAGTCTTTTTCCCGCCATCTTCCGACAAATTGTAAATTTTCTCAAGATTTGCGTTTTGATTGTAAGGTGGTTTGCCAACCTTAATAAGAGCACTCTGCACAGCATCAATTTCATGTTTAAGGGCCTTTGGAATTTCTGAATTCGAATTGAAAGCCACATCATACACTGGACAATATTTTTCTGCGAGTTTAACAATTGATTCCTTTTGGATTTCATGCACTGGGATTTGAATCATCAAAAGGTTTTTGTTTTTCATAAACTCCACCGTCATCTCATCAAAAGTTTCATAAACATATTCATCTTCACTATTTTTAGATTTATCCGTTGGTTCTGTGTCCACTGGAAAGCGAACATTTGTAAACAACCTTTGCGAAAGTGTGTAATTATGCTCGTGCGAATATTTTGTTTTTGGCACGTCATACAAGTCAAGAGCAAACATCTCGCATTCGCTTTTGCGTTTCTGATGTTTTATTTTCCCTCCCAAAAGTTTGTTTTTATGTGAATATGTTGGTTTATAATCTTGCCTTCTTACAGTAAATCTTTTTGTGTTGTCTCCACGGAAATATCCATACATCCCGATAGAGCTTCCTCCATGCCTTTCAAACTGATTTTTCTTAATTCTCCTTTCAAAACAGCCCAACATTGTTTCCATTTTTTCATCAATAAAAACACGGCACATAAATTCCATTCTTTCAACTTTCTTGCCAGAATGATTCATAACTCTCCAATTTGAAAGAGGGATTTTCACAGCCTTTTCAAAAGCGGTCTTGAATTTGTCCGAATGCAGGAATAGCTCTTCATCTTCATGAGGACAAGCCGTCAAATCTTCCTTAAATCTTTTCCCATTAGGCACACCAATTCGATCTGCGACATTGGAGTCATATCTTCTTTTCATCTCATCATAAACAATGTTCCAAAGCCTACCATAAGGAGCACTGTTTTTGGCCAACCAACGCACTCGAAGGGATTCCTTTATGTCATCGACCGTCATTTTTTCGTCATACCAAAAACTAACAAAAACATTCCCTGAGAATGGTGTCTTATTTTTCTTAACTGCATCAATATATTCTTCTTCAAAAACTTTATCCAGTTCATCCCAACCTGTAACATTCAACTTTTTAAACACCCAAAAAGGAACATCCTCTCTATCCATATCAAAAGGATTTTCTTTCACATTTTTCTTTTTTGAAAAACCATCCGAATGAGTTCCCCATTTTTTAGGTTGTTTTTTTGGAGTGATGTTCTCACCCCTCGCCTTTGCTGGTTTCACTCTGTTTTTGTGTTTGTTCCTAAAATTCTGTGCCATTTTGCCTCCAAAATATTTGAACATAGCCGGATAAACTTATTTAATTTTCGTTTAAATGATAGCAAAAGAACCACCAAAAGTCAATATGCAATTTTCACAAAATTTTAACATTTCCCACGTTTGCACAAAAACTTGCTTAACAAGCATATAAAATAAGCATGGAAAATAAACTGAAAACGAAATACAATCTCCTCGTCGCCATTTGTCTTGTCGTAGGCATAATTATTGGAAGTGGAGCATTCTTTAAGGCTATTGACGTTTTAAACTACACATCAGGGAATCTCGTTCAAGGCATTTTTGCATGGCTAGCAAGTGGCTTCGTCATGTTAAGTTCTGCAAGTGCCCTTGGACGTATGGCAAGCAAATATCAAACATGTGGAGGTATTGTTGATTATGCTGAAGCTATGTGCGGTGAAAATTATGCATATTATGTAGGTTGGTTTATGGCATGCATTTATTGTCCAACTATGGTGTCTTTCTTAGCATATGCAAGTGCAAAATTTATTTGCATCCTTCTAGGCTTTTCCCAAACGGGCGGAGCATGCCTTGCAATCGCGGGAACATTGGTTGTTCTATCTTTTGCTCTAAACACCCTTGCGCCAAAGCTTTCGGGAAAGTTCCAAATTTCAACAACCATAATCAAACTTATTCCCCTTCTTCTTATGGCTATTGTGGGAATAATTTTCGGCTTTTGTCGAGGAATCACAATTGAAAACATCGCTCAATCAGCAAATGTCACGTTTGGTGGAGGATTGTTCAAGGCAATAGTAGCCACATCATTTGCATATGAGGGATGGATAGTCGCCACTAGCATCAACAGTGAACTTAAAAATTCCAAACGAAATCTTCCTTTGGCACTCTTTTGGGGAAGCATTGCAACAATGATTATCTATGTCATTTATTTTTTAGGACTTTATGGCAGTGCAAATATATCTTCGCTACAACAAATCGGTGTTAGTGCCGGCTTCGTAAATATTTTTGGTCCTATTGCAGGAACAATTTTAGGGGCATTTGCCGTTATCTGTTGCTTGGGAACGCTTAATGGACTTACAGTTGGCAGTGCAAGAGCATTGTATGCTCTGTCATCACGAGGGAGAGGTCCACTGCCTGAAAAATTCTCACAAGTTGACAAATCTACCAATATGCCGGCAAATAGTTGTATTTTTGGGCTTGTTATGACAAGTTTGTGGCTTCTATACTACTATGGAGCAATGCTTTCTCCAGTCAAATGGTTTGGGGTGTTCAGCTTTGACAGTTGCGACTTACCAGTTATAACAATCTATGCTATGTACATCCCTCTTTTTATAAACTTCATTCGAAAGGAAAAATCTGAAAATAAATTTTTTCGTTTCATTCTTCCAATTCTTGCAATATTAGCATGCTTATTCATGATTTTTAGCGCAATTATGGGGCATGGTGTGTTTGAATATCTACAAGCAAAAGAGCAAGGACTGTTCTCCTTTCCCGTGCTATTTTATCTCATAATCTTTGTCATTTTTATGTTTTTAGGATACTTATTTGATTGCAAATCACACCAAAAAAAATGCTATACAACTCAACTCACAAAAAAAGGCAACCAACCACTCAAACACAAATTTCAAAAAAAACCTATCATTGAAGAAAAATTCTCTGACACAACAAAATAGATAAAACATTCCTCGACTAAAATTTTTAATTTACAAGGGCAATCCCATCACAATTTATACCTTGGAAAAACACAAAAAAATTAAACAAACTACATAACAAACAAACTCTAATCTTTTGATTATAAGCGAAAAATAGATTTTTTCTTTTACGGACTTTCAATCCAAAAATTAAAAAAATCACACAAAAAAAGCATACCCGCAAAGGAATGCTTTTTGTATTAACAGTTTTAAAAAATTATCATTTACAACTAAATTTTTGCCATTTCTTTTACATTTTAAATAAATTTTCGGTCAATGAAAATAAATAGCTTTAAAAAATCTTTTGAAAATCAATAATTTTTATTCATAATTTCAAAATAGGCTTGTGGGTGATTGCACACTGGACAAACTTGTGGAGCAAATTTGCCAACAACAATATGTCCACAATTTCTACATTCCCAAATCTTTATTTCACTCTTTTCAAAAACTTGTTGTGTTTCAACATTTTTGAGAAGTGCACGATAACGTTCCTCATGATGTTTTTCAATGTCTGCCACAGCTCTAAATTTTTTTGCAAGTTCTACAAACCCTTCTTCTTCTGCAGTTTTTGCAAAATTCACATACATATCTGTCCATTCAAAATTTTCACCTTCACTTGCGCTTTTCAAATTTTCCTGAGTGTTCCCAATAATACCCAATTCCTTGCACCACATTTTTGCATGTTCCTTTTCATTGTTTGCAGTCTGTTCAAAAATGCTTGCAATTTGTTCATATCCTTCCTTTTTAGCAACTGAAGCAAAATATGTATATTTATTCCTCGCTTGGCTTTCTCCCGCGAATGCCGAAAGTAAATTTTGTTCTGTTTTTGTTCCTTTATATTTATTCATAAACTCCTCCTTAAACGATAATTTTCGTCACATCACATGCCAACATTGAATTATAACATATTCTTTTACAACTTTCCAAGCGATTTCAATTATTTTTATTCATTTATTTGACTTACGCAAAAATCAAAGTATAATAGGCAATGAATTTTAGGAGAAATATATGAAAAAAGGAATAACCTTATACTATGGCTACAACACACCAATTGAAGAAAGATTAACTACAATAAAAAAAGCAGGTTTTGATAATATTATCACCTGTGCAGACAAAAGGTTTAACCACCAAAATGGGTCAATAGAAAAACAAATCAAACTTTTACAAACCGTTGGACTTGGAGTATCAAGTTTACATATGCAATACAAACAAGAAGATTTGCCAAATTTTTTTAAAAAAGGCCTTTCAGGATATATTTTGCAAAAAAAACTTGAAAAAGATGTAAAAATTGCCAAGAAATATGGCTTTAGTTGTGTTGTTGTTCATTTAGCTGGTGAACCTAACGAAATTGGTTGGAAAAGGCTTAGACAAGTTTTAAAATGTTGTCACAAAACAAACATTCCTCTTGCAATAGAAAATTTGAACGATTGCCGAGGATTCTTCGAATGTTTCAAAAATATTAAAGACGATTATCTCAAATTCTGTTGGGATGTGGGGCATTCCAATTGTTTCACAAAAGATTTGGAATTTGTAAAAGAACTTAAAGACAAACTTATAACCCTTCACTTACACGACAACAACGGCAAAGAAGACCAACACACGCTAAACAAATATGGCACAATAAACTGGGATGAAATTGCGGAAATCTTGGCAAGTCTTGATCACGAAATAAACTTAGACTATGAAATTTTGATGCATTATAGACAAAATGAAACACCAGAAGAAGTCGCCGAAGAAACATATCGTCAATCATGTGAACTTGAAAAACTTATTTTAAAACACAAAAACAAGACGAATCAAAAAAGCCTCTCTTGACCAGAGAGACTTTTTTGATTAATTTAATTTTCTTACAACAAAATTTACGTTATTCACTGTTACTTGGTCGTCAGAACCATTCACCAACGTCAAGACATTATTCGCAACGGTGTTGTCATAAATGAAACTTGACGACAGACTCGCCGTCCCATTACTTGAAACTGTGGCTGTGCTTAAGCTCTGTTGAACAGTAGATCCATTTGCATTCACCTTCAAAATCACATTCCCGCCTGCAGTAGACGTAACATCACCGCTATAACTTATAAGATAATACCCTGTTGTAACAAGTGTCACGTCTGAACTTCCCGTTGCATGTGTCACATTGGCTGTAGTAAGATTTACGTTGTCAGTCAAAGGTATTGTCCCATTTTGAGCCACTGCGCTACTTGAAATGTTATAAAAATCTGCCACAGGCTCAACAGCCAAAGTTCCCGCTGGACCTGTTGGTCCGGTTGGACCGGTTGGGCCTATAGGCCCTTGAGGACCAGTTGGCCCAACATTTCTTCTCGCTCTTGGGCAGATACAATTGCAACAATTCACTTTTTATTTCCTCCATCATCTCATAATACGCAAGGAGGTCAAAAAGTGTTAACAACGTCTATTTCTCAAAATCAAAATTATTGTTTTTTTCAAAAAAATCTTCATTTTTTAGCATATTTTTTGCACATTTTTGCATGTTTTTTGACTCATTTCTTATGTTTTTTTGCTTATTTCCATGACAATTTTGCACACTTTTGTGTAAATTTTCTTTCAAATTTTCACAAATTTTACTAAAAACAACTTCATTTTTGTATATAATTGCCTGGTCATTTGAAAGCGTAACAATCTCATTGTGGTCATCATCCAAAGTCGCGCAAAATTCAAGAGGTTTTAATCCAAAAAAAACTTTAAACCAGCTATCTTTCCCCGAGATCTTAAGCAAAGATGCCTCATATTTTTCCGCATTATATTTTGTCATAAGAGAGGTTAAAAAGGAATATGTCTTGCCATTTTTGTCAAAGACATCTATTATAATTTTTGCAAATTTTCCAACATTTTCTTGTTTTATTTTGCTAACATAAACTTCTTTTTCCACTTCCCACCCCACTATTTTTTACGCTTTAATCTTATATCACTATTTTCAATTTTAAGGATAATAGAATTTTGTTTATTGCAAAGACGGCTGAATGTTCTTTCGCCATATCTGCTCAAAACGTCCTCAAGCCCCAAATTTGTTGTGATTATTGTACTTTGATTTTTCGAAAGTCGTTCATTTGTAACAAGATACATATATTCCTCTGTTACATTCTTATATTTGGGTTCGCTCCCAAGGTCATCTATAATAAGGACATCACAAGACAAAACTTGCTCTAATATAGATGCTTTTGAGTTGTCAAATGTAGTGTGAAATTTCAAAAATAAATTATTAAGTGCAAAAGCAGTCAAAAACATAACTGTCACGTTTTGCGACAAAAGTTTGTTGCAAATACTCTCAACAAGGTAAGTCTTCCCCACCCCAGTTGTTCCTGTCAAAAGTAAATTTTTATATTTAGAATGGCCATAATCCTCGCACCAATGGGCAATTTTTTCAAACATCTTTTTCCCATTTTCCGGGTTGTCAAAAAGTGAATAATCCACGTTTTCAAATGTGTGTTGTGGATTGACTGTAACACCGACATCTTTCAAAATGTTGTCATTTAACTTTTTCTTAAAGCACGAGCATTCCTCATTTTCAACATATCCAGTATCATCACAACGTTTGCAGTCATATTGAGGTTTCAAGTCATCTTGTGTCATGCCAAGTTTTCCAAGTGCCAATGCAAGATTTGTTTTAAGTTCTTTCAATTTCTTTTTTTGCTCGTTGCATGTTTTTTTCTCGAACTCACACCTAGCGATTTCAAAAGAAAGATTTTTATATTCAAGATAAAGTTTTTTATATTCGGCATTCCCCATAGCAAACAAAAAGTTGTCCCTTGCAATTTTTTCTGCTTGCATTTTGTGATGTCTTAAATCTTCCAAAACTTTCTTTTTCTCGTTCATTTTTCCCTCACAAATTTATTTCATCAAGATTATCGATCAATGCATTAACCTGTTCATCAGTCCATGTTTTTTGTCCAAAACTCTTTCCAACAAAACCTTGTTCTTCCTTTTTGACTGTGGCATTTGACGCCTTCTTCACTTGTTCCAATGTCGTCAAATTTTGCTCATGCCACGAAGTTAAAATTGCATTTGCATATTGCATTGCATTATTTTTGCCTTTTGCAAGTTCAGCACAATATTCAATAACTTCCATTGGAAATTTGAATGAATAGGTCCACGTTCTATAAAACGACCTGTCAAAACTATTGACCCTTCTATCAATCCCCATTTTTTGCAAAATGCTTTTAATTCTTTCGTCAGTTTCACTCACTTCGCCCAAGTAATTGTCAATGCTTGAAACGCTCATAAGCCCAAGCTTCGCAAATTTTTGAACGATATTATCCATCCCTTCAAGAGTTCTTATGCTACTTTTAAAGCAAAAGTTTGCAATTTGAACAAGAGAATTTTGTTCAAACCCTCTGTTTATCCAAGGGACGATGTATGTATCCACTTCATTTTCAACAGATTCATAATACACACCAAGTGCCTTATTGACCTCCCTTGCAAGTGTGGAAAGTGTGGCCTTGTTATCTTCATATTGTTGCATTTCTGCAAAGCTCAAGAGTTTTAGTTCAAAAAATTTTGTTAGTTTTTTGTCCAACATTTCAAAGCTAAAATTTTTTGTTTGTGTGGAAATTTTCCTAGCAAGAAGTAAAATATTCTGCAAACTAAAACCAAAAGATTTTATCCACTTATCATACATTTGTTGATGCTCAATGGAGAGGTTCCCCTTAAATTTAAGGGCCTTTGCCACTTGACTAACTTCAGAAGAAGTTAACATCATATTTTCTATTTTCTGTTCAATTTTCTCCGCAGTTTTAACGCCTTCCTCTGCCCAAATTCTTGCCACTGTTAAAATATAATTTGAGTTTATGTCCGCACCCTTTCTTGTCACACAGTATTTCACAATCATTACAAAATCAGCAGGTTGCATATCATAATTTTCAACGAAATCAATATATTTTGAAAATTCTGTTGGGTTTATTTGCCTTGAGGAAATAAGTTCCTGAATTTCAGTGACAAAGGCAGCATATTTTTTACTATCCACCTTTTTAAGTGATTTCAGGTTGTCTTTAACCGGCAAATATCTCACTTCCATAGGATCTAAATCCAAAATCTGAACAATTCCTTGATCTTGCCAATACAAAAAAGAATCAATAATATCTTGTTTGCTCAGTCCCAATACGTTCTCGAAATTCTCAATTGAATTGTCATAACTTGCACTATTTTGACATTTCATAAGGCCAAAAAGATAAACCTTTACGCAATTTTCAGGAGCATAAGGCAAATAATCATTCAAAAACTTTGCATCAATAGAAATGTTACTTGTTCCAAACAATGAGCTTGAATATTTGCAAAATGGCATTTTCCCCTCCTAGTTAAATTTATTGTATCAAAAAATTTTATCAAACACAACATTTTTCTTCTCAACTTTCGACTACCAATCTTCTTTAATAAAATTGTTTGGTTGTTTTACATCATCATAAAAATCTTTATATTGCTCCGAAAATTTTTTTTCTGGCAATTCAAAATCTTCATTGTCATATGCCTCCACATCTTGTTCTTCGGCAATCTTTAATAACTCCAATTTATCCATTTCTCTTTATGGCCAACAATTTTAATTGTCGCGCAGTTCCCCTTTCAACACAAATTATTTCAAAAATTATAATATTTCCCAAAGTTTTGATGATTTTTCAAAGCTTCTACCACTCACATTTTTAAGAGTTTCTTTTTCAGCTCCCGTCAATGCGTTCTCATTGTTTAAGTCTTTAAATTTAAGCTCCACGCACTCAAGTCTTTGATTATTCACCTCAAAAGTTTTGTTTACAGCCTTGTTGCCATATTTGTTATCTCCAACAATTGGAAAGCCAAGATGAGCCAAATGTGCTCTAATTTGATGAGTTCTTCCTGTCAAAAGTTTGCACAAAACCAGGCTGCTTTTTCCCCCATTTTTTATCGTTTCAAATTGTGTCAAAATCTCCACATAATTTGTTTTTTTTATATCACTTACAAGCACCCTTGACTTTTTTGCATCTTTAAACAAATACGCCTTAAAAATTTCTCCATTAAAGTTGCTTTTCCCAACGACCTCGCAAAGATAATACTTCTCAACAAGCGAATTTTTAAAAACCTTTTCAAGTCCACTTTTGGCTGTTATATTTTTTGCAAAAACCATAACCCCGGAAGTATTCCTGTCCAGCCTGTTCACCGCAAACAAAGACAGCGCACTCTCAACCGAATTCTCCCCACAAGTTTCCACCCCACAAGGTTTGTCAATGATAGCAATATTTTCGTCCTCAAAAAGTCTTTCAATTTGCCATTGTTTCTTCTTTTCTTCCACAAAACATTCAACATTGTCCCCCACCTCAAGTTGAACACTTTTGGAAATTCTTTTCCCGTTTACCTTTACATCCTTTTTCCTGAGCAACTTTTGCATGCACAAAAAATCAATCCCCTCGCTTTGAAGAAATTTTTTTAACTCACAATTTTCCCTTACCACAAAAACAAGCTTCTTCACAATAAAATTGTATCACTCATTTTTTCATTTTGCAACATCTAGTGCCATAAAAATTTATAATTTTCAAAAAAACTTGAAGCTTACGCCTCAAGTCTTTTACACCTCTTCCAAAAAAGCCTTAATATCTTCCAACTCCTCAACAACTGTTGATGCCCCACCTGTCAAGCCAACGCTCTGAATATTCACAAAATTTCCCGCCTTTACAAGTTCTTTTACATCATTCAAATTTTCTACCAAAAAACAAGTTTTTAGCATCTTTAGATTGTTAAAAAGTTCTTTTGTATTGCTGGAATTTTTACCACCGACAACAATCATCGCATCAACTTTTTTTGCAAGTTGTGCCGAGCTTTCATTTATTCTCCTTTGAGCATTGCAAGTTGTGTTTCGAAAGGCGAACTCTTTACCGTTTTTCTCAAGATAACTCTTAATTTTTGCAATCATTTCATCCGCTTTTTTGCAAGAAAATGTAGTTTGAACAGTTAAAAAATATTTTGGAAATTCAAGCGAAATATTTTTTATATCATCTTCATCTTCAACAAAAATTGGTTTGTTACACCAACCTGCCGTGCCTGCGACTTCTGGATGCATATCTTTGCCCCCTTTGCCATACTTGCCAAGAATAATAATTTTATATCCCTCGTTATTTTTTCTTTGCACAAGCAAATTTATAGCCTTAACATTCGGGCATGTCCCATCTACATATTCAATGCCATTTTTCTTAAAATAGTCAAATGTTGCTTTCCCTTCCCCATGCGCTCGAATTATTACCGTCTCTCCCTGTTGCATATCCGCCAAATTTTCCTTTTGCACCGCACCCAAAGATAGCAATTTGCCTGTTGTTGTCTTGTTATGTAAAATTTGCTTAAAAAGAACAACTTTCTTCCCCTGCAAAAGGGTCTCTTCCGCCAATGTCACAGCCCTTTTTGCCCCAAAACACAAACAACATTCTTTTGCTATTTCAACCTTCATAATTATCCTCACATTTTTTCATTTTGTCACAAATTCCACCAAATTGACAAACAAAACTCAATCAAACTCTTGCCTTTTGCCAAAATTTCTGCTAAAATATTTTTATTGAGAAAACAACATAGTCTTTCCGCAATTTTTTCACACAAACCACATCATTGTTTTCCCCATAAGCAACACTTACCCATGTTCCAATAGCTCAGTTGGATAGAGCGTCCCCCTCCTAAGGGGAAGGTCGGGGGTTCAAATCCCTTTTGGAACACCAATATCTATCAAAATCTTGATACAAAAAACACAAAATTCAGCGTTTTCCCCTTTAAGCTACAGGGTTGGGGTTATTGTCTGTCAAAAATTGTTGTTCCTCATTTATTTTTTTTATTCTTTCTTGAAATTTAGACACATAGTTATCTAACAGTTCATTCTTTTGAGGCAAACACAGTAAATCTAGAATTTGATCCTCTGTAAGTTTGTTGTTATCTTTAATTATTCCCTTTAATTGTTTTGCTACCAATTTGGGTTGGTCTTTAGCTCTGTCAGCCATTTCCAATGCTATTGCTTGTGGGACTAGGTATGAATATTCATAGAAAGGCTTATAGGCATTCATCTCCACATCCCTCAACTTATCCAACAAAATACTTGGGAAATCATTGAACATATTGCCATACTTTTGCAAAACTTCTTCCAATGAAACTTCCCCACACATCACCTTTATAAAAAGTGCATCAAAAACACATTCTCTTGCTTTTTTGATATTCAATTTTTGTCCAAGTTTATCACTTTCAAGAAAATTTTCCGCAAATTGTGGATATTTTTTCTTTAGAAAATTCGTAGATAAATGATCTGTGATTACTGCTGGTATTTCACCCACCCTTTTATCCTTCGGCCCCACACATTCCATAAATTGTGGGCAACACGAATGACAAACCTCATGTATAGCGGTGTCAGCATCCCCAATTCTACCCTCTAGATTTATAAAAATTTCTTGGAGTTTATTCCCATTTTTATCCCTGCCACTAAAACAATATGACCTTTCTCCCAAAAATTTTGGTTTTAGTCTAACATATTTGGAATTCGCTTTAATTCTATTCACCAAATTTATTCCATTTGGATCCAAATTGTCCAAAAGAGTGTAAAATTCGATAATATCATTTTTAATCTGCCCAGGGGCAAACAAATTTACATCAGATATTAACAAATTATTCTCATGTATATCTGACACATCAACACTTGCAACTTTTAACGAGGTTGACAATATATCATCAAAATCTTCTCTGGTTCTTTCTCTTAAACAAAGGTTTTTCAATTCTTCATTTTGCAAAACTTTTCTTATTCTTTCTTGAATCCCACTGCTAAAATCGGCAATATCCATAATCACAATCCCTCTTTTTTAAAGTTTAAAAAACATTTAATAATTTGTCAAGAAAAAATATAAATAAAAAACCAACCAAACGGAGTTGTTTGGCTGGACGAGTGTTGGCGGAGAAGGCGAGATTCGGACTCGCGCACGCTGTTACACGTCTAATCCCTTAGCAGGGGATCCCCTTGGGCCTCTTGGGTACTTCTCCATCAAACAAAAGTGATTTTATCAAATAAATACTTATTTGTCAATCATTTTTATTCTACTATTTTATTTTTTCATTCGTTTACAATGCTAGTTTAGTAATCGTTTGCAAATTTCTGGGCAATCTATTTTTTTTATGGTTAACTTATGCGAGGATGTATTGTTCAATGAGTTGATGAAATTTACTGCTTGACTCTCTTCATAAAATTTCAAGGCATCAGAATAATATATCGTAAGTTTGCATGGGCCAGTAAAATTATATTTTGCAATATAAATCCCATTGTTATCCAATTCTACAAGATATTTCGGCATTTCTTTTTTATTGTTATATAGATATTTCTCATTCAATTCTTTAAGAGCTTCACTGTTGAACATTGTTGAAAAATCATTTTTCAATTTATGTTTAGATATTATATTTTCTCTTCTCAAAAAATCATACAAACTGCCAATATTTCTACTGTAAGCATAATCTTTTTTCAAAATTTTATGCAAATCAGAATAAGGAATATATGGATTTTCTTTCAAGAGTTTTTTAATAATTTCCGTTTCTTCTGGTGTGTGAGGATTTGGGTCGGGCATATTTGGCGGAAAGCGGTTATCCTTTAAACTCTCAATTGTTCCGTCAAAAAGTTTACTCCATTTGCGAATTGAAATGGTAGTACAAAAATATTTTCTCACAGTCAAATCTTCACCATTTTCTTTTGCATAATTTACAATTTCCATCTTCTGTTCTGGGGTGTAATACGCACACATAGTTCATCTTCCCTTTTAAATAAAACTTTTCAATTATAGAAAACTTTACCGCAGAATAATCTGCGAATAGCTCTTCAAATTTCAAATCTTTTGTACCTTTACTTTTTTATGTTGTGAGTATATCACACTGCCAACAATTCCGCAATTGTTTAATTAATATTTTTGAAATATTTTGTAAAAAAATATAAAAATTGCCAAATTTAAAAAAATCCTTCCCAAACCATTGACAGAATGTCTTTTTATGAATATACTTAAATACGTCACAAAAGAAAGTCGAGTTCCAAAATGAGATTCACCGCTACAAACTCTTAAATCGATTTGGCAAAGAGCTTACCATTTGGCAATAGTTTTGAGCCTTACATCTTATGTTTCAAAAAATTTTCCTATTGTGTATACAATCACCATTGCAAAGCAAACCTTTTTAACCTCTAAATTTCATCGCAAAAACACTAATAAAAACACACTATGCTGGTGTGGCTCAGCGGTAGAGCACCACCTTGGTAA
>CAYLWT010000014.1:0-15712 GCA_964387705.1 uncultured Christensenella sp.
CCCCCCCCCCTGGGGGTCAAAAGTTATGGTGTATGTGGGCACTTTGTATGTTATAGTAACATTTGATGTCATCTTTTGTTGTTGTGAACCATAAATCATTGCGATTATACATATCATAATAACGGAGTATAGTATGGAGATTGTCATAAGATTGAACTTTCTTAAAAAATTTTCTCGTCTATATACTTTCAAATTCTCTATTATACGTTCATCTGTTATATACTCATGATGCTTCATAGACACCTCCATTTTACTCTCTATATTTTAAACTTTTTATAATTTTTAGATTTTTTCTATAAATTTTACTTTATCTATGGCTTTTTATGTATTTTCTATAAAAATTGTAAAATATATAACCAATTTTGTCAAGTTTATTCAAATAAAAATATATGAAATCAAACACAAAATCACATAAAAATCATTAACCCTAAATTTACTAAATTGATCTAAAAGGTAATAAGGCTATATGAGGTATTTATGATTAAAGAAAAACAAAAAATGGAATTTAAAAAATTTTAATGTCCACCTATGAAAATACCCCTTTATAAAATTTTAAAAAATCTTTCCATAATTTATTGACATTTCGATTTAATACGGATATAATTTACCTGTGAATAATTCTAGGGGAATAGTTCAATGGTAGAGCTACGGTCTCCAAAACCGTCGATGGGGGTTCGAATCCCTCTTCCCCTGCCAAAACTGCATATCAAATGCAGTTTTTTTATGGATAAATTACAAACTTATATTTATACACAAAATAAATATTTATACAAAAAGGGAAAAGCAGTTTTTTGCTTTTTATTTAAATTGTTTAAAACTTTAATAAAACAAATTTTCAACGATTTTTATGATAGAAAGCTTTTAAATTTTTATAAAAAATACGTTTAATTTGACCATTTTTTAGTCCAGATACAAGAAGTTTTCTTTTTAAAAAATCAAAATCTAGGTAATCTTTTAAATCGATTGGAAGTTCTTTCGTTCCAAAAAAATCAGCACCAATTCCGAGGTGTTTATCTCCATATTTTTTCACAAACCAAACAATTTGTTTTGCGACATCCTGCAAGTTGACTTCCACATTCTGCAAAATAAAATATTTTACAAAAGACAAACAAATTATTCCACCACTTTCAACAATTTTCCGAATTTGTTCATCCTTTAAATTTCGGCAATGATGATTCAATTCATAGAAGTTGCAATGAGAATTAAAAATTGGCTGTTTGGTTATTTTACAAAAATCCCAAAAGGTTTTCTCATTCATATGTGCCGTATCCACTAAAACGCCGGCACTTTCAAGCGTCGCAACAACTTTCTTGCCGAGTTTTGTAAGTCCGCTTTTACCAAAACTTCCACCGCCAAGAGAATTATCATCATTCCACACAAGACCACACGAAAATGGTTTTAATTTAATAATTTTTTGAACATTTTTCTTCCAATTTTTCTCATTTAAAAAACCCAAGTCCTCAATGGCAAAAACAAAATTTTTGTGTGAATCGACCTGATAAACTTCACTGTGAAAATTATAAAGTTTTCTCATAGGTTGTTTCAATTTACTTGTCCAGACCTGTGTAAAAATTTTTGTTTTTTTACAATATTTTTTTAACCAATTAACATATGCCTGCCTTTGAATTTTATTCAATTCTGTAAAATAATCGTTATGGGCATCAAATATTCTCATACAATAATCTATGTTTTAATCATTCCTTTTGGTCACCATCTACTCTTTATCATAATTTGGAATTCATAAGAAATAATTATAAAAAATGTTTTTTATAATTTTATTTAAAAAAATCTCAAAAAACTTATTTATAAATATTCATACATTTTGATACAATTTTGAACAAAATATAGCGAAAAGAAGGGTGAAAGTCCCTTCTTTTCGCTATAAAAATTAATATTTTTAAATAAATAAAGAAAATTATTTTGCTACATCAGTTGCTCGCGTTTCTCTAATAACATTGACTTTAATTTGTCCAGGATACTGTAATTCATTTTCAATCTTCCTTGCAATGTCTTTTGCAAGAAAGACCATACTCTCGTCGCTAACTTCTTCAGGTTTTACCATAATTCTAATTTCGCGACCAGCCTGAATTGCATAAGATTTTTCAACGCCTTTAAAACTATTTGCAATATTCTCAAGATTTTCAAGACGTTTGATGTATGCATCAAGCAACTCTCTTCTAGCTCCTGGTCTACTGCTTGAAATGGCGTCTGCCGTCTGAACGATAATTGCTTCAAGAGAATGAAATTCCACATCCCCATGGTGCGCTTGAATACAATGAATAACCTCTGGAGATTCCTTATATTTTTTGCAAAGATCAACCCCAATTGAAACGTGAGTCCCTTCTTGTTCATGGTCAAGAGCTTTGCCTATATCGTGCAACAAGCCACCGCGTTTTGCGATTTTAACATTTGCCCCAAGTTCGCTTGCAAGAAGCCCTGCGATATGACAAACTTCAAGACTATGTTTTAGAACATTTTGGCCATAACTTGACCTAAATTTAAGTCTGCCAAGGGTCTTTATAAGTTCAGGATGAAGGCCAATTACCCCAGCCTCATAAACTGCGTTTTCACCAGCTTCCTTGATTGAGGCTTCGACATCTCTTTGTGCTTTTTCAACAATTTCTTCAATTCTTGCTGGGTGAATTCTACCATCCATTATAAGTTTTTCGAGTGCGACTCGGGCAATTTCCCTTCGCACTGGGTCAAACCCAGAAAGAACAACTGCTTCAGGCGTGTCATCAATGATAAGGTCAACCCCCGTCGCATTTTCAATTGCTCTAATATTTCTGCCTTCACGGCCAATAATTCTCCCCTTAACTTCATCATTTGGGAGCGGAACAACTGTAACTGTTATTTCAGAGGTTATACTCGTTGCGCATTTCTGAACAGCAAGCGTAACAATTTCCTTTGCTCTTTTGTCTGCATTTTCAACTGCTTCTTCTTCCATTCTTCTGATGGTTGAAGCACAATCATGTTTTGCTTGCTCAACATACATATCAACAAGTTGTTTTTTTGCTTCCTCTTTTGACAGCCCAGAAACTCTTTCCAAAGCCTGTGAAATTTTTTCGTTTTCCTTCGCGACTTCTTCTCGAGCCAAGGAGAGCTCTTTTTCCCTGTCTTTTACTTGAGCTAAAGCCACATCAAGCGACTCGACTTTTTTGTCAATTCCTTCTTCTTTTCGAATAAGAGATTCTTCTTTAAGCGTCAAACGATTTTCTGATTTCGAAATTTCATTGTAACGCTCCGCTATTTCTGCATCACACTTTTCCTTCAATGTGTGGATTTCCTCTTTCGCTTCTAAAATTGCTTCCTTCTTTGCAGTTTTCGCTTCTGCATAGGCATTTTCCAAAATTTTTGCCGCATTACTTTTTGACTGAGAACTTTTTCTAACATTCAAAAATATAGTAGCACCTGCACCCGCACAAACACAAAGAACACAAGCAATTACTAGCCATAAAACTGATACCATTTTTTTGTGTCCTCTTAATTATATTTATCAAATATCAAACAAGTAAACATTCACATTTCTATGAAAAGTTTGCCAATGTCCAACCCTACAACACTTCGAACTAAAGCTACAACAAAGTTGGTATTAAATTGAATTTATATAAATGTTTTAAAACTTATAATCTTTTGACATAGACATTTTATCAATATCACTTTTATATGTCAACTTATTTTGTCTTTTGACATGAAAATGCGACTCTACTATTAGTAGAATCGCATTTCGGTCAATTCTTTATATCAACGATTTCCATTCTAGATATTGCATCTTCAATCAAGAACTCTCTATTTAAGAGATTCTCATTTTCAAGAATTCTATTCAACTTTGGGTGAGTTGCAGGATTTTTAGGTAAGAAAACACTACAACAATCTTCATACGGTAGGATTGAAATCCCATATGTCCCAATCTTTTCAGAGATGTTCGAAATCTCAATTTTGTCAAAACTAATGAGTGGTCTGAAAATAGGGAGCTCTTTCGCCATCATACTCGTCATTGTTATTCCCTCAACGGTTTGACTTGCAACTTGTCCCAAATTTTCTCCTGTTATTATTGCACTACAACCGGATTTTTTCGCCACTTTTTCAGCGATTTCCATCATAAACCTTCTAACCAAAGTTACCATATATTCATCATCACACCTCCTGTGTATTTCTTCCTGAATTTTTGTAAACGGAACAATGTAAAGACGAATGTCCCCTGTGTATTTTTTGATTATATTTGCGAGATCAATAACTTTCTGTTTCGCTTGCTCGCTTGTATAAGGATAACTTTCAAAATGTATTGCATTTAGGCAAAGGCCACGCTTCGCCATAAGAAAACCGGCAACAGGGCTGTCAATCCCTCCACTTAAGAGTAGCATTGCCTTGCCTGCAGTCCCGACTGGCATGCCACCTAGACATGCAATTTTATCATAATAAATATATGTTTTGCCATTTTGTCTTATATCTACATAAACAATTTTTTGTGGGGAATGAACATCTACTATGGCATGCGGGTTGTTATCCAATATAATCCCTCCGAGTTGCCCAGCAAATTCAAAACTTCGTATAGGAAAACTTTTATCAGCTCGTTTGACCTCAACTTTAAAGGTATTACGTCCAATTTGCACAATAGAGCATGCTTTTTCAATAGCATCCACAGACGTTTCCACCTCAAATGCAACACTAAGCGACACAAGTCCAAAAACTGTTTGAATTGCCTCAATTATTTCCTCCTTGTCAGACTGTTCAAAATCACTCACAATAAATCTACCAGAAATTCTGTCTAATTTTAGATTAAATTTTTTTAATCTACGTTCAATATTTTTAAAAAGAACATTCTCAAAAAAGGAATAGTTTCTCCCCTTCAAAAAAATTTCGCCGAACCTAATTAAGATAACTTCTCTCATATCAACTCTCCAAACATTCCTTTAATTTTTCGCAAAAAATTTTAACATCATTTTCGCAATTTTCAAAACCAAAACTTACTCTTATTGCCCCTGTTATTTGGTCTTTTGTGTAACCCATACTTTCAAGAACCCGATTGCCAACTTTGCTTGCAGAACATGCTGAACCTGTGCCAACTATTACATTTTTTACATCTAATTTTCGCATCAACACCTCACCTTTTATCCCTTTAAACATCAAGCTTAAAACATAAGGCGAGCAATTTTTTGTTGAAGCACAAACACATCTATCTTTAAAATTTTTGTTCAAATTCTCTAGTAGTAATATTTTTAACTTCTGAACTTTTTCAAAGTTACTTTGCATTTCACTATGTGCAATCCGAACTGCTACCCCCATTGCAATTATTCCACCAGCATTTACCGTTCCAGACCTCAAACCTTTTTCTTGTCCTCCTCCAAAAGAAATGTTCTTGAGATTAATTCCACTTGAAATAAATAGCGCCCCAACCCCCTTCAACCCACCAATTTTATGAGCGGACATTGAAAGCAAGTTTATCTTCGCTTTTTTTGTAGATAAAGGTAACTTACAAAAGCCTTGAACCGCATCAACATGAAATATGCAATTTGGATTTTTCATATCAATAATTTGACGAATTTTTATCAAGTCATTTACAGCCCCAGTCTCGTTATTTACAAACATCGTAGAAACAAAACAAGTGTCTTTGTCACACAGTTTCTCTAATTCATCATAATCAATTTCACCACTACGAGAAAGAGGAATAAATTGTATGTTATATCCTCTTGTTAAAAGTTCTTGTGCGCAATTATAAACAGATGGATGTTCGCCAACTGAAAAAAGATATTTCTTTGTTCTATTTGTTGCAGAACCAAAAATTGCCAAATTATTGGCCTCTGTTGCCCCTGAAGTGAAAATTACCTTGTCCTTATATTCGCTCCCTGAAAGGACCTTTATTATAAGATTTCGAACTTCATCAATTTTTTTTGAAAGATTAAAGGCCGATGAATAAACTGCGGAAGGATTAAAGAACCCTTCCTCACAGTTTTTTATATATTCTTCAACAACTTCTTTTCGTGGTTTAGTTGTTGCCCCATTATCAAGATAAATCATACTAAAATATCCTTTCCCATCGTAAAAATGTTAATATAAATTTATTTAAAGTTTAAGTTCAATTCCGTTTTGCTCAAATTTTGCGATAACTGATGAATGGAAACGGTCGATATCCTCCGTTGTAAGTGTTCTTTCAAGACTATTCACTTCATAATGCAATGTGTAACTTTTTTGTCCATTTGCATTTTCATAAATATCAAGAAGGTTAACTTTGTAATTCAGTTCTGTATCAATGCTTTGAGCAATAGAGATAATATCTTTATATAATTTCCCCTGTGGAATTAAAAAATTGAAATCAAGTTTTGTTGTTGGATATTTACTTATCTTCTCAAAAATAGTTTTTGTTTGTTTTTGTTTCGAAAGTTTTGAAAAATTAATTTCAAGTCCTACGATTACACAGTTTTCTTCAATTTTATCCGACACTCTTGGATTTATTTCGAACAATTCTCCAACTTCTTCCCCATTGGCATAAATTTTGTAATAATTTTTTGGATGAATATAATCTATTTGTGGAGTTGCAAGTTCAAGCGACAAATCCATTTTTAAGATATACTCAAAAAGGTAATCTAGAATCTCTTTTAATTCAAAAAGCATAGTTTCTTCACTGGAAGATTTTCTGTAAAGCAAAATTCCCAAACTCTTTGTTTCATCTGCAAGATTGTCCCCTCTTATTTTTTTCACAACTCTACCGACTTCAAAGGTCCCAAAACTATTAAACACTCCCTTGTTATCTGAAATCACTTTAAGAAGACTTGGGATTATTGTGCTACGGATTTTATCATTATCTTTGTTCAAAGAGTTTATACACCTAATAACACTTGGAGGATTGATCCCTAGAGCTTTGTTTGAAGCATGATCATACCAAATATATGAGTGAGTCTCATTCAAATCAAACCGACTTGCCAAGGCATATTTGACGTCATATTCCAATGCAATAGCGCTATCCAAAAGCATAGGTTTCACTGGTTGGACAATGGATTTTGGCGTTATATTATCATAACCATAAATTCTTGTAATTTCTTCAACAAGATCTGCTTTGCCGTTAATATCCTTTGTCGCTCTGAACGTTGGCACCTCAAATTTATATGTGCCGTTTTTGTTTTCAATAAGTTTAAATGAAAGTCTTGTTAAAATATTGAGAATTGTTTTTTCATCAATTTCTATCCCAACAAATCTATCAACGTAGTCTTTTGTAATCTCAATCTCAAGTTTTGGATATCGCTTATTGTAAATATCACAAATGCTTGAAGATATTTTTGCACCATTGTCTTGAGATCTTACAAGATAAACAAATCTTAAAAGCGCTGTTATAGTAAGCTCTGGATCAAGAGATTTCTCATACCTTGCGCTAGCTTCTGTTCTCATCCCAAGTGATGTTGCTGTTGTTCTAACCTTATATGCATCAAAATTTGCCGACTCAATCAGTACAGAGGTGGTGCTATCAGTAATTTCACTATTCTCCCCGCCCATAATACCTGCAATCGCAACCGGAGAACCATCGTTTGCTATTACCATATTGCCTTTTTTTAGATTTCTCATTGTCCCATCAAGCGTAACGAAACTGCAATCTTCTTTCAAATCATAGACTTCTATTGAATCAACCAAACTGCCATCAAAAGCATGCATTGGTTGTCCCAACTCAAGCATAACATAGTTTGTAACATCGGCAAGAAGGTTTATTCCCCTCATACCACAGTAGAAAAGGCGAATCTGCATATTAAGGTTTGAGTTTTTTCTTGTAATATTTTCCATTCTCGCACAAGTATATCTATTGCAACTTGAACTATTAACCGTTACTTTAACATTATCCACTTTAAAATCATTTTTATCCGCCAATGCAAGTGGTTTTATTGGTCTACTTATTAGGGCAGAGATTTCTCTTGCTATACCATACATCCCCCACAAATCAGGTCTATTTGTAAGTGATTTGTTATCAATTTCAAACAAGGTGTCTTCAATGTCCAAAACAGATTTAATGTCAACCCCAATTTGTGTATCTTCATCAAGTTCAACGATGCCACTGTGGTCATCTGAAATCCCAATTTCATCTCCGCCACAACACATCCCAAAACTTTCCACCCCCGCAAGTTTTGCTTTGCCAATTGTAATATTCCCAAGTTTTGCTCCAATTTTTGCAAGTGCAGTGACGAGCCCAACTCTAACATTTGGTGCTCCACACACAATCTGCAAAATCTCATCACCACAATCAACTTTGAGAAGATGAAGCTTTTTGCTATTTTCAATAGGTTCAACACTTAAAATCTTTGCAGTTACAACCCCAGACAAATCCCGTCCTTTATACTCTATCCCTTCAACCTCAGCGACCCCCAAGGTAAATTTCGAAATTAATTTTTTAATATCTACACCATCAAGATTAACGAAATCTTTTATCCAATTTATAGAAACTATCATTTTCCTCTCCTATCACTTTATTTTCGCTTGTGAAAGTGCTTGTATATTCCCACTATTAAGAAGCCTTATTTCTGTAATATCAAAGTTCATCATTGCGAGCCTTGAAAATCCGAGTCCAAAAGCAAAGCCTTGATATTCATCAGGATCGATTCCTCCCATTTTAAGAACGTTCGGATGAATCATCCCACATGGACAAAGCTCAATCCACCCTCCATGTTTACAAACTCTACACCCCTTCCCATCACAATATGGACAAGAGATGTCAAGCTCAAACCCTGGTTCGACAAATGGGAAAAAGCCCGGTCTAAGTCTAACATTAATTTCCTTTCCAAAAACGTGCGTAAGCATCTCTTTCATAAAGTAAATAAGGTTTGCGACAGAAACATTTTTATCAATCATCATTCCTTCAATCTGGAAAAATGTATTTTCATGGCTAGCATCAAGTTCTTCATTTCTAAAACATCTTCCTGGGAAAATTACCTTCAAAGGTGCACCATACTTTTTCATAATCCTATTCTGTGCAGCAGAAGTGTGAGTTTTTAACACTTGTCCATTATCAAGATAAAATGTGTCCTGCATATCCCGTGCTGGATGATTTTTTGGGACATTCACCGCTTCAAAATTATTATATTCGGTTTCAATTTCATTACCGTCTTCCACCGCAAAGCCCATGCTCAAGAAAATGTCGATTACTTCCTTTTGAACAATTGTTATCGGATGCAAGCTTCCCTTCCTAACTTTTGAAGGCACAGTCAAATCAATGTCTTTCATCGATTTAATTCTTCGTTGCAATCTTTCTTCCGCAATTTTCATTTCACGTTCTGAAAGCATTGTTTGAATGGTAATTTTTGCTTTATTCACTGCTTCACCAAACGTTTTTCTCATTTCGTTTGGCAAATCTTTCATTCCCTTTAAAACTCCTGTTATTGCCCCATTCTTCCCAAGATATTCTTGATAAAATTCGCCAAGTTCTCTACTCTCTTTAATTTTTGCAAGCTTATCTTTTGCCCTAGCAATTAATTCTTCCAAATTTTCCATACTAACTCCTTGTTAAATATAAAAAGAGAATCTCTCCCTTCTTTGCATTAGGGCGAAACTCTCCGCTGTACCACCTAATTTTAGCCCAAAGGCCCTCATTTCGCTATTACGGGCATTCCCGTCCAATCCTACTACAATTTTCAGTTGGAAGCTAGAAAGTGAATTCATGCGTCACAATCAACAAACTTTTTTCAGCACACCCGGTGAGGCGAAAGTTTTCTCTTTTTTGACTGCTAGATATCTCCTGACCACATTACTAGTCTTTCATCATCGCCTTTACAAAATTTAAACAACAATTATGCTTAAGTTTTTGTTGTTGATACTATATTAACATTTATGAAAAAAATGTCAACCATAATTTCGAACTTTCTTTCAAATTTTTTTAATTCTCGTAAATTTTCCCATTAAAATACACATTTGGTATTTCTCCCACAATTACACATTCCGCCACCAAATATTCAATTTGTTTGTTTATCGTCTTAGTCCCTAAAGGTAAAACAAGATTTGCTTCACTCTCCACCGAAACCCAAATTCTATGTAATGTTTGATTTATACCTGAACTTGCAAATGTAGAATAAAATCTACATATCACATTTCCATGGGGCTGAACAGACAAAGAGATATCTCCTCCATGTCCGGCAAGAAAAGATATCCCAGAACATGTGCCAATTGGAATGTTTAGTCCAAGTGATGATTGATTATCCAGTTCATTTTGTGTTTTTGTGGCAAGCATGTTCGCCAATTCATTTATCTTTGCAGAATTTGTAACTATTGATGTTATTTTGTTTGAGTTATCATAATTTATCATGGCTAAATCATCATATTGTGCCATGCTTATTGATAATATCGCATTGTTGCTTGATACAACGAGCATCTTTTCAACTCCAGATTCGCCATAAGCCCACACAACAGGAGCAACAACAAATTTTGCATAGCAAAAAAGGCAAGCAATAATGCTCACCACAACACAAATAAATATGATAAAACCCTTTTTAAAATGTTTTTTCTTACATTTATTAAATCGGCTCTCAATGTATTTTTGCTCCAGAGATTTATAGTCTCCGCAATTTTCTTGCCACATTTCTTCCATGCTATTATTATATTAGACATTACCATACTATATGACAAAAACGTATAATCAAGGAGGGCTGAAAAAGTTAGGATTTTTTGCTACGAGCCTTAAATATTAGTGCAAACAAATATCCAAATCCAACAGCCGCGGCAATACCCGCAGAAGTCGCAGTTACCCCACCATTAAATATGCCGAGGAGCCCCGCCTTTTTAACCCCCTCCATAGCACCTCTTGCAAGACTTGCTCCAAATCCAATAATAGGCACTGTTATTCCTGCATTTGCAAAGTTTTTAATCGGATCAAAAATTCCCACTGCTTGAAGCAACACTCCTATAAGTTCAAACAAAACCAATATCCTTGCTGAAGTCATGCGAGTCCTTATTATAAGAATTTGTGCAACAATGCACACAAGTCCACCCACCGCGAACACTATTAAATATTTCAATAACATATCCATACTTTTGCTCCCAATCTTTATTTTCCTTTTTCCACAACCACTGCATGAGCGATGCCTGGAATTGTTTCTCCTTGTTGACTAGATGTTGTGCTCATAAGGGCCCCCGTGGACATTAAAATTACCTTCTTATAATCTCCACTATCGAGTTTACTTAAAATGTAAGAGTTCATTACACTTGCACTGCATCCGCACCCACTTCCGCCCATAAAACTGCGTTGTTTATTACTAAAAATAATTTGTCCACAATCGCAATAATTCTCACCCATTTTATAACCATAGTTTTCCATGAGGTCAACAAAGATCTCGCTGCCCAACTTTCCCAAATCTCCAGTTGCTATAAGGTCATAATCTGCCGGAGTTGTGTTCGTATCCCTAAATAAAGCTCTCAACGTATCGGCTGATGCCGGCACCATTGCCGGCCCCATGTTATTCATGTCATTTATACCAAAGTCAACAACCTTGCCAAACGTTGCATAAGTAATATTATGACCAACTCCATCATGGGATAAAATGGAGCATCCTGCTCCTGTTACTGTCCACTGAGATGTTGGAGGCCTTTGACAACCCAATTCAAGCGGTGATCTAAATTGCCTCTCTGCTGTTGAAAAATGGCTGCTTGTTGCACATGCGACCTTGTCACAATATCCCCCATCAACAAGACAAGCTCCAAGAGCCAAGCTTTCTGTCATAGTAGAACAAGCCCCAAAAACCCCCACAAATGCAGTTTGAATTTGTCTTGCAGAATAAGACGCAGAAATAATTTGATTTAACAAATCGCCACTTAAAAGGACATCAATGTCTGTTGATAATATATTTGCTTTGTCTGTTGCTCCACAAATTGCTTGCTCAAGCATTTTTCTTTCTGCGATTTCATAGGTTTTTTCATTAAACAAATCATTTTTTAATATATAATCAAAATACTTTGACACTGGGCTCAAACCTTCTTTCGGACCAACTATTGCATATCCACTTATAATTTTTGGTGGGGTTTTAAATTTTATTGTTCTTTCTCCAATTCTATTTAACATATTTTCTCCTTCCAAATATCAATTTTTAAAATATTAGTTCAAGTGACCTTGCAAAAATTAAATTGTAAAAACTTAAACGAATGTTTTTCCTAACAGTTATGAAATTTCAATCAAGCAAAGAGTCCAATTATATAATAAATAGTTCCAACCAACATACTAGACACGATACCTGTAACAATAACCGGCCCCGCAACGGAAAACATTTTTACACAAACACCAAATATCCAACCTTCGTTTTTAAAATCCATTGCCGGACTAACGATGGAATTTGAAAAGCCCGTAATTGGGACAATAGAACCAGCACCTGCAAAAACGCCTATCCTGTCATAAATTCCAATTCCTGTTAAGAGAGCCGCAAGAAATATAAGAATAATGAGTGTGTATGCTTGAACATCATCTTTTGATAGGTTTGGGAAAAGAGCCATCAAACCATCAAAAATGCCTTGTCCGATGCAACAAATAAACCCTCCAACCAGAAAAGCCCACAAAAGTGAGGGGAAAAATTTCGTTTTAGGCAGTCTATTTTCAACAAATTTACAATATTCTTGATTCATTTTGATTTTATCCATATTTATCTCCATTTCACACAAGTGCAACAAATTCCTTGATAAATATTGTCCTTGCGAAAAAATTTATACAAAAAAAATAAATAATTTTACAAATTCCAGACAA
Source organism: uncultured Christensenella sp. (assembly GCA_964387705.1). Lineage (GTDB taxonomy): Bacteria > Bacillota > Clostridia > Christensenellales > UBA1242 > UBA7862. Next base: position 12,698 of record CAYLWT010000014.1, read on the forward strand.
AATAACTTTGAACGATAAGGTTCCTTGGAGGTAAAAATGAAAAAAATTATTGGAATAATGTCAATCTTACTTGCATGTGCTTTTCTTTTTGCATGCTCAAATGGCAATCAAGCACAAGTTAAGCTTGCTAGCAAAAAAGTGTCTGGAGGGTTGGATAAAATGATTTCTCAAGTGAAAAAACTTGAAGACGTAAATACTGATAAAATGGATTTAACCTCACTTTTGAGCGAAGATATGGACACTTCTGATGGCTATCACTGCTATAATAATGATTGCTATTATTGCGAAAATGGCGATTGTTATAGATGCAAAGACTATCAACAAATTGGCAATTCTTCAAACACAAATGGAAGTGAAGTTTCAACTGGCAGAAGAAATGTTAGACGAAGTATTTATCCTTATAGAGAAGTTTTAAACTTCAAAACCCCAACAAAAAATCACATGACTCAAACGACCAGTGCAAATCTTTTCGCTAACAATGATTATAGAGCAACAAAACAAAATCTTAACCTTTCAAACGGCAATAGAAATTATAACGACCTTAGGACCGCTTGCAACAATGTTTGCAATTTAAACAAAGAATATTCAAACACCAAAACTTCACTCATCAACAATTGCAATCAGGCAAAACAACTGCTTGAAAGGCTTAAAAATGGCGAAGCAAAACTTTCTGATAGTGATGTTAAAACTTTAAATAGCTATTATGAGGTGATTAAACAATGCACAAATAATATCTCATCCTGCAAAAGTTGTAAATCAACCGTCAATACGATTGGAAAGAAAAAACTCAATTTGGCATCAAATTCTGGCTCTATGACGGCAGATTATAGAAACGTATACAATTGTCTTGATACAAATTGCAATGCTTGCAACAATGCAAATAATTCCGTTCTTGACTTAATTAGTTTTGCAAACAAACTCCTTGGGGAAAAGCAAGATGAGGCAATGCTCGGTTCAAATAATACCAACATCTCAAGGTATAATTCTGCAAGAAATCAATTCAACCGCAACAGATATGCAACGCAAAACAGTCAATCAAAATATCCTTATCAAAATGGAGTTAGAAACAATTATTACTCAAACAACAACCAAAATTACAGCACAACCCCATACACAAGGGATTTCAAAACCACACAGAGATATAATGAAAACGACAACACAACCTCAGCGGGAGGCACAACAATTTCTTCAGAGGGATATGAAAAATCTGTTTCGGATAATTCCACAAAAAACACCACTCAAAATAATTCATCGGCAAACACAAAAAATTTGACAACAAACACTCAAAACTCAAATAATATAACAAATTTCAGTTCAAACAACACAACTTACACAAAAAACAATAATGCTATAAACAATTCCAATTATTCAGCAAATAAGTCTACAACATACAACTCAAATGGGAATTATCAAAATGCTAGCAATAAAAACAATTCAATTTATAACAACTCTAATTACAATTCAAATAACTTAAACAAAAATAATACCACAAACAATTATACAACTAGAAATAATAACACAAACTACAATAGCATAAAAAACAACACAACTCGCAACACTCCAAGAGTAAATTATTATGCTCCAACAACAAGAACTTTAAAAACAAATGTGCAGTCCTATGTGCAAAATTTTGAGCCAATGCCTCTTGAACCTCAACAATGCGAAAAACCACTTGCCTATGGGCCAAAACAAGTGCGTGCATAAAAAAACTCCCAAAAGGGAGCTTTTTTATGGACAACAACTGCAAGTATATCTTTCATCTTCTTCACCTGACCCACCACACCACGAGCAAGTTGATGTTACATATTCATAATAATACCCTTTGCCTTTACATGTCGTGCAAGTGACATTTCCTGATCCAGAGCATTTTGTGCATTCTCTGTTTCCCCCAGAAAGTGTTCCGCTTCCACCACACTGAGAGCAACTCTCAGTTGTAGAACATGTAATTTTTTTTCGACTACTACTTTCACCAGTTCCGCTACACCACGAGCAAGTTTCAGTTTCGTAATAGTAACCATCTCCTCCGCATGTTGTGCAAGTGGTCCAGTTCGCATAGAGCGTTGCATTTTTGTAAATATCATAGCAAAGGTCACTGGCAAAGTTGATAGAATCATAGGCAACATATCTCTCACCATTACTGCCACCACAGCTACCATCACCATAAAAACTAACAAGCGTATACCCTTTCTTTTTGGGTTTGGTGATTGATGTTATTTGTGATGTGCATGCTGAATCTGAATAAAATGCATTTGTATTATACTTATAGTAAAACGTGCTTGTTCCCCCTGAACCACCATTTTTGTTAAGTGTTATTGTGATCGTATTGGCAGACCAACTTGCCGTAAGAGTTGCGTTCTTGTAAATATCATAACAAAGGTCACTAGCGAAACCATAGCTCACATCTGAATATCCTGCATATCTTTCCCCACTACTTCCACCACACGAACCATCACCATAATAATGAACAAATGAATAACCATTTCTACTTGGCAAAGATAACGTTGTAATTTGCGAAGTACAAGCGGAATCTGAATAAAATTTGTTGGTGTTGTACTTATAATAGAATGTATCTGTTCCGCCAGAACCACCATTTTTGTTAAGAGTTATCTTAATGGTATTTGCAGACCATTCTGCATAGAGCGTTGCATCTTTATAAATGTCTACAAAGAGGTCCCCTGATCCAAAAAGCGAATAAGTTTCCCCATTTGTGCCACCGCTTGAGCCATCACCATACCACCTGCTAAATGAATATCCAGTTCTTGTCGGATTTGTTACCGATGTAATTTGGGTGGAACATGAAGAATCTGAATAATATTTCGCTGTGCCATATTTAAAATAAAAATTGCTTGTTCCACCACTTCCGCCATTTGCGTTTAATAAGACTTTAATTGTATTTGCCAACCATTGCGCAGTCAATGTATGGTCCCCTATGGTGGTATTTTGAGTTGTAGACACAACGATTGCACCATCAGACGTTGTCCAACCACTATGTGTATACCCCGTTTTTGTTGGTGT
>CAYLWT010000015.1:0-12794 GCA_964387705.1 uncultured Christensenella sp.
AATTTCTTATATATTTTCTACAAAAAGTGTAGGATATATTTAACTTTTTGTCAAGGTTTTTACAAAAAATTTCACTTTTGAGGGGAGAAAGTGCAAAATTATTACAGTTGAGCAATGTAATCGGCAAATTTTATTCGTTCCGCTTTTGATTTTGAAAGAAATGCAATGCTTGCGCCAATGTTCCCAATCATAAAACCTTTACTTATCCCAACAATGCTCCAGCAATCATCTTCGTTCACATTTATTTCTTCGCCACTCACCCATTTGCAACCATTATCCTTTGCAAAACGCAAAAAATCTTTTTTGTCCTTTTCATCAATTAAAAACCAAATTTCACCTTTTTCTTGCAACAATTCTTTTAATTTTTTCATAAACTTCTCCAAAAATAAATATTTCCATGAAAGTTTTGCAAAAAAAATCCCATCGTAATGATGGGATAAAATTGTGCACTTATTTTTCCCATCATTCAGCCTTTAGCACCTTGCTATTGTAGGTTGCTGTGTGGTCAATGGGGCTGTCCCTCGCACACTCTCTATGGATAATTTATTTTAACACACACAAGAGTTGAATGTCAATCGTTTTTTTTATTAAAAACGTGCAATTTTCGGCAAAATTTAACCTTATTTTTGTTGTAAAATTCAAAAAGCATAAAAAAGCGATAATAAATTTTACAAACTTAAACAAAAAGTTTGGTTTTTTTTTATATTTGTGATAATGTGTAAGTATGGAAGATAATTCTGAAAAGAAATTAAATATAGGTTTATTCATTGATGCATTTTTCCCAATGATTGATGGGGTTGTTATGGTGGTGGACAATTATGCACGACGTTTGGCCAAAGTTTGCAATGTGACAGTTTTTGCTCCTGCGGGCAGAGAAAAATTTGATGATAGTTCATTGCCATACAAAGTGGTTAGATGCAAGGCTAAATTTCCTCTTGCGTTTTTAGATTATGATTTGCCCATGCCAAATGTAGACAAAAATTTTTCACAAGAGGTTAACAACTCCAATCTTGACCTTGTTCATATTCATTCACCATTTACAATTGGGAAAGTGGGTGTTAAATATGCAAAAAAACACAAAATCCCTCTAATTTCTACCCTCCATAGTCAATTTGAAAAAGATTTTTATCGTGCGACAAAAAGCAAAGTTATCACTCGTATTATGCTAAATATCATTGCAAAAACCTTTAATAAATGTGACGAATTGTGGACCATGAATCCTGGTTGTGTTAAACTTTCACGTAATTATGGATACAAAGGCAAAACTGCACTCATTTCAAACGCAACAGACCTAAAAAACGACTTTTCAACTGATGACATTTCAAATCTTAAGAAAGAGTTCTGTGAAAAATTTGGAATACAAAAAGATGAAAAAGTTTTTATTACAATAGGCCGGGTTAACAAACTTAAAAATCTTGATTTGATTGTTGATAGTTGTAAAATTTTGACTGAAAAAGGATTCAAATATAAATGGCTTATTGTTGGTTCCGGAGCTGACAAGGAATATTTTGAAAATCGCATAAAAAAGCTAGGCCTTGAAAACAACGTTGTTTTTGTGGGCAAAGTGATGGACTCAAAAGAAAAAGGAAGGTTGTTCGCAATTTCAGATTTACACTTGTTTCCTTCCAAATATGACACAGACGGAATTGTTCGAATTGAAGCAGCCGCATTTTCAATTCCAACTCTTTTTGTTCAAGAAGCCTTGGCTTCGACCGTTATAACTGATGGCTTTAATGGTTACATTTCAAACGACAACCCAGAAAATTATGCCCAAAAAATTGAAGAAATTTTTGAAAATGAAGAAAAATATCTTGCAGTTTGCAAACAATGTAAAAAAGACATTTATATAACATGGGACACACTTGTTCCAGAGGTTTATGAAAAATATAAAATAATGTGCAAGAACTATGTTCTTGAGCAAAAAAACAACAAAACTAATAAAAAATCTTAATTTTTTTGCAAATAGGAGCAAATAAAATGGAAAAAGACCTTATTTCTGCAATATTTCCTTGCTATAATGTGGCAAAATATCTGCCAGACCTTTTTAAAAGTCTTGATCAAATGGACTATAAAAAAGTAGAATACATTTTTGTAAATGACGAATCAACGGACAATACTCTTAAACTTTTGCAAGAATATTGCAATGGAAAAGAAAACTGCAGGGTCATTGACCAAAAAAATCAAAAAGTATGTATGGCAAGGAACAATGGTATCCGAGAGGCAAAGGGCGAATACATTTGGTTTTGCGACCCAGATGACATTCCTTCCCCACACATTTTAAGTGCTCTCCATCAAAATATTGTGGAGCAACAAGCCGATCTTTCTATTTGCAGTTTCAAAAAAGTTAAAGAAGAATTCCATTTTGAAAATCGTCCAAAATTTAAAACAAAAAAAAGAATAATAACATACAATCAAGAAGATGCGATGTGTCAACTTTTAAGTTGCAAAAAATTTGATTTGAACGTTTGGAGCAAACTCTACAAACACGAAATACTGAAAAAAATCCCCGCTTATCCAAATGTTTGCAACCCAAAAATAAAATATGGTGAGGACTTGGCTCTTAATACGGAATATATGAAACACATAAAAAAATGTGTTTATGATACAAGGGATTTATACTCCTATAGGCAACGAAGGAACAGCGCTGTCCACAGCAAATTTAATGCAGAAAGGCTCACAACTTTCATCGGAATAAACAACACAATAAAAACATATGAAAAGGAATATCCAAATGCATTAAAATATGCAAAAAGTTTAAAAGGTCTTGTAAGCGTTGAAATGCTCTATTATATTTATAAAAGTAACTATAACGATAGTGAAAAAATTAAAGAACTTTTGTGCAATTTGAAATCAAATATGAAATATATTGTAAGTTGTAAAAGAAATCATCTTTATAGAAGAATTCTAGTCCCCCTCACCTATCCTCTTTTTAAATTATTCTTGTCCAAAAGACTAAGAGCTAAGCATAAACGTGTATAGACTAAACCACTTTCATTAAACCTCTTTTCAGCCCAATTTTTACAACTCTTTCTTCTCACATTTTTTTCTTTTATGCCTTATTAGGAAGGATAAAATCAAAGTTAATGACGTCAACCCGCAACAAATTAAGATAATCATAATTATCTTGTTGCCATTTTTTGGTTTGATTAGTCGTGCCCCTGTTATTACATTTTTTTCTTGCTCTGAAAATTCGCTACGAATATACTTTGCTACATAGGTTGTAATTTCGTCGTCTTCGTAACTTGCAAAAGTTGTTACTTCTTGTGATGCAGTCGAAATTTCCATATATTCTTTCCCACATTGACAATTACCTCTTGCCGTACATTTTGTGTTATCTTCACTCCACGTATATACAACATTTTGATTATATACGTGATCACATATTTTTATTAAATTATCGGTGTATTCAACTTTGCACATCGATTGAGTTTTAATATGTTGAATCCCATCAAACTGAAAATTAAAAAGATTTATATCCAACGCTTTTTCAATATAAAGGTCCTCACTTAATGTCACATCATCATATAAAATTATTGCATCACCACTGTCAGCACAGTTTATCGCTTGAATCAAGTTCACAAAACTAATTTCTCTTTCCCCGAGCTTAATTACAGCCTTTACACTTGTCTTTTCATTGATTTTTATATTATCCCCATCAACATACAAAAGTTTGTCTGCAACATTTATTGATTTTAAAACCTTATATTTTAATTCTTCATCTTCACAAATAGCAACAACTGTGTCATTTGTAGGATTTGACATCTTAATATTTAATGTTTTATCCAAAAGAAGCCCTAAAATATAGATTTTTTTGCTATCAGGAAGATAAATCTCCTCCATTTCTTCAAAATCAGCAATATTTACCTTTGCACCTCCATTTAGATATATTCCTGCACCATTAGTTGCATAATTGTTCCTAAATTTACCACCATTGATGTCGAGTCTTCCATTGGAAACCCAAAAAACGCCACCTTTTGCATTTGCAAGATTATTTTCAAATATTCCACCATTCACAACACAAGTTGAAGAATTATCAACACAAATCACGGTTGTGTTATATGTTGTTGTTCCGCTATTACCTGAAAACACCCCACTATTGATGACTAAATTTGCATTATCACGTATGTAAATCGCAGATCCAAAGGTGTATGAATAACAATCTTTTATTGTTGTGTTTGACAAAGTTGCTTTGCTTGTGTTCCCCAAAAAGATTGCCCCGCCAGCATTTTGTGCGTTTGTTGAATAATTGTTACAATTATTTCTTAATTCACAGTTATTTAAAACAAGCATAGCATTATCGCTTACTTTTATAATTGGACTTGTGGCGCAAATTCCACTATTTATTGTCCCACGCTCCAAAACGGAATTTGTATCTCCACTCCAAATCGCTCCACCATCAATTATTAAGTCTTTCAGAGTCAAATTGCCACTACCTGTCACCATAAATATTGCAGATAAAAACTCGTCTTGCCTTTTCAAAAGATTATTGTTACCATTAATTGTTATCTTATTAGATATTGAATAACTTTGCACAACCTCAATATCCTTTAACAATTCAATAATATCTCCATCCGAAATATTCAAAAGGGCATTTTTCAAAGATGAATAATAGTTCACGCCAACACGAGCAACCCCATCTGCCTCGTCAATAACCTCAACAACAAATGTTGTCTTTACTGTTTCATTGTATTTGACAACTATTTCTTTTACTCCAACTTGAGAAAATGTTACATCTTCCAATGTCAACAATTCGTTTGGAATAATTGCAGTGGTGTTGTCTTGAAAAATTATTCTTACTTTCAATCCACTATAGTTTATTTTTTGACTTATCACATAAATTTCTTGTTTTGGTTTGTTTTCTATTTCTATATTTATTATTTTCTTAACTTTTAACGTTGTATCCTCAAAAAATTCAAGCAATCTTGCCGAACAAAAGCCTCCAACTGTGTTGGTTCCGACAACCTTAATGTATTGCCCATAAACTGGTGTAAATGTTAGGGATTTTTTTACATTGTTATTTTCCCACCCAGTTGTACTTGTTGCCAGTGTCCAGTTTTCTCCATCTTGACTTACATACACTTCACAAGCAAGCATTGTACCATTTCCACCAATGGGGGTATAATCCAGCCCGCTAATATATTTGCTATCATTAAGTTTTACCGTTATAAATCTATCTGCATCCCCTCCGCTCCATTTGGTATGCCAACGAGTAGAAAGTTTGCCATCAATGGCATATTTGGCATAATCGTTTCTTGATGTTTCTTCGCTTGAGTATGCAAATAACTGAAGTGAAGAAATTGGAATATAACTTCTTATAGGGTTAAAATTGTCTGTGAACTCGAATGTCGCAATTTCTCCTTGCAATGTTGTGCCATGCCTTTTGTAGCGAACATAAACAGTTTGGTTACCCACAAAAGTACTTTCTTCACTTAAACTTTGCCACACCAAGTTATCAAGAGAATATTCAACATTTGCATAAGTTCCCAAAAGCATATCTTCATTATCATTTAATTCTAAATTTGAGATCGCAACACCATCTAATATGTCAATTTTAAAGGCTTTTGTTAGGTCAATTGTTGTTCCCCAACCTTCAAGCCATATATAGATATCGGCGGGGCTTGAAATACTATTTAGTTCACTGTCTGTCAATTCGTGCACCATATCAACAAGAGAATCGCTCCACGTTGTTCCTCCATCAATACTGTATTTATACCTAACACTGGTATAATTTGAATTAAACATTAACTTGTTTTTATTTTCGCCATCAAATGAAAATGTTGCAAGTTTTTCTTCTTCAACAATCCCTAGAAGATATTTTGCTTCTTCAACACAAGGACTTGTTTGAGCAATAAGTTGCTTTGCATTTTCATCGTTACTAACATTTGTTGACTTTTGCAAAGCCAAGTTGTCTATATTCCTTACTTTTGCAAGTTGAATTGTGGAAGAATCGGTATTGCGAGCAGTTAGTTCATTTTCAATCAATGCAATCAACTCGTGCATAGGCAGTGGAAAGCAATACATATTTTGAGCGATTTCTTCTGCAAGAGTTGTCAAATCTTCATCACTTTTGTTTGTATTGATATATAACTTGATAAGTTCATACCAAGCATCCAAATGATATGGCATAAATGTCAACACATCTCTAAACAAGGTTTCTTGTTCGGCAACTGGCGTCAAACTTTTAAGGCTTAAAACAAGTTCCGCTTTTTCATAATTCTCTTGATTATCCAATGCTGTTGCAGACAAAAGAATGTATGTGCCATTTGAATGTGTAACTTGTTCGCTTCCTGTTGTTCCCCAGTCGCACATCATTCGATTGTTTCCATTGCCAACCGTATCTTCATTCATCCAAGTTTTTGTCCAACCAAAAATATCATTGTCTATTGTCCAAACTGTTCTTCCGTTTTCATCTTTATCAAAGACAAAAAACGCTGCGTGGTCTGGCTGGCGAACATAGTGAGATGGAACTCCAAATGCGGAGGCAAAGTTTGTGCCTAGATAGGAAATTCCCCAACAGATTTGGCTACCATCCATAGCCATCCAAAGTCGTGGAGTTGTTGTTAGATGAACACCAAATTGCTCAAGCATATACTTTTGATTGTATTGCTCAAAATTTTCTCCCTTGTAATATCCTTTTTCAGCATAATTCCAATCTCTGCCATATTTTATATGTCTATGTGGTGAATATACATCTGGATAAGTTGCGCTCCCATATTTTATTGTTGCATAGGCATTAAGCCAATATATTTCTTCACTGTTAACGCGTGAACTCATAAGGTATCTCATTTCTTCAACGCAAAGGTTTTCAAAAATGCCATATCTTAAATGATAGTCTTCGGCAAGATATGTATATTTAAAGGCTTCATATCTTGCAAGTGGGTCAAGAATATCACTAGAGTTTACCCAGCCATAAACATCCTTTGCATTGGTAAGTGCAATGGCAATCATCATCGTGCGATAAACATCTCCACGATTCCTTGTTGAACCCGCTTCCGGTTCAAACAATGCAGTTGTATCACTCAAGTCTGAACTATGTTCTTTGTATAGTCTTGTTAAAACTTTTAATGCTTTTACATAGTCCCCACCATTAGGAATTCCACCTGTTACAAAGTCTTTTAGTGCGGTGCTATCATTAAACAACCAACCTAACATTTGCCTGCGGTCTTGTTCATAGTCACCAATTAAAAATCCGTTTTTTAGTTTATTGTAACCTATATTATCAACAAATTTGTGTTGCATAAGTTGTAACTCATAATTCTCTAAAATTTCCCGTGTTGATTTCTCAGCGAACAAATTGTTGTAATATTCAACAGGATTGATTAAATCTTCACTCCTTTCAAAATTATATCCTGTTGAAAAAAGTTTGCAATCTCCTAATCCTGAATGGTCATTGTAATTTACACCATTAGAGTCAAAATATATTTTTAAATATCTAATATTCTTTATTGATACATTAAGGAAAATTGCTTCATCACTGCTTGATTTCGTCGTTGGTTCAAGTATGGTTGTCCAATTTTCATTGTCAGTTGATGTGTATGCAGAAAATTTAACATTGCCTTTGCCATTTTGTGAAGCATCTATTCCCAAATATGTGGAAAAGTAATCATAATGATGATTTGTGCCAAGGTCATAGACAAGGGTTGATGTGGCATGTGCCATAAGGCCTTTTTCAAAAGATTTTTTCTCGCCACCCACAATGAAAGAAATCCTCTCTCCATTCATATTTTCATCTATCTTTAGATTACTATAACCAATTGTTTGCTCAATTGGGGTTAAATTGGAAAGATATTCTCCATATCCTACGTTTTCGATTTCAGCATAAACTGTAGCCCTATTCCTTTTAATAAAAATTTCATTAAGGCCAAAGAATGAACAAATTAAAAAAAATAATAGCAAGTTTGCTGTTAACACATTTCTAAAAAACTTCTTTATTTGCATATAAACTCCGTAAATAAAGATTATCTATCTATTAAAGAATACAAAAAAACATATAAAAAGTCAATATAAAATTCAAGAAAATGTGTGGCTTAAAACATAAAAATGATATTTGCAAAACAAAATTATTAGTTTATAACATGAATAATTGTTGATAACACCAGCTCTAGCCGTACACGCAACTCGCCTAATTTTCTCAGGATTTTCATATGGAACAATTACAACTATACCTTCTTTATATTAAACTGCATGTCAAAATCCTCAAACATATTATTTCACACATAGTTACATCTTACATACAATTTTAACATAAATTAAAGAGAAATAAAAATAATAAATTTTAAAAAAGATAATCGTTACAAACCGCTCCAAAACTGTAAATTATGAATTATAAATCTCATCATTAACATCTTTGAAATATTTGTCAATCTTTTCAAAATTCATATTTTTAATATAATATTTTTCAACTTGCAAATGATAATTTCTTGCTTTTTCAATCCACCTACCACCTTTTTTTAAAAGGCTTAAAATCATTTGCTCGTCCGGCATTAATTTAAATGCATTATCATCAAGGGTTACATAAGTGTCAATCTCCGAGAAATACACTCCTTCAAGTTCGCTCATGCAAATTGGCGATAGGATTTCAATAATTTCACACCCACTTTTTGTTGCCAAATTAGAAAGTTCTTGTAAAACTTCCAACCCCTCAAAAAATGAATAATGAAGCTTTATAACCTTTTTAAAATGATTTTCCACCATTTTGAGGCCTTTTGAAGTAAAATAAGAAAAATAAAGTTTTCTTGCATCACCAAAATGTTTTTCAGATGAATGAGACAATAGAGAAAAGGTTTTTACAGCTTCAAATCTTACATCTATTTTGCTTTTTACCTGCATTTTACTCGTTGTTAAAAGTTTTCCCGCAGTTTCCAAATATCCATATGCCAGATTAAAACATTTTTTCTTCTTTTCTAACAGCAATGATATTTCTTTCAAGGACTTCCTTATATTTTTTTCTATTGCTGCGCCAAGATTTACAATAACCTCTTTTGCCCCAGGGATTGAACATTCTGCAGTATGCGGAGCGGTGCCATCGACGACTGCAATATTCTTTTCCACAATTCTAACTCCATCAAGGCTGTTTGGGTCGGACGAACAATAAAATTTCTCAATCGTAAAACCCTTTTCTTCATAAATATTTGCAAGCTTTTTCATAAAAGTGCTTTTACCTGTCCCAGGTCCGCCTTTCAAGATATAAGTGAACGAATTTTCATTTGGAAAGATTGAATCAAAGTGATTTTTAAATCCATCACATGTGTTGGCCGAAGCCAAAAAATTTAATGTTTTCATATTTATAAATTATGTTTTTTTACCACTTAATGTGATAGTGACGACAATTTTAGCTCTTCCTAAAATTTAAAGCATCCATCATGAACAACATTTGCGAATCTATCATATCGTGTTGTGAGGGTTAAAATGAGATTTGTTTTAGAACTAAATGACAAAAGGATTGCTTCCGTTAGCGAAGAATTAAAAAAATGTGGAAACGAAATTTTAGACTTTTCATCAAACATAAATCCACTTGGAGAAGGAGAAATTTGTGTAACAAGTCCCGCCCATAAATGGACAGAACAAGAAATTCAAACCGCAAAAAATGCAGATTTGTGCATAGGTGGAAATATTGACGATTTATCTCTATCAAAATTTAAAAATTATGTCAACATTCTTTATGATGAAGATTTCGCAGTTAAAAATGCTTTACTTACAGCCGAAGCAACTTTAGGAGAAATTTCAAAGGTGACCAGTAAATCTTTGTTTGATATGAAAATTTTAATTTTGGGCAGTGGCCGAATAGCAAAAGCCTTATGGAAGATTTTCTGTGGTCTCGGTGTAAAATTTGATGTCGCAATGCGAAATGAAAAGGAACGCCTTTTAGCCCAAATGGTGGCACAAAATTCGTGGCGTATTGAAAATGCTCCTTTGCCGAATTTTGACCTAATTATAAACACAATTCCCGCGAAGATTTTCGATAACAATGTTGTCCAAAACTTGAGAAATGACCAATATATTTTTGAATTGGCATCAATCCCTTGTATTGACACAAATATTCAATTTAGTGCAAATTTTGTTAAATGCAGTGGACTCCCAGGCAAAATCTTAAGCAAAAGTGCCGGAAAAGTTGTTTTGCAAAAAATTTTGGAAGAAATTAAAAAGATGTAAATGGAGGATAAAATGAATATTGGTGTTGCTATAACGGGATCATTCTGCACATGTGAGCAAATTCTGACCCAGTTAGAAAAAATAATTGCTGCTGGACATAAAGTTATTCCTATTGTGTCGAAAGCGATACTTGAAACTGACACAAGGTTTGGGAAAGCAAAAGATTTTATTGCAAAAATCGAGGCAATTTGTGGAGGAAAAGTTATAAAAAACATAGTCGAAGCAGAACCATTAGGCCCACAAAACAAAATAGATGTATTAGCAATTGCCCCTTGCACTGGGAATACCCTTGCAAAGCTTGCAAATGGTCTTAGCGACGATGCTGTAACAATGTCTTCAAAGGCTCATATGAGAAATTACAAGCCACTTGTAATTGCCATTTCAACTAATGATGGATTGGGCCTTAATATGCAAAATATCGCAAAACTTATGAATGAAAAAGGTGTATTTTTTGTTCCATTTAAACAAGATTCCCCAACAAAAAAGCCAAAGTCCCTTATTTCGGACCTTGACTTGCTACTAGACACAATTATACTCGCAAGCAAAAATGAACAAATTCAACCTGTAATCATCTAACCAAGCATACGATCATCTTGAAGGCTGTTCTCCCTGCGGGCAACCTTTTGTGCATGGTGGTTAAGCAAAATTAAAACTCTATCAAACTTTTTAGGGTTTTCTTTTGCTTTGTCAATTGCAAGTGAAAGATTTTGACTTGCATCCATGTGTTTCAAAATACTCAAAATCGTTTCGTCTGTTATCTTTGCCATTTGCTCGTCGCCTTCTTGTTTTGATTGCTTTTTAAAATCCAACAATTGATTAAGTTCGTCAAGATAGTCAAAAACTATATCTTCGTTGGACATCATTTCGTTTGGAAGTGACACAACTTGCCTCCTTTTATCTTACATTTTTAGTTTAATTGTTTTAAGGGCTAACTGTCAAGCGAAAGATAAAAATATTCTAAAAAAAATGGAATAATTATGCTTGACAAATCATAGAATTTATGTATAATAGATTTTGTTAAACATCGCGGGGTGGAGCAGTTGGCAGCTCGCCGGGCTCATAACCCGGAGGTCGTAGGTTCGAGTCCTTCCCCCGCAACCACAAATGAATAACACGAACTTTGATTTTAAAGGGTTCGTGTTATTTTTTAGCAATGATTGGTTTGGGGTTGAGTTTGGAATATAGTTTTTCAAAATGGTTTGATATATAAGTTTTTCCAAAATGTGTTGTTTGGAATGTCTTAAACGCTATAAGCAAAAAATCGAAGCCCTATTAGGTTTCGATTTAGTCTTTTACTGGTGCGAGAAATTTTACACGCATTTTTTGTTTCTTTTTGGATAACTTTTTGCAAATAGAACGCCAATGAGAAACCTCTATCGGCAACCTATTTGCTTCAATTTATCTCAAAAATATTCCAAAAACTGCTACCAAACTTTTCTAGAATAAAGTTTTGTTGTTGTATGTATTTTGTTTTTAAGGCAGAGGTTGGAATTTAAAAAATAAGTCAAGGATAAATCTATTTTAATTTTTAACAATAGGATATAACTAAAACAGCACTAGGAACAAAATCTAATGCTATTTTTTGTTATTTCAACTTTTTCATTAAATCTAATATTATTTGTTTGTTGTCGTTTGATAGTTGATTATATAAATCTAAAACGTTTTTATCTTCTTTGTTATAGTGTTCGCCCATATAGAAAAAATCTTGAGGCGTAATGTCTACTAGTTCGCAAAATTCCAAAAGAGTTTTGACTTTTAATTCTATTGTTTTATTCTCAATTGTGGACATAAATTGTGGGTTGTATCCTAGTTGCAAACTGGTTTCTCTCATAGACAAATTTGCTTTATTTCTAAAATAACCCATTCTAGTTATGACATCGTCATAAGTGATTTTTTCCATAATGATTGCTCCTTACATATATTTTAAAACGAGTATGTAAAATAACTGATTGAGCCATTATTATAAAATTTATACTTTTTACTTAAAATGTTTGAGCAAATCAATCATCTTTGATATAATGTTTGTATGATTAGTATAATTTAAGTTAATCGTTCTCTCAAATTGTGCGGTTTATACTAACTATTCAAACATTACATATTTAATGTTAAAGATTTTTGATTAGGAGGTGTTATCGAAAAAAATAAAAATTCATTATCATTGTCCGATTTTTAGTACACCCATTTTGGTATAATGCAACTGTAAACCAAAGGAGGTATTATATGAATGGTTTTGATAAGGTCATCGGATACGATGCTATTAAGTTAGAAATTGCAAGAATATGTGATGTTATAAAAAATAGCGAAAAGTATCAAAAATTAGGAGTGAAAATTCCAAAGGGGTTATTGCTTTATGGCGAACCAGGTGTAGGCAAAACATTGATTGCTAATTCATTTATTGAAGAATGTAGCAAAAAATGTTATGTTTGCAGAAAGAATTTGCCTGATGATGAATTTATTAAGTTTATCAAAAAAACTTTTGAAGATGCAAAAAACAATGCTCCGTCATTAGTTTTGTTGGATGATTTTGATAAGTTTGCAAACGAAGATAAAGATCATAAAAATGCAGAAGAATATGTAACTATTCAATCGTGTATTGATGATGTTAAATCTTCGGAAGTGTTTGTAATTGCAACCGCAAATGA
>CAYLWT010000016.1:0-12302 GCA_964387705.1 uncultured Christensenella sp.
TTGAAATTAAAGTTGGTCAATGGTCTAAAAATGCAGAACAAGCCTATGATGAATCTTTGGCAACAGCAGTTATCGGTCAAAAAAATGCATTTAATGTAATTAAAGGTGGTTCAGAATCTTATGGTATGGTTATGGCTGAAGGAAAAAATATTTCAAATGGCGAGATGCCTGGATATTCTGGTAAAACAATTACAAAGTTAGGTTTCATTTTTGCAAATAAGTTATCCGATGTTAGTTCGGAAGCTATTGTAACAACTGATGTGACAGACACTGATGCTTGGGTTTATGCTTATGTGATTAATAAATCTATATTTACAAGTAATGAAAAGGCAAGTGAAAATTATGTAAGTATGTATAAACTTACATTCGCAAACTTTACTGCAAACGCATCAACACAAAATCATGGTAATGTGAATGGAGAGGAAGATCTTGTAGTGATTGGTAAAAATCCTTGGAGTTACACAACAAAGATAGAAGTTTGGGATAGTGCAACTAGTACTTATAGCACTATTAGTGGCATAGAAATTGGTAGTGAAGAATTAATTGCGTTCGCTGTTGGTAATTGCAACTTTATGTTGGTAACAAATTATAGTAGTTCATCAAATATTTACAACTCTTCATATAGAGAATATGGAGATAAATTCAATTATTGGTACTGGGAAAAAGTGTATACGAAGTCTAATCAATGTGCGTTCCCAGTTGATATGTATTATGTTGGTGATGGTGCAACAGTTAGCTTTGAAGAAAACTATGCAAAACTTGAAGCAGAAGAAGCGGAAGCAATTGAACTGGCCAAAGCAACCCAAGTTAAAAATGAACACACAAACGGCAAAACAATTTCTTTCTTGGGCGATAGTTTGACAGCGTTTGCTGGTTGGTCTGACAATGGAAATTACAACTCAACACTTGATGGTTATGATTCGAATAACGATGGCACAGATGATGTTGTTGCAAACTATAATTCTTATGGAAATGGTGCGCTTTCAAGCAGTGGCATCACAAGTGTTGACCAAACTTGGTGGAAGCAAGCTGCAGACGATATGGGCATGACAGTGCTTGTAAACAACTCAAGCTCGGGAAGTAAGGCAACTCAAACATCGCAAGATGGCGGAACAGCCAAAAGCGGAATAGATAGATGTACTCAACTTCACAATGATAATACAAATGTTAATCCAGATATCATTGCAGTGTATTTGGGCATCAATGATATGTTGGATACCAGCGTAACGGTTGACGCTTTCAAAACAGCCTACACAACTATTATTGGCAACATAAAAGCCAAATACACATCTTCAGAGATTGTTGTATTTACACTTCCATATATCAAATTGATAAATGGAGAATTGACAGGCTTTGTAGATTTGGAAAGATTGACCGCATTTAACGATGCAATAAAGTCAGTTGGAGAGGAAAAAGGTTGCACAGTTGTTGAAGTATATCCAAATTATTCTTGGACTGCTGACAACTGGACAGAATATTGCATTACTGCTATAAATGATGGCTTGGGACATCCAAATGCAAAAGGTATGGACTTGATTACAAATGCATTTATTGATGCAATGTATGAAAAATATGTCGCAAATGCCGCAAGCGAAGCAAGCACCACAAATGGTGACACAAACGCTACAAATGATAGTAGCAACTAAACATTAAAAAAATACCAAAGTAAAGTTTACTTTGGTATTTTTTATGCCCTTTTTCTGTTTATATCCCACCTTTAACAAGAATGTCGCTTTTTTCTATAGCGGTGAAAAATTTTGTGCTTAACTCCCTAACTTTTTCAATTGAAGGGTGTGTGGGAATGTAGTTTTTTTCAAACACGTTTTTAATTCCTCCCACAAGAAAAGACGAAATGAGAGGAAGTGGATATTCAAGATTGTAATCTTTTATTGTCACTTCCAAAAGGTTGTTAATTATCTTTTGCACACAAGTTTCAAGGATATATCCCACAAAAGCATTGTCCCCCGACACAAGAGATTCTATAATTTGTCTTTTTTCATAACATTCTTCAAGCACCGCGCAAAGAAGCTTTACGCAAAAACCCACAGGGTCTTGTTCAAAAGCCTCATTAACGTCAACATCTCCAATGCTTTTTTTGTAAATTTCCATTGCCTGCGATTTAACACAGTCGTCAAGAAGGGAATATTTGTCTTGATAGTGGTTGTAAAATGTCATTTTGTTTATCATAGCAGTTTTGCAGATATCCGTGACGGTAATTTTATCAAAAGGCGTTGTTTTAAGCAATTCATAAAGTGCATTTCGCAAATCTCTTTTACTTTTTATAACTCTAACATCAACTTTCTTTTCCATTTTTATACTATTCCTTTATTAGTGTATTATTATCATACCAAATCAACAGAATTTGCTGTCAAATCGTGTTGACTTATTTTACATTTTAGCACATAATAATACACGTGTAAAGAAATTAGACACAAGTAAATTAAAATTTATGAATTTAAAAGTCAAAAAGCAAAAAATTGCTCAAAATATTTGTAAAAAATTGTTTTAAAAATAATATTTGTGCAAATTTTTGAAATAAGTAGGAGGGAAAATGTCTAAGATAGAAGTATCGCATTTTACAAAGGACTATGGACATGGCAGAGGAGTTTTTGATGCGAACTTTGCAATAGAACAAGGCGAAGTGTATGGTTTTTTGGGACCAAACGGGGCAGGCAAATCCACAACCATTCGTCATCTTATGGGATTTAGCAGGCCAGACAGTGGCAGTGTAAAAATTTTGGGGTTGGAAAGTTTTGAAAATTACTCCCAATTTATGGACAAAGTGGGTTATTTGCCAGGCGAAATTGCACTGCCAGATGGCTTGACTGGTTATGAATTTTTGGATATGATGAAAAAACTTAAACACGTAACAGATGAAAAGTGGGTGCAACATTTGATTGACTATTTTGAACTTGACCCACGCGGTGAAACAAAGCGCATGAGCCTTGGCATCAAAAGAAAACTTGCGGTTGTGACTGCATTTATGAATGACCCTGAAATTTTGATACTTGATGAACCAACCAGCGGGCTTGACCTTGGTATGCAACAAAAATTTATTGAATTTGTGAAGGAAGAAAAATCAAGAGGTAAAACAATTTTGCTTTCAAGTCATATCTTCAGCGAAGTTGATGCAACTTGTGATAGAATTGCAATAATAAAAGATGGGAAAATTGTATCCGAATTTGTGGCAGATGATTTAAGGCATAATAACAACAAAAATTATCACGTTGAATTTGAAACGAAAGATGACCTTGAAAAATTTGTAAAAGATAATAAAGATAATGATTTTGTTGTGGTTAATCGTGATGAAACAGGCTTAATTGTTAATATTGATGATAAAAACATTAATAAGCTTATTTCGGCAGTGTCACATGTAAAGATTAAAAGTTTTAAACACCTCAAGGAAACGCTTGAAGACTACTTTATGAAATATTACAAAGAGGATAAAGATTACGGAGGTGCATTGAATGGATGAAGTGATAAAAATTGAACATTTAACCAAAGATTATGGCGAAGGGCGTGGTGTTTTTGACCTGAATTTTGATGTTAAAAAAGGTGAAATGCTTGGTTTTGTTGGCGCAAATGGTGCGGGCAAAACAACAACAATCAGACAAATTATGGGATTTTTGAAACCAGACCATGGCAAAGTTACAGTCTGCGGACTTGATGCATGGAATGATGCGGAAAAAACAAAAAAATACATAGGATATGTGCCAGGTGAAATTGCTTTTCCTGACCTCCCAACTGGGACAGAATTTATTAAGTCACAAGCAGAGTTCCTGGGGGTTAAAGATTTAAGTTATGCAAATTATCTTATTGAAAAACTTCAACTTGACCCATCTGCGAACTTAAAACGAATGAGTAAGGGAATGAAACAAAAAACAGCTATTGTTGTTGCATTGCTCGCCAATCCAGACATTATTATTCTGGATGAGCCAACAACAGGCCTAGACCCCCTTATGCGTGTGGCATTTATGGACATTATTGCAAAAGAAAAAGACAAAGGAAAGACCATTCTTATAAGTTCACATTTGTACGAGGAACTAGAAAAAGATTGTGACCGAGTGGCTCTTATCGATAAAGGAAAAATTGTTGACATTGCCGATATGAATGCCCTTAGGAACAGACCTGTTTCCGATTATAAAATTGAATTTAATAAAAAAGAAGATTATGATAAGTTTAAGTCAATGGGATACAAAATTATTCGTGACCAAAAGAATTTTCATCAAGTGACTGTTTCAATAAACAAAGAAGATATAAATAAACTTTTTGATGATTTAACACAATTTGACGTGAAATTTTTAGCAGAAGTAACCTATACTTTGGAAAAACATTTTAAACAAAAACTAGAAGAATATAAAAAGGAGAATAAACAATGATAAGTAAACCTTTATTCAAACAATCATGCAAAGCAAATGCTGGAATTTGGACATTTGTAACAACAATCACATGTTTTATGCTTGCCATTGTCATTTTGGTGCTTGGAAACCTAAATGTAAACAAAATTGGTGGTGCAATGTTTGATATGTTTGTGAAAGACGCCATTGAAACATCGGTACAAGAGCAATCACTAACATATTATGATTTGGTAGACAAATCTCTTTCAAATTATGACACTCAATGCGATGCTTTGAAAAAACTTTTTAACGAGCAAACAGATAAAACTCAAAAGGAAGAAATAATAACGAACTACAATGCTCTTTATGCAGCGGGCCTTGCAGAAGGGAAATCTGAAGAATTGGCTGACAAAGAAGCAAGAGCAACAATAAAACTAAACATGGAAGCATCAAGCACTGGTTCAAGTGCAGTTGTTGATCCGCTTATAAATTATTATCTCTATCAAAAAGAAGCAGGCGAATGGGATGAATCTGCAGATGCAGATAATTATTCTGACACAAAAGTAGAAGGTTATGTTCTAAATCAAATTTCGGATGCAATATATAAACAAATTTTGACCGAAAATGATGAAGAAACTGCAAATACTGCAAAATCATTTATTTCAACGGCAATAAAGGCCTATGCAGACTCAGGCTCGCATGATGTCTCAAAATTTTCCGCAAGCTATATTCCGCAAGTTTTAAGTGGCATTTATATTGACCAAAAAATCCCTTATCACGACAAAGAAATTGCAATATCAAAATATTTTGAAAAAGAAGACTTGCAAGACATTTCTCACACTGCCATTGTAACTTACAAAGCAAGGCTTCAAGACAAAAAGGAACAATTGGAAGCACAAACTGATCCAGCCCTTTCGGAAACAGAAATTCAAGTTGAACTTACCAAATATTCTGCAACTATAATAAAAGAAATTAGTGAGAATATGTTTGAAAGCCTTCCAGACAATGTTACGGATGCATTAAACGAAATCACGACTCTCAATGTTTATGAACTTGTTATCGGATCAATATTCTTTAAAATAGCAGGGCTTCTTCTTCCAATGATATTTGTTATTATGGCATCAAACAACCTCGTCGCAGGACAAGTGGACAGTGGTTCAATGGCATATGTATTGTCAACCCCAACAAAGAGAAAAACGGTCAGCATAACTCAAATGACATACCTTATTTTGTCACTGTTTGCAATGTTTTCTCTCACAACAATTACTAGCGTTGTTTGCTTGGCAATTGTTCAAAGCTCCGAAATTTCAATAAGCTACGGCCAAATTATTCTATTTAATGTTGGGGCATTTATCACAATGTTCGCAATTTCTGGAATTTGCTTTTTGGCTTCAAGTTGGTTCAATAGAAGCAAAATTTCAATGGGTTGTGGTGGCGGACTTACAATGTTCTTCCTCGTTGCAACAATTTTGGGATTGTTTGGAAGCAAAGCCATTCCATCTGCAATTAGAATTGAAGCAATGAATTACTTCAACTACACCACAATATTGTCACTTTTTGACACAATGTCAATAACTACTGGCACTCTCACATTTTTATGGAAATGGGCAATTCTTGTCGCCATAGGAGTTGTGTGTTATGCAGTGTCTGTTGTCAAATTTGACAAAAAAGATCTCCCACTTTAATATTTGAAAAAGCATGCTCTAGTTTTCTAGAGTATGTTTTTTTATTAAAATTTAGTATATAAGTTTCTTTTTTGAGAATACTTTAAAATGTATTTTTGTTGGCAATTTTTGGAAATATGTTTTTTAAAAATCATAAAAATAGACAAATTTTTGAAAAAATGATTCAAAGAGAAATAAAAAAATTATGGAAATAAAGAATGGTATAATTTTTGAAAAGTCAAGAAAATTTAGCAAAAAAATTAAAAAATTTTTAGAATAGATTTAGAATGGTATAGATTTGTAGGTAGAAAAGGCAAACCATACCTTTGCAAAGGTATGGTTGAAGCTGGTTCTTTTAGCAAAAATAATTTTGTTGCATGGCAATAAAAAGGGTGTGAATTTTTACACTCTTTTTTGATTATAAATATTTTTTTGAATAAAAATGAATTTTAGGCAAGCCTTTGAAGCTCTTTTTCAAAAAGTTCTTGTGATGTTGCATAACCTAAAACTTCTCGTGGATAATTATTTATCCAATCTTCAACTTGTTGAATTTCTTGTATAGAGTATTTTGAGATATCAGAGCCTTTAGGAATGAGTCTACGTATTTCTCTATTCAATCTTTCATTTGTGCCACGTTCTGATGAACAATACGGATGGCAATAGTACACAGACGTTCTTTTGCTATTGTTGTAAGAAGATTTTTCTATGCCTTGAAAATCTGCGAACTCGCTTCCATTGTCTACTGTGATTGTTTTAAATATCTTTTTAAACGACTTGCCAAATCTTCTCTCTAAAATGTTTAAACACTTAACGACACTGTTCGCTTTTTGGTTTTCCATTTTAAAAATTATTTCTTTTCTTGTTAATCTTTCACTTAATACAAGTAATACAGATTTTGTTTTACCGCAAACACAGTCCATTTCCCAATTTTCAAAAGTATTTCGATATTTTATTTCATGTGGTCGCCTTTCAATACTTGTGCCCTTTGGTGCACGTTTAATTTTGATTTTTTTATATTCTTTCTTTCGTTTCTCAAGTCTAATATGTGGGAATAAGCCAATTTTAATGTATCTGTATAACGTTGTTTTTGATATTCTTGTATTAAAAGGCAAATTTTTATATTTTATTTCACCAAGCGTTGCACAAGCGGATAATTTGTCTTTTACAACACGTTTTTCTATGTAATTGACAAATTCATAATCATTGCCAATTTTAAGCGGTCTGCCTTTGCCAGTGCAAAGTAGGTTGTATCTTTCTTGTGCAATTTGTGCAGAATATCTAATTTCTTTTTTAATTTTTATGCCATACCAAAATGTATCACATTTTGTTGTGTGTTCATACACACCTCGTTTCAGTTCTCTGTATACTGTGCTGAAATGCAAACCCAATATATTTGAAATTTCTTTAATAGATTTTCTTGCATTATTCAATGTTTCAATTTGAAGTCTTTGTGTCCATGTTAAATTCTTTTTTCTTCCCATTTTACATTCTCCTTTGTCTAATTAATTTATTTTCATTTTTAGCATAATAAAGAAATAACATTATAAACAATAGAATAACATATTGCAGGGAAAAGAATACTTATATTTGAATTATAACAAATTATTTATAAAAAAACTAGGTGAATAAAACACCTAGTTAATTTTTTGGATATTGTTATTTTGTCAGTTGTAGAAAAGATAATTTTTGAAGCAAATGTTTGTTGCTTGCAACAAGCAATTCTATTCTTTGCGACATTCGAGTTATGGTTTCGTTCTCTGTAAGGAGTAATGTTTTTACTTTTTCTTTTAACAATATATTTTCTTGTTCTAGTCGTTTTATATATATTTCTTTATTGAATTTTTGTGTATCGTTCATTTTTTGATTATTTCTCCTTTTTATTTTTTAATTTTTGATACGCTTTTTGCAATTCCCAAACAATGTTTAACAGCTGATTTTTTGTTTTCGACTCAAAATATGAATATTCATATTCTTGCTTTGGATCGTAAGCCATAGGTATATCTTCTTCATTTATTTCACTTAAAGAAGTGTCTTCAATAACTTTTTCAGGGTTATCCTCATCATTTAGGTTTTTTATATATTCTCGAATTTGTTTGACTGTCATTTCTGGGCGGATAATTTGTTTGTTTACCAGCTCAAATACTGTTTCTTGTGACAGTGGCAAAAGTTCAAATAACTTGCTAGAAGTGAAACCTTGTAAAGGAATCGCAAGTGCAAAGGTTACTTCATTGTCAACAATAAATTTTTCATAACACTGTTTGTATCTTGATACAGCCTTTTTGTCAAAGCCAAATTTTTCAAGCAATTTGTAAGAATTATAATATTCATTATCTTTTGCTTTCCAATAGTTGCCTTTGCAATATTTCCAAATTCGATATACATCTTTGCAAATGTATATAAAGTTTTCTTGTTGTTTATCAAAACAATGGCTCAAAGACCTAACTAATATAGACAATTCAACATCTTCAAATTCTAAATCACATTTTATAAAATTTTCCATAGTTTTTCCTTTTTAAAATAAAGTATTGCTTTTTTAGTTTTGATAGTGTATAATAATTATAGCAATTTAAAGATTGCTTAACAGTTCGGTCGTTTTTACGATAAATGGGCTTTGCCCGTGGGCGAACTGTTTTTTTATTTTCTAATCTTCCAATTATATCTCCAAGTTGAGAAATTATTTTTTTGGTCATGTCTAACTCGTTTTGCAACGTTCATTGGCTTTTTGTCGAGCGGATTAGGATTTGGATCGATAGTATCATTCAAGTGACGTCCGTCATGACTCCCATACATAACCTTTTTGTAATTCCATTCGTTTTTGGAATACTCGCTAGTTATCATTGCAGGGTGCCCAGATTTTTTATATTTCCTAAAATGGGGATAAGATTGTTTTATATTTGGTTTATCATAAACGATAAATTTATCTGTTAAGTTAAACCTTTTGTTAATAAACTTTTTTGCCAATAAATTTCTCCTTTTGTAACAACATTTAGTCATTATTTAGCACGACAAACTCATATTGATGCCAGTTACCACCACCAATGCTTCCTACCTCTAATGAAAAATAAGATTTGTTGCCATCTGTCCAAAGATCATAACCCATAAGCCCAGTAGGGAAATAAGTATCTAGTAACCGAACCCAACCATTGTTAACAAAATCAAAAACATAAATCCCAACATTAGGCTCAATAAAATACAACTTGTCCTTACAAACAAACATTTTTTGAGGGCCAAAAGAAAGGCAATCTTCTGTTCTTGTACCATCTTCATTTATTAAGTCACGAAAACATTTGTCAGAAAGAACCCAAGTGTCAGTTTCTTTGTTAAGTTCATAAATTGAGCTACTTCCAGTATAATAAATAACATCATTATAAGAAAAAATATAATTTCCATAAATACTGGTAAAACCTTCCCATGTTTTTGTTTTCCAATCTTTTGTTTCTTTGTCAAAAACATATTGATTACTATCATATGAATAATAAACATCGTCACCATCTGACCATACACAACCACTCTGCATTTCCACTCCATCTAAGCCAGAAAATGTAACTAAATTCCAAGACTGTGTTTCTCTATCAAGAACAACTGTATGGTTCATACAAGAAGAATATAGGTTTTCTCCGTCTGTCCAAACATACTCTCCATATAGATAAAAAACAGAGCCACCCCAAGTTTTATCTATCCATGTGTTTGTTCCTTTGTCATAAACATATTGCTGAA
The DNA here is from genome assembly GCA_964387705.1 of uncultured Christensenella sp. Lineage (GTDB taxonomy): Bacteria > Bacillota > Clostridia > Christensenellales > UBA1242 > UBA7862. The sequence goes on from CAYLWT010000016.1 coordinate 9,719, forward strand.
AAGAACTATATGAATAATAGATATTATCTCCGTCATACCAGACATTTCGGCCACCAATATTTTTGTCACAAGGGGTATAAACGAACAAGAAGTCAAATCCAGATAATAGATTTTCGTAATAACTTACTTTTGATTGTAATTCAGCTATTTGTGAATTTAAAGATGTTTTTTGACTTTCAAGAGATTGGCACTCAGCAGTTTTCTCTTCAATTTGGGTGTTAAGTGTTAAAATTTGAGTATTCAAATCAGCAATTTTTTGAGTATTTTCTTTTTCAGAAACATTAAGTTCATCAATCTGCTTTTCAAGACTATTTTTTTGACTTGTTAAATTTTCAATCTGCCTTTCATTCTCATCAATACCAGTTTGTAGACTATTTATTTGAGAATTAAGTTGTGAAATATTTTCATTCAAACTTTCAATCTCTTTTTTGTATTTATTAACCAATTCAACGTTATCATTTGTTTGTTGTTTATTCTCGGAATTGCCAACATTGAAACTTAACTTATTAAAATTTGTAATTCCATAAACAAGGCCAAATGAAGCCCCTACGAGCAATATAATGCTCATTAAAATTAGTAAAAATTTTTTCATTTTTTTCTCCTTTTTAAATTTAAGTGTTGCAATTTTAATTTTATTGGTGTATAATAATTACAGAAATTCAGATTGGTCATTAAGTTGACGTCTTGTGGCAACACAGCGCGGGTACTGAATTTCTTTTTCTATCAATAAAATTTCTTATTGTATTTTTTTATTTTATTACGCAAGACTTTGGAAGCCTTGCCTTTTTTATTACCAAATTGTTTTTCACTTTGCCAAAATGGTGGGCTAATTCTTTTGTGCTTAACGTTATCTGGCAAGTTAGGCTCTAAGTCTAGACACTCAACTCCGTCAACGAATTTTGAATGAGTTTTTGTGTTTGCTTTGAACTTGTGTCCATGTTTTGCAGTTATAACCGCTTCATGTGGAGAGCCATGTTTATTTAAATGTACTGGGTTTAAATCAGTCCTAATTTCATTTTTTCTTAAAAACTTTTTTGCCAATAAATTTCTCCTTTTGTTGTAGAGTTTTCCAAACTTTTCAGTTCGGTGTCTGATAGTGGAATAAGTCCGCTGTCTATATTTTTCTTAATGGCATTTTCTTCCCAATATTGCAAAATGTTATGATCTTTGTTATAGTAGGTAAAATCTGCATTTTGCAAGTGTGGGTCATTTGCCAAGATATATTGTAAATTTTTGGGTGATTCAAAATCTGCCCCAATAAGTTGTTCAACAATTGCCGGAACATTTAGGTTCTTTGAATAGAAGAAACGTTTTTTAAATATTTCTGTTGACTTTCCAAGGTCTTTGTCCATGTATTTTTTTACATAACTATTACATCTTGCACGACTCATAATTTTTGACACTGTTGTAAGTCCATAAGGGAATGTTGTTACATTGTAAATTGGAAGCCCGTCAGTGTCAGAAAGTTCATGTTTGTCTTTAGTCCTTTCAAAATATTCTTTACTACATATTTTGTTTTTATAAAAAGCCCAAGAACAACATACTTTGCCACTGTTTACAAGTCCTAGTTGTTTTGGTGTAAGTCCACCAATCAACAAGTGAAAGTGTATGCAATCATCTTCATGACGTTCTGGAACTGTTATGTATCTGAAACTCGGATATTGATGTTTAACATTATTAATGTATTTTACATATGTGTCATATACAAGTTTGTCGTTTGTTCTATCTATCTTTTGTCTGTCAAAGGTAAGTGTGGCGAACCAGTCAAAGTCATTCATTTCAAGAAGCATATTGAGTAATATTTTCGTTCTTCTTAAAGAACAAGCCATTGAATTTTGGACTTCACTTTTTGTGTAATATTCCAGCTCGCCAGTGACTTTATTTAATTTATACCTAACTCCGTCAATATCTATTGGACAACTTTTCTTTTCTACTTGTTCTTTATTCGACTTAAAGTATAGAGAAGTCAGTGTTTTATCTCTGTAAATTCTTTCTTTTTTGAACAAGTAAAAGGCAGTTTTTTGGTTTTGTATATTTTCCATAAAAACTCCTATTTTGTTAAATCATTCCGTTAAGTGTTACTAATTGTCAAGTAGAGTAACACTCCGCACTGGGACACGGGCAAGCCCTTAGTCCCGGTGCGAAAAGGTTATTCTTTTATTTGTATTTTTATGTTGCAAGGGTATTGACCGTTGCCATTGACAACTTTACAAGTTGCCAACAGCAATTTGGAAATGTGGATAACTCTCTGAGTAACCCACATTCCCACAACACCTGAAATTATGGATAACTTTTTAAGTTACCCACAATTTCACAACATTTGTTGCTACTCTCTTAAAAAAACAAATGCTACGCTAGTCGGATTGTAAATTGTTTGTGTCCGTAACAACATTTTTTTTGCAAGAAAACAACTTGCGGAAGATTAACACAAAAAGATTTGTAGGCTTGTCTAATTGTAATTTTTCTTCCTTTTGTTTAAGTTTTAATTTTCTTTTTAATTCTCGTTGGTACTTTTTATCTTCTTTATCTATTTTCTTAAATGCTTTCTTCATATTTTTATAAATATACTTGTGTATCTTTTTGT
>CAYLWT010000017.1:0-11718 GCA_964387705.1 uncultured Christensenella sp.
ATAACCTTTGTCCCCTTAAAAAAATATAGAATTGCTAGGGGAAACAATTCTATATTTTAAAAAGAAAGAGAAATAAATGACTTAACTATGTCATGATGTTTGCACAACAAACTGCAAAAACAAAAGTCCAAACAACATCACCACAAGTTAAAATTGCTGTCTGTTTTGTAAGGGAATACTCAACTTCTAGCAAGGTAAAAGGTAGAAAGAAACGAAAACAAAACCCTCCTTTTAATTGTTATTTGTCAAATTTTCTTCACTTACAAGAAAAGAAATTTCAACAGTTTCACCATCTCTTTGAACAACAATGGTTATTGTATCATTAACCTTTGCGTTGTATAAATAATCTATTATTTTAAAAGTTCTATCAACTGTAATCGAATTTTCATCATTGATTGAAACAGAAACAATTTCATCGCCGACAGCAAGATTTAATGTAGAAGCCAAACTATCAGCATCTATCGTTTTTATCACGACATCTTCAACAACATCAACCTTTTGAGTTGTTCCATTGTAAACGCTTCTTGCGTTTTGAGAGTCTAGAGTTATTCCCAAAACAAGCCTTTTGAATGTCCCATTGTTGTTTATAATGTTTTGCGCAATTCCAATTGCAATGTTACTTGGAATAGCATAAGCAATGTTTTCAATGCTACTATCAGATATTTTAGCATTGACAATACCTATCAATTTTCCGTCCGAGTTAAACAATCCCCCGCCAGAATTACCCCCATTTACTGCGGTGTCAACTCTAATAACTCTATGATTTACATAACTTTTCCCGTCTAGACTGCTCATCGTGATATATTCGCTATCTACACTTACAATTCCACTTGTCGCAGATATTCCAAGGGCTTCTGGATTGCCAATAGCAATTGCTTTTTCACCAACTGTTATGTCGTTCGAATTTGCAACTTGAACTTCCTCCGCATCGCTATTTTTTAATATATCGCTATTTTCAACTTTCAAAACAGCAATATCATAATCCATTGACCCACCAAACAATGTGGCACTTATTGCATTGTCTTCACTTTCATAACCATAAAGGTACACCGATATTTTATCACTTATACCATTGGTTTGAAGACTATCAACATCATATATTACGTGATAATTTGTGATTATGTATGCGTTGCCGTTTTCTTTGTCAAGTGAATAAATAACCCCAGAGCCAGCAGAACTATAAGTTACTTCTTGTGTGTAAATTTTGCCCATTTGAAGATACATTTGATTCTTTGTAAATGTACAATACACACTCACAACAGACAAAAGAGATTTGTTGATATTTGTTGAAAGCAAATTTTCGTCATAATCTAAATATTTATCAATAAAATCTAGAAAAGTGCCCTCAAAACCTGCTTCTTGAGCCTTCTCGTAAATTGTGTTAATATCATAATCTTGCCCGTCTCTTCCGTTGCTCCCATTGCTCCCATTTGTTACTGTAAAGCAATAAGTTTTGCCGTTTTCATAAGTTATTGTATAAGTGTCCACATAGCCTTCACTTGATGTCTTTTCAATGCTTACGACTTCACTACTTGTGGAGATATCACAAGCCGAAAACAAACACATCATTGGAACAATCAATACAATCAATAGAAAATTCCTAAAAAATTTTTTCATATTTCTTTCTCCTTTTACGCAAGAGATGATATCATTCAAATGTGAAATATGTGTGAAAAAAAAGAAAATTCTAAAAATTTTTAAAATTTTCTTTTTTTGTTTTCTATAAACTTTATTTTTTATTTGTAAAAACAAAATAAAAGGTACTGCCTTTATTAATTTCGCTTTCAACCCCATATTCAAATTTATGATAGTTCAAAATCTCTTTGACAATTGTCAAACCTATTCCACTTCCAGCGACCGCCCTTTTTGCACTTATAGACCTAAAATGCCTATCAAATATTTGTTTTTGGTCTTCTTTTGAAATCCCTATCCCAAAATCTTGAACGGAAAATTTATATTTATTTTCTTCTATTTTTTTCAATGAAACAATAATCTTTTTATTATCTTTTTGAGAATAATTTATTGCATTATTTATCAAATTTGTCATAACTTGTTCAATTCTTTTTGGGTCGGCATAAATATTGCAATTTTTTGGATACGAAAATTTAAAGTCAAAATCTTTATATTTATTTTTATAAAAAGTTTCAAATTTTTCTATGCTTTTGGAAAGATTGAATTCCTCCATATTATATTCAATTGTGTTTGCTTGCATCTTTGACAAATCTAGCATATCATTGATAAGACTTTCCAACTTTTTAGATTCTTCCAAAATTATATCTGTATGTTGTTTCCTTTTTTTAGGATTATCCCCGCTGAAATCATTTATTAGTTCGGCATAAGATTCTATCAATGTTAGTGGGGTTCTTAATTCGTGTGAAACATTTTGTATAACTTCTTTTTGTAACTTTTGACTTTTCTTTATTTCTTCAATGGAATAATTTAAAGTATTGCTCAAATCTTCAATTTCGTTGTATCCTTTTTCATTAAAGGATATGTCCAAATCCCCTGTGGACAATTTCTTCGCTTCATTTGATATGTTTTGAATAGGTTTTGATATCTTCTTTGATAAAATTATTGAAACAACAATGGCTATTGCCAAACTAACCAAAGTTATTATAAGCAGAATTATCGTGGAAACTTGTATAACTCCGTTTATTGGAGTAAGAACTGCTCCTGTATAGAAATAAATATTTTCTTCGTTGAAACTTCCAACTTCACCTACATTTATTGTGTCATAGCCTTTGCTTGTACTTTGATAAGTAGTTGTTGTTTTAGTTCCTAGATTTTTAATTAATTCATTTATGATTAGATTTAATTCAATATTGTCAACATTTCTTGTTGTATTTATAATTATATTCGCATTATTCCCTACTATTTTAAAAATCAAAATATTGCAATTATTTTTTATTGATAATTTTATATAATCATCAAATTCATAGTTCGGATAATTTTTGACTATTTCATTATTAACATTGTTTACTTGATTCGTTTGTATCTTTTTGTAAATCGGTTGGAACAAAATAATTTCTAGAAGCCAAATCAAAAAAATAATAATTGATATAATTGTCAAAAAACTAATCAAAATTTTAAAATTAATTCCGTTAGTTTTCTTTTGTGTCATTTTCAAATTTATACCCAACTCCTCTTACAGTTTTTATCATATTTCCACACTCTTTTAAGTCGGCTCTTAACATCTTAATGTGAGTGTCAATTGTTCTATAATCGCCATCAAAATCATACCCCCATATTTCCGAAAGCAATTTATCTCTTGAAAGCACAATTCCCTTATTTTTTATCAAGGTTAACAAAAGTTCATATTCTTTTTTTGTCAAATTTATTTGCTCATTTTTAACAAAAACAATGTGTCCATCGAAGTCAATTTTTAGCGAGTCAAGTTCCATGCAATCGTTAAGGCCTTTCGTTCTTTTCATAAGGGCCTTTATTCTTGCCATAACTTCCTTTGGTGAAAAGGGCTTCACAATATAATCATCAATTCCAAGTTCAAAACCTTTCAATTTGTCGTACTCTTCACCTTTTGCACTTATCATTATTGTTGGAATATTTTTAATTTCTTTTATTGCTTTTACGGCATCATATCCATTTAAATTTGGCATCATAATATCCATAATAATGCAATCAAAATTCTTTTTTTCAACCTTGTCGCAGGCTTCCAATCCATCAAATGCGGTATCTACAATAAAGCCATTGTATTCCGCATATTCCTTTAAAACCTCAACTATTTTTGGTTCATCATCTACAATTAAAATGTTTATCATACGTTTCCTCTTAATTATTATAGCATATATTTTTAATTTGCAACTATAAATTACAAACACTTTTTATCTTGTCCCACATAATAATGCAAAATTGTGAAATTTTTGTGAAAAATCTTTAAATATAACTCATTAATATCACGATTCAAAAAAATTCAAACACACAATCTTTTGTTTTTTATTGCTTATCAAAAAATTAAATCATCTAATAATTTATGCAAAAAATCGCGTCTGCGACACCTTTTCGTGAGGACAAATGCCCTCTTGGTGTTCAAACGCGATTTTGATTGATAAAACAATTTTTGCTATGTGTATATAAACAAGAAATTTTGATAACTTGCTACGACTTATTTGGCCACATATGCTTGGTTGACCAAGATGACTTGTCCAATATTTGTACTGCCAGCGGCCAAGTCCATAAGAAGATATTGATAATTCTGATAATCTGTATACGTATCTGGGTTTTCTGCATATTTTGCAAGAACCTCGGAAATTTTTGCCATATTGCCAACTTCAGGATATTCTGCAAACTTACTTTCAGTGTTCCCCTTTGTGTATCCAGGAAATTTTTCTGGATTAACAAAGATAAGCATAAAGTTATTCATTTGCCCATCTTTTTTTAGCATATGTGTCAACAACTCTCCCAATTTAGCCTGTGCAGTATTATCTCCTGTTATCGCCTTCACAGTTGCTCCACATATTGCTTCAACAAGAGCTGCAACAGACGTTACCTGTCCACTTGTAAGCGAACTAACCGCTCCATCATACGTATCCAAATAAGGCGTTGAGGAATTGTAGTTTTCGCTTGTTATTGTCCCAGTAAGTTTGATTGATTGGGCTTGGTTAAAATCCTTACCTGACCTCCCGGATGGGCTTGACGTTCCCTCTCCGCCCATGTCATCAGGAGTTATTTCAATTCCAAAAGCGCCAACTTTGCCAATGTGAATGTCTTTGATTTCCACTGTATTTTGCACCATTTCAATGCCATTTCCAAAGCAGTTATCAACATAAACTTTATCCAACAGTCCATCAACAGCATGGCACAATCTAAGTCCTGTATAAAACTGTTTTATGGTCACATTGTCAAGCAAGAAGTTTTTCACATATGGACCTTTGTTTATAGGATATCCTTGATTGACCAAAATTCCACGTTGGAAAACTCCAAGTACTTCATTTTTGGCTGCAGTAACGACTGATTTCGTTGAGTCCTTAACAGAAACTCCTTGCACTGTTGCCCCACCAAGAAGTGTAAGGTCTGAAATTTGAACAGTATAATACTCATCTGATTCACTGTTTGGTTTAAACTCAAGAAGACTTACGTGCCCAGTTTCTGCCACAGGAAGATTCTCCGTATCAATGGCATAACCGTTGCCATATATGTACCTATCTCCAAAAAATGTTAGTCCCCCAAACCCTTGCTCTTGACTTCCGCCAAAATTATCCGTTGCAGTAAGAGTTATATTTGCCAAAATGTTTGCAGTAGTGTTAGCTTTTTGAGCGCTATAATTTTTAAATTCGCTGACGGTTGTAACGTTCACGCCATCATTAACATTCACTGTAAATTCAAAAGAAACCTCATGCATGTCTGGCATTGTTGTGCCCCTAAAGTCTGGAATAGATGGATCCGAAACCACCTTAACAGTTTTTGTCCCTGTGCTTTCAAACATCAAGCCCTCTTCTGTGTATGTTTGCTCAGTCCCGTCAACATAAACTTTGAACGCCTCTGTAACATTAAGCCCGTTTCTCTTTGAAAAAGCAAGCATATCTGCAAGTTTCAATCCCTCACTTTTCCCAAAAGAGAGTGTACTTGTCCCTGCGACATATGTATTTGTTTTTGTTTCATCAAATGAAATGGCTGTTGGCGTTGCAAAAACATAAATATAAAATTTCTTAGAAATGCTATCATTCCCCGCCAACTTGACAGTTACCTCTTGTGTGCCGTGACCTTTGATTGAGATTTTCCCATTTGCAGCCACAGATGCCACAGTGTTGTCACCATAGAAGTTGAAATATTCCGCATCAATGTTCTTCATTGAACCGCTTTCACTTCTTCCAACAATTGAAACATATGTATCTGTATAATTTTCTGCATTTATTGTATAATTTTCAACCGCAATATTTTTAACATCTTGCAATGGCAACAAGAATGTCAATTCCAATTCTGCATAAATTTCAGTTTTGGCATCATAGATTGCTTTAACTTTAAAAGTAGTTTTCTCGGTAGGATATTTTGTAGTGTCCGCCACCAATGAAACCTTTCCATTCTTATCAACAGTAACAAAGTCGCTTCCTGCAACAACTTCATATGACACATTTTTATTCGACACATAATTGTCAAAAATTGGTGTAAGTTGCAAAGTGTTGTTGTCTGCTGTCAATGAATTTCTATCCGCGGAAAGTGAAAGTTTGCTTGTAAATTTGTTGCAAATTGTTATTGAGAGCTCATTCGACTTCACTTCATCGTTTTTAGACTCCGCAACAACTTTGATAATTTCCCCTACGACTGCATCATTGTTTGCAGTAAGTTTGCCATCATTTGTAATAACAGCAAATTCACTCCCTTCTATAATTGAGAATGTAACATTCTCAGCACTAACACCTTTCAGTTCCAATTTTAATGTAATGGACTCCGAAGGTGCAACTTGGCAAACTCCGTTTGGTGCTGAGATTTCAATAGTCTTTTCGGTGTTACACCCAACAAAAAACCCAACACAAGCGATAATTAAAGCCAAAAAATTAATAAATAATCCCTTTTTCATTTCCCCTCCTTATATGTCTTATTTTGATTATAACTAACTTTTAAAAATAAAGCAACAAAAAATGACAATTTATTCAGATGCAGACACAAGCATTATTTTTTCAGAATAAGTTTCACCATTATATTCAACACTTGCCTCTACAATAATGCTTACATTTGCTTGCTTAAACTTAATTCTCCCCGGAGAAATAAAGTTTGATTCGTCAAGCGACACCTCTAGTTGAGATTCTGTGTAATATGACTTTATGCAAAATTTTACTGATTCTTTTAAATTTTCTGGAATCGTTTTAATAAGATCAAACAAGTCGATTTCCACATTCAACTCTTGATCAACTTTTGCTGTTTCGTTCCAACTTATAACCTGCTCAGTAACCACATTAACCGTAATAGAATCAAAAACTTCTGGTCTATGGTCAGAACGAACAGTTATTGTCGCAGTCCCCACTTGTTTACCAAAAATTGTTTTTGTTCTCTCGTCAACAGTTGCCACGCTTTCGTCAGATGATTCAAACACCAATCCTCGATTTTCAAACAATGTAGTCGTTGGCAAAATTTGAATTTCAAGCGGAGCGGAAGTTTTCCCAACCGCGACAGTAACACTTTGTTGGACAATCTTAATTTCTCCGATATCCTCCTCTGTAACGATAACTTTCAAAACATATTGAACATAGTGCCTATCTATTGATGAAATAATTATTGTCGACTCGCCATACGCATTTTTTGAGCGAATTTCCTCTGTTTCTTCATCAAGTTCACAAATCTCCGGCTTACTATTTGTAATTGTATATTGTTTGTTGCTTGCCAATTCAGGGAAAATTTTTACTCTCAACCGATAACTCTCATTTTTCCCGATTTTTACAATATTCGTTGAAATCTCCTCTCCATTTTCATCCAAAAGAGCCACTCTTTCAACTGGAATATAGTTATATTTAGACAAAATTTGGCCGGTAAAAGAAATAAAAAAGATTAGAAGGAACGGCAAAACAAGCAAAATTGAAATAACAACTTTCTTCATTTCACACCTCCATCGCATTATAATAGTGATAAACTCTGATTCTCAACAAATGGATTCGAGCCACCAAATATATAATACTCAGCACAATATCCACCACAACGCCAGCAGTTCCGCCAAGTGTTGCAAGTACAAAAACACCAAGCGACAACACCAAAGCATATATCATACTTTTTGTTGTGCTTTTGCTCATTTGCGAGATTTCAGAATTATCATACCAATTTAGCACTGGATTTTGCAAGTCTATATCAAAACTGTGAACAATATGTCCAAGGCTAAGGAAAATGACTACAATGCTTGAGAGCAAAATAAATAGAGGTTCAAGTTCGGTAAAAATAAATGTTGTTATCGTTGTGACAATAATTGCTGAAATAGTGAAAATTACATTGAAAATCAATTTCGCGGCCACTTGAGTTTGATATGAAACTGGCGAAACTTTCGAAAGATAAAAATTCGAGCCCTCTTTTGAAATCGCAATGGATGAAATTGTGTTGCTCATAAGTGCAATAATTGACAATATCAAGATATGCGAACCAAGAATCATATTTTGCCCAGCCTGATTTACTGCAATAGTTATCAAAAGTTTATCATAAGTGTAAACAATGAGAGGCATAAAAAGCGGGAACAAAAAGAATTGAAAAATGTATGCTGGTGAACGAAACGTCGTTCGGATTTCATTTAACAGCAATTCGTTCAAAGGTTTTCTTTTTTTAAATTTTCCCACCTTTGGCTTAGTTTTGGTGGAATTTTCAAGCGAAATTGTTGCGACCTTGTAATAAAAAGGTTTTATTATCAAAAAACAAAGCATAAAAACCAAAATTGAGCCAAATAAATATGCAAATGGGAACCACATCATTTTAAATTTCACAATACTAAGTGCCAAATTATTATACAAAAAAATTGCGCTCCCAATCTTTTTTATTGCATTGTTCACCTTAAGACCTGTTGCAATTTGCTTTTCTGCAATATTAATTGCCCCAGAAATTTGGGAAACCAGCTCCATATACAAAACAAAAATCGTTGCGACCATGATTAATATTGTTATAATAGTCGCCCAAATATTTTTCTTGAAAAATTTTACAACAAACATAAGAGGAATTGAAATAAGAGAAGCAAGTGCAATTGGCAAAACTGGCAAAATGGGAACAAACACAATTAAAAGTAAAAAATACCAAATTGAGAAATTGCCCAAAAGGCCAAAAGTAAACAAAATTGGAAACATATAGAGGACGTTAAATATGAGTTCATTTATGTAAATCATCATTATTTTTGAGATAAACAGTTGATTAAATGTTACAGGCATAACCATAAACAGTTCATTGTCTTTCGAGAAATATAATGTTCGCAATATACTTGCAACTGCGAAAACAAAACTAATAGCCTGCGTTGCAAAAAGAACAATTGACATCAAATCTTCATTCACGTTTATGAACAGCATGAAAAAAATCTTATTTAAAATTAAATATAATGTCAAAATAATCGCGATTGCCAAAATAAGATACTTAAAAACAAGCATAAGAAAAGTCTTGACATCTTTGTGTTTAAAAATGTCATACTTATTATCCATCTGCAGCCTAAAGAGTTCTAAAATTTGTGCCATATTTGCCCCTTTTATTTGATTTTTTAATTCTTTTTTTGTGTGCAATTGTTTTCATTGTTCTCTACAATTGACAGCAATTCCTATTCTCCATCTGTTTTTGTCCTTTGATTTTCAAACTCTTTTAAAAATTCATCATTGTCTGAAATGGTTTCAATAAAAAGTTTTTCAAGCGATTCCCCATTCTTTTTCATTTCATGCAAATCATACACCCCAATAAGCTTGCCCTTTTTTATAATACAAACACGATCACACAAGTTTTCAACGACATCAAGAATGTGAGAAGAAAAAAACACTATGTTGCCTTTGTGTGCATGATTGCGCATTGTTTCTTTCAAAAGATAGGCACTTTGTGGGTCCAACCCTGTGATTGGTTCGTCGAGCACCCAAAGTTTTGGCTTATGAACAAGCGCTGCTATAACAGATATTTTTTGCTTCATTCCATGAGAATAACTGGAGATTGGGCTGTCAAATGCATGCTCAAGTTGAAAAAGTTTTACATAATATGAACTAATTTCCTCCACTTGCTCCATATCCACACCATAAAGGTTTGCAATATGATTCACATATTCTCTTCCTGTCAATCTTTCAAACACCGCATGATTATCTGGAACATAACCAATAAGTCTTTTTGCTTTCAATGGTGATTTTACAACGTCCACTCCATCAATTGTAATTTTCCCCTCTGAAAAAGGCAAAATTCCAACTATAGATTTGATCGTCGTGCTTTTTCCCGCCCCATTTGGGCCTAAAAAGCCAAAGACTTCTCCATCTCTAATTTCAAGTGACAAATCATCTACGCTTTTAATTTTGCTATTGCCATATGATTTTGTTAAATGTTCAATTTTAAGCATACCCTCTCTCCTTAATCTTCATATCCCACTTTTGGATTATAATTTTTATATCTACCCTGTGCTTTACGCATCTCAATTCTATATTTTCGCAAAGTGAAGTGGTTATCCCCAACCTTACAAAGTTTTGTATAAACATACAAAAAGCCCAAACAAACCACCGAAAACAATGCAAATACCATAAGCATATAAATAGGATAAAACCTATATCCATTCCACACAATGCTCCATTTTCGCGTAAACGCCAAAAATGAAAGAGCATTTACAACAGTATCATCGAATAAATAAAAATAATTAACTCTATTGAAAAACTCATCAAAAGGCTTGTAAAGAACGCAATTTGCAAAAATCCCTGCCATAGCACAAAAAACAAAATAAATTGAAAACCCTACAAAGAAAGATTTGATTGACCTCTTTGTTGGTCTTTCAAAAATTCTTAAGGCAACAAGCAAAAGCGGAATTAAAAACACCCAGGTATGTTCTATGTAAAAATGGATATTCCAATATGACAGCATCCCCTCTTTAATGTCCGGAACCAAAAAAGCAATCATCGCACCTGGGACATTTGCTAGCATAACAAAATCAAAAAATGATTGTTTCCTGATGATTATTGCAATCAAAATTAAATATGCACCAAGATTGCAAAGTTGAAAAGGGAGTCTCTTCATATTAAGGTCCATAAGATATATTTGATTGTAATGCAAAAACAAATAGAGTGTCAAAAATGTACAAACGCAAAATCTTGTATCGCGGTCCTTAAACCTAAATATAAAATATATCGAAGCAAACAAAAATAAAATCACCGCAATCCACAAAAAATGTGGTGTGGTAAATGGAATCATATATTTTTTAGTAAAGCCCAAAATTGACTGTGGAACAGTCACTGGAATACAAATTATCAAAACAATTGGCAAAAATATAAAAAATGTAAGCCATTCCCTTTTGTTTTTAACATCAAATTTAAACTTAAGAGCAAAACGAAGCAAAAGGGGAAATAAAATAAGCAAAACAAGTTCAAGCGAATATTCCATATGCCTCAGCCAAGGTGCAGCATAAATCGCTCTTCCAGAACTCGTAATAAAATATTGCATTGTTTGGTTGTAGAATATCAAATTCAAAATTGCAAAAGGCAAGCAAAAGTATACCGATAAATTTTTAAAAAATTTAGACTTAAAGAAAATTGCGCAAGGATATGCAACATAAGCCACCAAAATTCCCCAACGAAGAATGCTTTGCAAATAATCGTTGGTTTTATAATACACATCGCCATACACACCACCATTTATAACCCACACAAAATTGTCATTTAAAAAGCTTCTTACAAAAAACAAGACAAAAAGAACAACAGAAAACACCTTAAGAATTAATGTCATCTTGTTTTCACCAATTCTTTTATTAAAAATCATTAAAAGTGCGAACGCTACGCTGACAACTGTCAAAATTATCCATTGCATTTTGTTTTCTTCTTTTATTTTTTTCTAGTATAACAAATATTTAAGATATACACAACTAAAAAAAGAAAAATGTTGAAATTTGCAAAAAAAGTGCAGTTCCTGCACTTTTTATGGTTATTTTGACGGCCGATTTAGCATAAATCTCATCAATTTAAACTTATGTTATATTCAAAAAAACTTCTTAATTTTCATATTCTATGCCAATGGTTCTTGTTCCACCAGCAATTATTACCAATTTCATTATTTTAATCTCCAATTTTTTTGGTAAACTCA
>CAYLWT010000018.1:0-11671 GCA_964387705.1 uncultured Christensenella sp.
AACCTCTGCTTTATCTAAAATTAGCAGTTCGTGTATTAGTTGTTTATCTCCACCATCATTGAGAACTTTCTTCGGAAGGTTTTTTATTTTTCATAAAATTTAAGAAATTCTTACACGAAACCTTTGTCAATATTTCTCAACCTATCCAAACTTTCCACGACCTTAACTTGTGTTTTGAAAAGTTGCGAGATTGATTTTTTGTTTCGTTTTTCAAATTGGGGAACATTCCCTATCAAATAATTCTTAAGCTCCTTTGCCACAAGCTTACTTTTTTCAAAAAATTTCACATTCCCAAAAATTTCTCGAAGTTGATTTTTAATGTAAGTATAGTGTGTACAAGCTAAAACAATATTTTTTATTCCACAGGATTTATATCTCGACAACATGTCTAGCAAATATAATTTTAAATCTGCCTTTGCTTGGTTTGACTTCCTTGCAAAATCAATTTTTTTTGCCAAATCGTCAAAACCCAAGACAAAGCAATTTGCATTTTGACTTGACTTTTCAATTTCTTTGTTGAAATTTACAGTCTTAGTTGTTGCAAGAATAAGAGTTTTTTGCGATAAAATTTTACCATTAATTAAAGGGGTAACAAAAAACACTGGCACGTCAGCCACCATTTTTCTAATCTTGTCCTCAAACAAACTGCTTGCAGTGTTGCATGCCACAACAATGGCTTTCGGGTGAAGAAACCTTTTTGTAATGGTCAAAATTTTGCGAACAATATGCCACAATTTTCTTTTTCCTTTTGTCCCATAAGGACAATTTTGAACATCCTTAAATAGGACAAATTTTTCATTTGGCAATTCTCGCAAAAGTTCCCTTACAACGAACTCTCCACCACTTCCGCTGTCAAAAACAAAAACACTCTTCATATTTATTTATCTATGAAAAAATGTTTAGTTTTGTTTAATCAAAAGTTTTTATTCATTATTCTCTCTTCAATTTTGTCAAAAAAATCAATGGACTTTTCTTGCATTGTGGAAATGGCATTCCTCGCCATTTCATCACACTCGTTGTTAAATTTGTTGTCTGAATGCCCTTTAACCTTTACAAATTGCACATTATGTTTGTTTAAAAGCTCCAAAAGTTGTTCCCATAAGTCACGATTCAAAACTGGCTTTTTGTCAGAATTTTTCCATGAATGCAATTGCCAGGTTTCAAGCCATTTATTATTTATTGCATTGCAAACATAAGCACTGTCAGAGTGTAGAATAACATTGCATTTTCTTTTCAAAATTTCAAGCGACTTGATAACCGCCATAATTTCCATCCGATTATTCGTTGTGTCTGCCCTAGCACCAAAGACATTCTTGCCCTTACCATCACACATAACTATCCCTGCGTATCCGCCGGGCCCTGGATTGCCTGAACAAGCCCCATCTGTCCAAATTATAACTTCTCTCATATTTTTATTATAGTACAACTTCTAGAATCTTCCAACTCTTTTGTTCCTATTTTATCGTGCAATCTACAATAAAAAATATTTTTTAAGAAAATATCAAAAAATTATTGCATAAATTATTTTTTTATGTTATCATACAAAAGTTGAAGTTCATAATTTCAATTTATGCCAAAGTGGCGGAATGGTAGACGCATCAGACTCAAAATCTGACGAGGGCAACTTCATGAGGGTTCGAGTCCCTCCTTTGGTACCAAAAAACTCAGGCAATTTGCCTGAGCTTTTTTTATAGAGTAAATGTTTCGCCCTCCATGTCTTCTTGCATATCTTCCATTTGTCGTTCCATTCCATCAATTTGATCATCAGCTTCAAGAATTTTCTTGACAGTTCTAAAATTTCTTTTTTCGAACATATCTTGAATTTTCTCCAACCCCTCAAGATCAGTTCTTCCAACTTGATTAAAAAACTCATTCATCTCATAGGCATTTGATTTCATAAGCGATTTATTAAGTTCGCTTGCACGCTCTATGCTTTCAAACCTAAGTTTTTTTGCAATGAAATCTTCTCCGGTCTCCTCATTGACATAAACAACTTCAGGAACATTTACATTAAACAACGCTTTATACACCGCTCTCACGGGCACATAAATACGGCTGAATGTGTGGTGGAGTTTCCTAAATAACCCTGAGAAATTATATGACGTTCTCATTTGACGAATCGCTCCGGCCTCTTTCATAAGTGTGCGAAGCATCACATATGCAAATTTATCTGCCCTGCGTTCCCCATCATTCGCACTCCAAGTAAAAATATCATTATTATAGGCAATGCATCTTTCGTATCTGGATCGGAAATCATCTTTATTTTGGCAATCCTCTTCAGCATCTCCAGATTCCCCACCGTTAAGCAAAATTTCTTCCTCTTCATTTATTTCTTTCAAATCTATCATCATTCCATGTCTTTCAAATTCTTCTTTAATTTCCTCAACTGAAAGCCCTTGTTCTTGATAATCTTTAATAATTTTTACCACATCTTCGACAAAACATTCTTGCGATTCCTGTTCCTCCCCATACGCTTGTGCCTCTTCATAAAACTCTTTCAAATGCCACATTTCATGGAATAAAGTTGCAAAAATCTCTGGGAAACCATTAACGTATAACCTCATTGGAGTCTCAATGTTTATGTTAAGAAAAAACTTGCTATTTCCCTCGGAATCACATTCTCTTTGTGCCAATGCCAAACTGCCATCCTCAATGCTTGTTTCAATAGAAAAATGTTCTTCACCATTTTCAATTGCTCTCTTATACATATCTTTGCTACAATAATATTTCAATTCAATTACATCAGCAGGAATATTCATCAATTGGCAACAAAAATTTTTAATAGTTTCCGCTGATTTTGTAACAAAAGAAAACCATTCAAGTCTTGAAAATTTCATAACATTTTGTTCTGCGAATTTATAAAGATTGATCAACTCGTTGGATAACTCTTCAGTCTTATCAAAAGAAACAGTCTCATCAGCTGGTTGTTTAGAATTTGCAAAAACCAACCTATTATTTCCATTGTTTTTCTCATCAAAAAGCTCTCCATTTTCAACTGATTCAATAAATTTATCAACATCAAGAGGCTCAAAATCTTCGTCAACCTCCTCGCAGTTTTTGTCAAGATCTTTATTATTTTTCTTGAAAATTTTATTGAGAAAAAATCTTCTTAAAATCCTTTCTTTTTCACTTGGCATACAGCACCTCAACTCTACAATAAAGCCTGCAAACGGCTTTCTTTTAACGACATTATAAGTATACCATCTATTTCACACATGTCAATAGTGATATTTTTACAAATAAAAAGATGTAAATCAAATGACTTACATCTTTTTGTACTAATGTCAACATTTAGTAAAAACCTAAAACATTCCCCCATCAACCGCAATAATTTGCCCTGTTATATAATCGGACTTATCGGATAACAAAAACGAGACGAGATTTGCAACATCTTGTGGCATTCCAATGCGCCTTTTAAGTATGCGCCCGGCCTCCAAGGGTTTTATATCCACTGTCAAAACATCTTTATTCATATCCGTATCCACCCACCCAGGGGCAACTGCATTCACATTTACTTCAGGGGCAAATTCAATGGCAAAATTACGAGTTAAGGAATTCACTGCACATTTTGAAGCATCATAATCTATTGTTGTTGGATAAAAACAATTCAAAGAATTGTTCGACGACACGTTCACTATCTTTCCAAACCCATTCTTTTTCATAACCGACCCAACGGTCTTGCATAAATTATAAACGCTAAATGTATTTATTTGAAAGGTTTTTGTGAACTGACCGACCGTTCGGTCCTGAACATCCATATCAACACAAATCCCAGCATTATTAACAAGATAATCAATTCTCCCAAATTCATTTAAAATTTGTTCAATCATCTTATCAACCTGCTCAAAATTTGAAACATCAGCCTGGACAACAAGACACTTTACCCCATACTTCGTTCTGAGCTCTTTTGCCAAATTCTCCGCCAGTTCCGTTGATGAATTATAGTTAATCGCAATGTTCACTCCCTCACTTGCCAATTGAATTGCAATTTGTTTTCCAATTCCTCTGCTTGCACCTGTAATAAGAGCGTATCTTTCTTGTTTTCCCTCATTTTTTTTTGTTTTTTTTAGCCCTATTTTTTCAAAAAAACCCATAAAAACCCCATTTTTTTTGTATATTTTTATGCAAAAATACACTAAATTTTGTTACTTTTTAAACCCGTCTTTTAATGAAATTGTGCTGTTAAACACAACTCTACTACCAGTAGAGTCCTTGTCAACACAAAAATAACCTTTTCTCATAAACTGGAATTTGTCATATGGTTTTGCATTTTTTAAAAAATTCTCAGCTAAGGCAGTTGTTTCTACAAGCGAGTCTTTTTCAAGCAATTCATCAATAGACACACCATCTGCAAGTGCTTTAGCAGGCCACAAGTATTCAGATTTGATAAGATTTTTAAAATTTCTTATGATACATTCAAAACAATTTTGACCTGAAACAAAATGAATTGTACCTTTCACTTTTAGCCCACTGGTGTCTTCTCCGCTTTTTGTATTTGGCAAATATTCACATTCCAAATGATCAATCTTATTGCCATCCATCACAACTTTGTTACAACGAATTACATATGCCCCTTTAAGTCTAACAACCCCGCCTTCAACAAGCCTGTTGTATTTTGGTGGTGGATTGATTGCAAAGTCCTCGTCTTCTATGTAAATTTCCCTGCTGAAAAGAGCCTTATGACTTCCCGAATTTTCATCATTTGGATTATTTGGGATGGAAATTTCCTCCGTTTTTCCCACTGGATAATTGGTTATGACAACTTTAAGGGGATTCATAACAACCATTGCACGTGTGGCAACTTTGTTTAAATCTTCACGAATGTGATATTCCAATGCGCTGAACGGAAGAGTGCTTTCGCTTGCGACAACCCCACAACTATGAATGAAATTCTTTACTCCCTGTGCAGTATAGCCACGTCTTCTCATCCCAACCATTGTCAAAAACCTAGGGTCATCCCACCCCATAACTTTGCCTTCTTCAACAAGTTTTTTAAGATATCGCTTGCCAAGTAAAACATTTTCAAGATTGAGTGTTGAAAATTCTCTTTGTTTTGGAGCAAAAGGTTTATTCCAACCATGATCAATAAACCATTCATATACCTCCCTATGCACACGAAAAGTTATATCACAAAGGCTATATGTTACTCCCTCCAATGCATCTTCCATTGGGTGCGCGAAATCATAGATTGGATATATACACCATTTGTTCCCCGTTTTATAGTGATGTTCGCGAGAGATTTTATACATAATTGGGTCCCGCATCAAAATATTTGGATGCGACATGTCAATTTTGGCCCGCAAAGTAAGTGATCCATCTGGGAATTTTCCCGCACGCATTTCTCTGAAAAGTCTCAAACTTTCTTCTGCAGGTCGATCTCTGAAAGGGCTATTTTTACCCGGCTCTGTAAGTGTCCCCTTAAGCTTTTGTTGTTCCTCTTGCGAAAGCTCATCAACATATGCATAGCCATTTTTTATCATTTCTTCCGCAATTTCATAAATCTTATCGAAATATGCTTCACTGGCATAAATCATCGCCTTTGGTTCATAACCCAACCAATGCAAATCCTCCATATAGCTGTCGGCGAACTCTCCTTGTTCGCGTGAAGGATTGGTGTCGTCCATACGAAGATAAGTATACCCACCAAATTTTTTGGCAGTTTCAAAATCTATTATCCATGCTTTGCAATGACCAATATGCCAATAACCACTTGGTTCTGGTGGGCAACGAGTAATAACCTCTTTGCTTCTTCCAGCCTTAAGATCGGCCAAAATTTCCTCCTCAATGAAATTGTCTGTCTTTATACTCTCCAAATCAATCATTTTTTGTTTCCTTTTATTCCCCATATTTTCAATTTGCATAAAACTCCAAAGAGTTGTGGAAAAAGTTCGGATTTAAGGTGTTTTGTGCAAATGATTTCGCAAGAAAATCAATACGTGTTTATTATACAAATTTTTTATTTTTTCGTCAAATAGACTAGCTTTATTTTAAAAAAAGAGGGCTTCTTTTTGAAGTCCCCTATTTTACAAACCAATTAAGCCCTAACAAGATCCTTGTTTTTCATACACTTTGTGCAAACATTCTTCTTGACTGGAGTACCATCTTCCACCACAGTAATCTTTTGAACATTTGCTTTTTTATGTGTAAGTGTTCTTCTTGTTAGTTGAGAACTTCTATAACTCAAATTGCTGGCTCTCATCTGGTCTTTCCCACAAATTTCACATTTTGCCATTTTTAACTCTCCTTAAAGTAACTACGTGAATATTATACATATTAAAATAAAATTGTCAACAAAAGAAATCAAATTTTTTTGAAAAAATGGGAATATCCCCAAAAATCTATGGACAATGGGCACAAAAGTTGCTATAATACTAGTGTTTGCTACTGTGGCTCAGTTGGTAGAGCAATTGATTCGTAATCAATAGGTCGGCGGTTCGAGTCCGCCCAGTAGCTCCAACATCAAAAAAGAAGAATATTTTATTCTTCTTTATTTTTATTTTCTCTATCAAAGTTAAATGTCATGGAACCATCACGATTTCGAGCAAGTTTAACAACTTCTGGTTCTTCCTGAGTAGCTTTCAAGCTAAGGGAAACTTTGCACTTCTCTGCGTCAATAGCAATAATTTTAAGGTCAAGTTCTTGCCCAACTTTTGCAACTTCATATATATTGCGAACAAAGTAATGCGAGGCTTCCTTTACATGCAACAACCCTTCAAGTCCATCGCCAAAGCAAACGATTGCACCGAAAGATAATATTTTTTTGACTGTGCAATGAACAATGTCACCGACATGATATTGTTTAAGTTTTTCTATCGTAGGGTTTTGTTGCAGTGCTTTGTAACTCAAGGACACTTTTCCTTGTTCCCTATCACATTTAATAACCTTAAACTCATACTCTTTCCCAAGTTCAAAAATTTCACTTGCAGGTTTGTCCTTCTCATAACTTGCTTCACTATTATGAACCAAACAATCAATACCATCAACATTTACAAAAGCCCCAAAATCTGTAAATCTGACGACTTTCCCTTTTACAATTTTATTCACAAACATCGCTTCCCAAAAAGCAGTTTCTTTTGTGTGCTTTTCATTTTCTTCAACTGCTTTTATGGAAGCAATAATTTTTTTGTTCAAGAGGTCAATTTCAATGACAATTGCTTTGAGTTGTTTATTAACATAGTTATCAAGGTTATTATCCACACGTCTAAGTGAAATTTGGCTGTAAGGCACAAAAACCTCAAAATTGCCCAATTTGCTTTGAAGTCCCCCGTGCACCGCATGCGTGATAATGATTTCAATCTCGTCCCCAATTTGTAGATTATTTATCATTTGTTCGCCACGTTTGATTTCATCTGCCTTTGCTTTGGACAATATGACAGCCCCACTTTCGTCCTTTGTGTTTGTAATGATTGCCTCAAATTTATCTCCCACGCTTACATCTTGTAAGGAATCCAGTTCCTCAGGTAAATATGGCACAAGCCCATCCTTTTTGCCTCCAATATTTACAAGCAATCCACTTTTCATTTCGGCAATAGCAACCGCTTCAACCTTTGCACCGACTCTAAACCTGACAAAAGTCCTATCAATGTTGTTTAAATTAAATTTCTCATCCATCGTTTGTTTACTAAACTCCTTTATACACAAATTGTATCAAACTTTTCAAAAAAAACAAACTACTTTTCAATAGTTTGTTTTTTATTTCTTCAATTATTTCCGTTTTTGGGGAAGAATATCATTAGAATTGTTTATTTTCCTTTAATTTTATTAAGCTTTTTTGATTGTTTAATAAGGTTCTTTTGCAAAATATATTCATCATAAGTATTTTTTAGCGCCAAAATTTCATCTTTAAGTCGTTTTTCCCCCATATAAATTGCTTCTTTAAAATTTTGATTGCCATCAATTTTTAGTTCAAAAGGCTTGCCAATAAGAACAATATTTTTTCTAAAAAATTTGTGTTTGTTTACAATGTAACATGGTAAAATCGGTTTGTTTGTTTTTAGTGCAAAAAAACATGCACCACCCTTTACTTCCTTATCTCTGTCAAAATTTTCTTCCCTAGTCCCTTCTGGGAAAATCCCTAAATTTTGTCCTGATTCCAAGGCTGACAAAGCTTCCTTAGTTTGCGATAAATTTAAACCTTTTGCCCTGTCTATTGCAATTCCTCCAAAAATATGTTTCATCCAAAAATTTTTCCAAGGTGTTGAAAATAACTCCTTTTTTGCAAGATATCTTATACGAGATTTGGTTGCCATATCAAGCAAAATTACGTCAAAATTACTTTTGTGATTACAAATTATTATATAATTTTGCTTTTTATCAATTTTGCAAGCATGTCTGACACGAAATGGTGCAAAAAGCCTGAAAGGAATCCACGCAAGAGCTATACAAATCCAAAATAATATCATTTTATATCCGTCCTTTTAATGCACTCATCCCAGCCGCAAAGCCAGTTGCAAGTGCAATTTGTATATTATATCCACCTGTCAATGCATCAACATCCAACGCCTCGCCAATAATAAACAAATTTGGAACAAGTTTGCTTTCCATTGTTTTTGGGTTAATTTCCCTCGTATCAATTCCTCCGCTTGTAACAACTGCAAAATCAATTTTGTCAAGACCAGATATGTCGTATTCAAAATTTTTAAAAGTTTTTGTTATGATTGTCCTATCTATTTTAGAAAAATCACAAATTCTTTTTTCACTAGATATATTCGTTTTCCTTATAAATTCAGCAATTAAACTTTGTGGAAGATAGTCCTTGAGCAAGGTTTTAAATTCTCGTTTTGGGTTGCTAGAGATGTCCGTTTGAAGTCTAATATCCAATTCCTCTTGTGACAAAGCAGGCTTCAAATCTATCCGCAATTTTGCTCCCACTAAATTATATTTATTTGCAAAACTCGAAAGAGTTAAGACAGTTGGGCCAGAAACACCTTGATGGGTGAATAATAGCTCCCCAAATTGCTTCAAATTCTTATCTTTTGTTTCACTGTTTAAAAGTATGCTCGCTTGAATATTTTTGAGGGGAAGTCCCGCAAGACTTCCATCATAATTTTTAAGCAAAATTGGAACAAGTGAAGGTCTTGGAGAAATTATATTATGCCCGAGCCTTTTGGCAAAAACATACCCATCGCCAGTGGAGCCTGTTGTGGGATAAGACTTCCCTCCTGTTGCGATAATAATCTTGTCACAATGAAATATTCCTTTTGATGAGGTTATCGTAAATCCCTCGTTTTCTTGCTGAACAGCCTCAACTTCACAATTTGTGATGACTTTTACATTATTTTTATTTAAAATATTTGCAAAAGTTTTTGTTATATCGCTTGCTTTGTCACTTTTTGGGAAAACTCGTCTACCTCGTTCAACTTTAAGAGGTGTTCCATGCTTTTCAAAAAAATCAACAGTTTTTTGTGGAGGAAAAGTGTTTATTGTAGAATATAAAAATTTGGCCCCTGTTGTTACATTTCGCAAAAATTCTTGGACATCACAAAGGTTGGTTACATTGCACCTGCCTTTACCTGTTATATACAATTTTTTACCTAGTTTTTCGTTTTTTTCCAAGAGTGTCACTCGACAATTTTTATTTTCAGAACAAATGCTTGCACACATAAGCCCACTTGCCCCGCCACCTATAATTACAATTTCCATAATTTCATTTTATCACACTTTTTATTTAATTTAAAGTGAAAATATTTAAAAAAGTAAATTTACAATGGATTTTTAAGATTATCATTTCAAATTTTTAGCAAAAGGAAAAATTCCTGAATAACTTTTTGTATCATCATACTTGCATATACCAATAGTCCCAACAATTACCCCATTATATTTTGCAACAAAAAAACTGGGAATCCTTTTGCATTTTGCAAAATATTCCAAACGTTTTAAAATTTTCTTATAAGACCATTTTGGTTTTGCCCATTCATACCAACTGTCAAACCATTTTGCAATCTCAATTATTTCTGCCTTGTGTTGTTTTCCAATTTTACAAATCTCAAGTTTCATTTTCCGTTCACATTTTTGTTTATCCGCATTACAATTATTCCACAAGAGATTTGGTTAGGCGTTTAAGATAGTCAATTTCATAATCTTTTAAGGGGCGGATTTCTCCTCGTTTCAATCCTCCCAAACGAAGTCCTGCAAAACTTGTCCTTTTGAGAAATTGAACTTCTTTGCCTATTGCGTCAAACATTTTTCTTATTTCTCTGTTTTTCCCTTCGTATATTGTCATTTCTATTTTTGATAAACCTTGCTCATATTTTACAAGTTTGACTTTGCATTTGCCATAACGTTCACCATCAATGACGACTCCGGCGCGAAGAACCGCAAGTTCGCTTTCCTTAATTTCCCCTTCGACTTTGACAATGTATGTTTTGGGAATTTCAAATTTTGGGTGAGTAAGTTTGTAAGTCATATCCCCATCATTGGTCAAAAGCAACAGTCCCTCACTATCATAGTCAAGCCTACCTACAGGATAAACACGTCTTTCCATATCTCCTAGGAAATCAACGACCGATTTTCTATCTCTATCATCCGAAAGCGAAGTCACAACTCCCTTTGGCTTGTTGAACATATAATACACTTTTTCTTCTACAGGCACAATTCTTTGTCCATCAACCATAACGGTATCCTTTCCTTCGTCAACCATAGTCGCAAGTTCAGTGACCCTTTTGCCATTGACTTCCACCTGACCATTTTTTATAAATTCTTCTGCCTTTCTTCTTGAACACAACCCTGATTGTGCAATGTATTTGTTAATTCTAATCATTTTACCACTTGTCCAGTATATCTCTTAATTTTATTTCGGGTTTTATCTCCCCGACATCTTCAATACTACACAAATCTTCTGTAAAAATCAAGTTATTATCATAATAAATTTTAACTTCTCCAATTTTTTGTCCTTTTAATAGTGGTGCTTTAATGTTTGTTGGATATTCGTATTTCACCAAATATTTATCTTCTTCACCTCTTTTGCATACGACTGAAAAGCCATTTTTATGATAAATCCGCGTAAAAGCTTTGTCCCCATTGTCAATAGTAACATTGTCTACAACTTTATACTTCGGCAAAATATCATAATTTTTATATTCTTTAAATGCTTTGTTTATGAGTTCAGTGCTTTCTTCAAACATTGGCCCACAATTCAACACGACACACACGACCTCCATGTTGTCCCTTTTGCATGCTGAAACAAGACATCGCCCAGATTTTTTTGTATATCCTGTTTTAACCCCTATACACCCATCAAGACTTTTTAAAAGTTTATTTTTATTTATAAGTATTCTTGCGGTGTTATGCTCGGTTGCACGAATAACGTATTTTTGACACGATACGATTTCCCTGAATACAGGATTTTTAAGAGCGACTGCAGTTATTTGAGCTAGGTCTCTAGCTGTAGTAAAATGTTCCTTGTCATCAAGCCCATGTGGTGTAACAAAATGACTATCTTTGCACCCACATTTAAGTGCAGTTTCATTCATCATCTCTGCAAAAGCTTCCACCGATCCACCGATATGCTCTGCAATTGCGACTGCGGTATCATTGTGCGATTCCAGCATCAGCGAATAAAGCAGATCCTTCAGATAATACTGCTCTCCTTCTGCGCCGTTCATCTGAACATCCGGCTGTGCCGCCGCATTTTTCGAAAATGTGACCACATCCTCCGGATTTCCGATCTCCA
>CAYLWT010000019.1:0-11136 GCA_964387705.1 uncultured Christensenella sp.
CCAGCAATTATTACCAATTTCATTATTTTAATCTCCAATTTTTTTGGTAAACTCATTATATCTTTCTCCCCTTTCGCTTGTCAATTGTTTTTCACGAGTTTTAATTTTAAATTGCACATAATCCAAACTGATGCATAAACTCCTACAACATATATGATAATTTTTTTGTTCATTTTGACAGGTATGTTGCTATTGACATTGGCTTTGTTTGTGATAAAATTTATGTATAAAAAATAAAACTTTAAATTTGAAATTAAATTGTTTCACGCTTCTTATTACAAAAAAATTTGTGATAATAATTTAAAAATGCAATTTAGGAGAGAAAAATGGGATGCGATTTTGAACGAGCAAAAAAATATTCAATAGTTTTGCAAGGGCCACTTGGTGTTGGCAAAAGCACCATTGCAGGCGAACTTGCAAAACGCACCAATCTTCCTCATGTATGGGCAGATTCGCTTAGAAGTTGTCCAAAAAATTGTGAAGAGATGGAAGAAAAAATTGAGAGATACACAAAAGAAATAGCAAGACTTGAAAAAATGGATGATAGTCCATTTGTAAAATCAGAACTCAATTCTTACAAAAGCGTGCTTTGGCTTCAACAAAACTATCTTTCCCAAAGAAAACTTTTCCCCAACCTTCCCAATTACTTTGATTTTGGTTTTATCCCAGAAACCTCCGCATGTCTGCGAGATTGTTATGGTCCTTTTGCTTGGCACATGTATCACAAACAATTTGAAAATATGTTGCTTGAAGAACTTACGAAACAAGTCAATTTTCCTTGCATCTTAGATTTGGGTGGCGGAATGGCCTCAAGCCCCAAAGAAGCCTACGACAAAACCCTTATAAAAATTTTAGAATCTAACAATCGTTATTTTTCAGAAGAAACAGTAAATGATGTCTTTAATTTTGAAAAGATGGACTTCAACGTAATTAAGAATTCGCTTAAACCTTTCAAAAATGTTGTAACTTTCAAACAGAAAATTAAGAATTCAAATGGTAGAGGCGAAGGAGCAGAATTGCTTAACGAAGCATTCATTGCATCTGGCGATTTTGACCAAACCGCAACAATAAGCGTTGATGCAACAGGGCTTATATCCGATAACGGCTTGAACGATGAAAAAGTCAACGAAATTGTTTCCAAAATCTTGTCAGCAAGAAACGGCAACCCTAGCACAGAAGACGATTTTTCAATGTGAAAAATGACAAAAACTTTTATGATTATGCTAGTCCACAAATTGCAAAAATTTGTGGACTTTTTTAAAAAAAATTTACAAATTAAATCGCAATTTTATCATAAGTCACATCTTTCAAAAATAACATATACTAACGGTTATCCACAATTCTTTATCTTTTGTGGATAGTTTCTTTTATAGAAGGGTGAGAAAATATGACATTTCACAACAAATCTGTCACAGAAGTGCTTTCAAGTTTAAATTCTTCCAAAACAGGCCTCACTTCCACTATTGCACAAGCAAGGCTTGCAAATGGTGAAAATGTGCTTGAAACAGGCAAAAAACAAAGTAATTTACGCCGATTTTTTGAACAATTTAAAGATGTTATGGTCATAGTTTTGCTCATCGCCTCACTTGTATCACTCATTTTTTCCATTGTCAAACACAGCAAAACAGAATTTATTGACGCAATAATTATTTTCGGGATAGTCCTCCTTAATGCGACCTTAGGATTTGTTCAGGAACTAAAAGCGGAAAATGCCCTTGAAAGTTTGAAAAAAATGTCACAACCATATTCGCTTTGCCTTCGTGACGGCAATCCACAAAAAATTCTAACCCGAGAACTTGTTCCGGGCGACATAATTTTGCTTGAAGCAGGTGATATTGTCCCTGCAGACATTTATCTTCTTGAAGCAAATTCATTGAAATGTGATGAATCAGCATTAACAGGCGAAAGCACCCCAACAGATAAATGTTGCGACATTGTTTTGCCTGAAAAAACGAGCCTTGCAGATAGAAAAAATATGTGTTTTTCATCAAGTATAATCAGTTATGGCAGAGGGGTTGGAGTTGTCGTTGCAACTGGCAAAAACGCACAAATTGGCAAAATTGCAACAATGCTAAACATCGAGAAAAAATCTCAAACCCCACTTCAAAAAAGTCTCAACCACTTGGGAGAAATCATAACATTTATTGTCCTTGCCATAGCCATTGTGATTTTCGCCATTGACGCCTTCGTCGCAAAACAAGGCTTTATTGAATCGTTTTTAACTGCTGTTGCGATTGCCGTTGCTGCCATACCCGAAAGTTTACCTGCTGTAGTAACGATAATTTTATCCTTAGGAGTAACCAAACTTGCAAGAAAAAATGCAATTATTCGCCGTTTGCACGCAGTTGAAACTTTAGGCTGTTGCGAAGTTATTTGTTCCGACAAAACAGGGACAATAACAAAAAATCAAATGACAGTCAAAGAAATTTGTTGTGGCACAGTCGAATATTCAAAGGATACACTAGAAAATATTTTGTGTTGTATGAAATTTTGCAATAATGCTAAAAAAAGCGGTTCAAATTTTATAGGTGATCCCACAGAAACAGCACTTCTTCGTTTTACAGAAAGAAAAATCATCGACACAAAAAATTTCAAGCGAATTGATGAAATCCCATTTGACTCCTCAAGAAAACTAATGTCCACCATTGTAGAACAAAATTCAATTTTGACTCAATGGACAAAAGGTGCCGTTGATGTGCTACTCAAAAGATGTTCACACATACTTATAAATGGAGAAATTATCCCATTAACTTCAGAATTCATACAAAAAATTGAGCAAAAAAACAAAGAACTTTGCTCAAAGGCCTTTAGAGTTTTAGGTTTTGCTAAAAAGGACTTGCAAGAATTTTCACACAATAAAATAGATGAGCAAAACCTTGTGTTTCTAGGACTTTGTGGGATGATAGACCCTCCACGAGATGAAGTGTTTGAAGCAGTAAAAAAATGTAAACGTGCGGGCGTTAGGACAATAATGATAACAGGAGACCATCAAGACACAGCAACTGCCGTTGCTATGGATATCGGCATTATAACCTCGCCCAAAGAAGTTCTGAATGGCGATGAATTAGACAAAATTTCAGATGAAAAATTGTCAAAAATTATTTCAAAAATATCAGTTTTTTCTCGAGTTACACCAGAACATAAAGTCAGAATTGTAAAAGCCATTCAGTCAAATGGAAAGATTGTTGCTATGACTGGTGATGGTGTAAACGATGCGCCAAGCATAAAAAGTGCAAACATTGGCATCGGAATGGGCAAAAACGGAACCGAAGTAACAAAGGAAGTTGCAGATGTCATCCTAACCGATGATAATTTTGCCACAATAGTTGTTGCAGTGGAAGAAGGAAGAAGAATTTTCGGAAACATTCAAAAAACCATTCAATTTTTGCTCAGTTGCAACATAGCGGAAGTTTTAACCTTATTTTTCGTAACAATTTTATTCCCTGCAAACATCTTTCTAAATGCTGTTCAAATTCTTTTCATAAATCTTGTAACAGATACTTTGCCGTCAATCGCACTTGGTGTTGATATTGCTGAAGACAACCTTATGCTCTCACCCCCTCGCAATCAAAACTCCACGATAATTGGAGGCAAAGTCGGTTTTGACATCTTATATCAAGGCCTCGCCCAAACATTAATTGTTATCTCTGTTTACCTCATTGGAATTTTAGGGTTCTCTTCGCCAATTGTTGCAACCACAATGTCTTTTTTGACGGTAAATTTAATTCAATTATTCCATATGTTCAATGTTCGTTCACACAAAAGCATATTCAAAACAAACCCTTTCAAAAACAAAATTCTTATTTTTTCTCTTTTATTTGGAACTCTAGTCCTTGTAATTTTGGCCATAATTCCAGCAGTTCAAGAAGTGTTTTGCCTTTGTTCATTAACACTTTTGCAATGGGGAATAACAATAACGTTTTCACTTTTTATCATTCCAATTTGTGAAATCGAAAAATTAATAACAACCTTCATTTTAAAACGAAAAATTGACAAACGATAATTTCTAAAAACGCGTTGTAATGTGGACATTGTCAATTATCAAAACATAAAAACAAACTAACAATAATGCAATAAATCACAAAAGATTATCACTTTCGTTTAAAAAATATTTTGGAGGAATATCCAATATGGAATATCCTCCATATTTCTTTTCTTCATAAAATTTTATTGCTATCTTCCCTGCAATGGTCATAACCCTAGCGGTTAGAGCTGGATTGTTTTGCATTTCAATCTCAAATTTCATTTTTGCATTATAACACTTTGTTAACTTAAAGTGAGAAATGACAACTCCTTTATGCTTCATATCTTTTTGCAACTTCACAATTTTTTCATTGCCCACAAAACGCACAATAGTTTTTTGCCCAGCAAAATAATTCGGCATATTTTCAATTTTCTTTCTAATCGAGCAAGATTTCTTCAAAAAAGATGTCGTTTTTTTGCTATTTTTTATTAAAATTTTACTGTTTTTTGCTGTTTTTTTGCTGTTTTTTTGCTGTTTTTGCCCGTTTTTTTGTTGATTTTTTGCACTTTTTTCAGTAAATTTATCAACATTTTCGCTCAATTTGGCATCATTTTCCGCAACTTTTAACGCGACATAGCACACCCTACGATGCTTATCTTTATCATTTGGGCTATAATTCGCTTGTGTCAACACTTTTCTCATCTCTTTTTTGTTTGGAACAGTAAATTGAACAGCATTTTCCACTCCTTCAAGGCGTCTTAAGGCATCACTATGGCCCTGACTTATTCCATATCCCCAAAAGGTTGAAACATTATTTTGGCCGGCAATTCCTGCGAATATTGTGCGGATTTGGCTCAAAATTCCGGGGTCCCAACCAAAAGCGGTGAGCCCGACCGTTTTATTCTCTTTTGCAATTAAATCAAGTTTTCTCTTGTATTCGTGAAGTTTGCCGTGTGTATCAAATGCATCAACAGTGCAAAAATTTTTAACTGCTTTAAGCCCAATTTCTTCAATATCACTAAAACTCCCTCCGCATAAAAACAACAAATCGATGTCTCCAGCATAATTTTGAAGATTATTGATATTTTCAAATTCATTGTTAAAAGGGCTTTGCAGCATTTTTATATTTCTTCTCGAAAAAATTTTAACCAACTGAAAATTGCTATTTATTAAGATATCTCTTTCTACAGCCTTCCCCAAATTTCCGTAACCGACAATCCCTACTTTTATCATTTCTCTCCTCGATTTATATTTTTGTTTTTCAGCTCATATAGCTGAATATAGCGATTATAATAAATTATTTTCATTGAATTAGGCATTTGTCCAACATTGCATAAAAGTTCGAACATAGGCTTTGCAAATTGTTCTTGAAAAAATAATTTTAGAAAATTATGCAATAATATTTTGAACTTTTGAAAATAACCTATATAATGTTATATAAGGGGCTTATAAAGTAAAATATGATAGGAGGGAAAATATGTTTACACTTATTTTTGGTATTGTTGTTTGTTTGACACTAACTGCACTTTTTATATTTGTCCGAGTAAAGAAAGGTGGAGTGGAGGGAGTTGCAACGAAGGCTCTTGCTTCTTTTGGATTTATTGCACTAGCATTACTTTTGTCTGCAATTAAAGCAGGCCAAAATGTATGTTCTCGATATGCCACAACTCTTGTGATTTGTGGTCTCGTTTGTGGGTTGATTGGAGATGTTTTGCTTGACCTTAAAGTTGTTTACCCTTTTCATGAGGACAAATATCTTCCTTGTGGGATGATATCTTTCCTTGTTGGACACCTGTTCTTTAATGGAGCCATGACACTAATTTTTGTTGACCAAAATGCAAATTCCTTGCTCATTCCTTTGATTATAATTCTTGTCATTTCGACAATCCTTGCTGTGGCATTGTGGTTTGTGACCAGTCGATTTATGCATCTAGACTATGGGAAACATGCTGTTCTTTCAACTATTTATGCTGGCGTGCTGTTGTTTACGACCATATTTTCGATTTACCTTACAATTATCACTCTAAATCAAACAATGTTCATTTTTGCGATTGGATTTGTGTTGTTTTTGGCAAGTGACCTTGTTTTGTCACTTCAATATTTTGGTGGAAAGCAAAGCCAAAAATCATTAATAATTCTCAATCATACACTTTATTATTTTGCTCAAATTCTAATTGCAATAACTATATATTTTATTTGATAAAACTCGCTTGTGAAGCGAGAAGGAGAAATTATGAAATTAATTTTTATTAGGCATGGAGATTACAACCCAAAAACGGAAAAATTAACCCTTTTGGGCAAATTTCAGATTGCGAGTATAAGAAAATATTTAGAAAACGAAAAAGTGGATTTTATTCTTTCTTCACCAAAGGCTCGTGCTCTTGAGGGGGCAAAAATTTTGAACAAAAAGTGGGATGTCCCATTGTATATTTCAAAGGATTTGCGTGAAAGAGAAATCTTGGTGACGGACAATAAAGTTTTGCAAGAGGACTATCAAAAAAATTATTTTGATATGACAAATGAAAACGAAAACTATGAGACATGCAAACAATTTATAGAAAGAACGATAAAAGGAATAAAAGAAGCAGTTTGTCACAATAAAGAAGCGGAAACTTTTGTTGTCATGGCCCACAGCTCAAATTTGTATGCCATTTCAGCTATGATAAACGGCATCCCAAAAGACCATAAGATAAAATGGTTACAGTGCAACACGGGAGCTTGCATTAAATTTTACATAGACAAAAAAAGTTTCTTGACTTCAATAGAATAAATATGTATAATAAATTTGTTCAAAACCTTCATACTATTCAAAATTCATAAGAATTTTTAAAAAATTTTAGAGTCTTCTATTCCAATCAAAGAATGGTTGACTTTGAAAGGACAAAATAGTAAAATGATTTTGTTCAATATTTTGGAGAGGTGTCCGAGTGGTCTAAAGTGCGCGCTTGGAAAGCGCGTGTTGGGGAACCAACCGCAAGTTCGAATCTTGTCCTCTCCGCCAAGTAAAGACACTAGATATAGTGTCTTTTTTGTTGCGATAATACTATATATTGTGGTTTTACGGTGTTGTTAAAGCCACATTTTTGTCAAAAAAATGGTTAAAGAAGCGTTAGAATTTGTTAGAAATTGCCATTTTTGTTAGAATTTATAAAAATTATCCGTTTCATATTTACTTTTGTTTGTTATTTAGAAATCTTGCCTTACGTTTTTTATTAATTTGCTTAATTTAAAGCAGATAAAAATATGTATAAAAATTAAAGGTAATAATAAACAATAGACGCAATTTAATGTGAAGAATTTTAGTAGTATTAGTGCCAATAAATTGGTTATAAGCCTACCAACTTTTTTATAAACTCCATATAGAATAACCGCTTGTTTTTGTTGTCTTTCTGGAATTTTTGTTATGATAATTTTGCTTTCTAATGTATCGTAAACATCTCGTATTGAAATAAGCATAAAAAATCCCAATGTAATTAAGCAAATACTTAACGTCACTGAAATATGTAAAATTCCACCAATTGACAGCAATAAAGATGCAACTAAAATTACAATGCCGACATAATTTATTAACATTGATTTATCATCAATTCTTTTATATGTATGTGGCAATATAAAATTTGATAATATCCTAATTATGCGTGAGCCGAAATCTACAAAACTGATTATTATGCTAATTTTGGCTAAATCTAAAGCGAAATTGTTGCAAGATAATTGAATTAATAAAGAGGTCCTCGCTTGATAAAAGGTAATGACACCTATGCCAAAAATGTTCATCAATAGTATTAGGACCATTATTTTGTTGCAAAATATATTTTTGAAAGAAGATTTTTCTTGTTCTAAGTGCTCTAAATCTTTTGAATTTTCGACATTTGTGTCTTGGAATAAAAAAGCAAAAATTAGGCCTAAAATTGCACATGTTAAACTTAACCAAATAGGTAGATAGTGGTTTATGTTAAAACAAAATCCTGATATTAGGGAGACAATTAAAGTTGCTACGGAAAAACCCAATTTCCCATAAGTTTTCCATTTAACAAAATCTTCTTCGTTGTTCAAGGACTTCAAATTGTTTTTTAGCATTATATCTGCTGGTTGGTAAAACAATGCGATTAAATTATAAAAAATACTTGCAAAAATAAAACCTATTAGTTGGTTGCAAATCATATAAAATATGACACACAAAACGGAGCAAAATGAACCTATGATTAAAGATTTTTTATTCCCCATTTTTTTAGAAGCAATTAAAATAATGGGTGAAAGACATATTGAAGCCCCAATCCCAATAAATGTTATAAGGATTATATCGGAAGGGGTTAAGCCTTTTACTGTTGTTAAAAATACGCTCTCTATTATTGTTCTAAAAAACACATCGAGATTAAAAGTTGTGTATAAAACATAAAAAATATTTTTTTTCATCATTTTATCTTAGCATATTATATTTTCTCTTGCAACGTTTAACATCTAAAATTTTTAGTCCTTGCTTTAAATTTTTATTTTTTCCCAACTAAATTCATCTCGTCCAAAATGTCCATAACAAGCAGTTTGTTTATAGATTGGCTTGAGCAAGTCGAGTTCTTTTATAATATTCGCGGGGCTGAAATCAAAGTTTTCTTCTACATATTTGTGGATGTCTTTTAGTGGTTTTTTCTCGGTGTTAAAGGTGTCAATGTTTATTGCTAGTGGCTTAGATAGACCAATTCCATATGCAACTTGAATTTCGCATTTGTCGGCTAAATTATGGGCGACAATGTTTTTTGCGACATATCTTGCATAATAAGCACCTGATCTGTCAACTTTGGTTGCGTTTTTGCTTGAAAAACATCCCCCACCAACACGACCAACTCCGCCATAAGTGTCAACAACAATTTTTCTTCCAACACAACCAGAATCGCCAAAAGAACCCCAAATTGTAAATTTCCCACTTGGATTGATGATAAATTTGGTGTCATTTATATATTTTTTGTATTCTTCCAAAACTTTGTCTAAAACATTTTCTTTGATTATTTTTTGTATTTCTTTTAATTGTAAATTTTTATCGTGGGACACCGAAATTAATATTGTAGCAATTTTGCTTGGCTTTTCGTCGTTGTATTCTACTGATACTTGACTTTTTGCATCCGCAAAAAAATCTTTTCTTGTTCTCCTAAATGCTTCATATTGTCGCATTATTTTATGTGCAATAAGCACTGGCAATGGCATAAATTCTTTTGTTTCATTTGTTGCATATCCATAGGTCATGCCTTGGTCGTTTGCACCAATATCTTCTTTAACAACTGCTTGATTAATGTCAGGACTTTGCTCACTTATTTCTTTAATAATCTTAAATTTATTTTTGTAGCCAATATTTTTCAATATCGTTTCCGCAATTTTTTCATAATCAATTTTTGCTT
The DNA here is from genome assembly GCA_964387705.1 of uncultured Christensenella sp. Classification (GTDB taxonomy): domain Bacteria; phylum Bacillota; class Clostridia; order Christensenellales; family UBA1242; genus UBA7862. Next base: position 9,352 of record CAYLWT010000019.1, read on the forward strand.
TTGTTGTTGCTTCGCCATAAATAAAAAGTTTATCATTTTTTATTGCACATTCAACCGCCATTTGTGAGTTTGGATCTTGTGAAAGTGCTTCGTCCAAAAAGGCGTCTGCAATGACGTCACAAGTTTTGTCTGGGTGGCCTATGTTTACACTTTCGCTTGTAATTATTTTTTTCATATTTTTTCATCCTTTTATTTCTAATTGCCATAAAGAGGATGCAAAAAATCCCATCGTTACCGATAGGATTGAATCTTTTATATGTCCCATCGGTCAGCCTTTAGCACCTTGGCATAACGCTAGGTTGCTGTGTGGTCAACGGGGCTGTCCCTCGCACACTCTTTATGGATGTAAATATCATATATCACCAAACTATGTTTGTCAAGCATTTTTTAACCAGTTTTTATAGAAAGACCTTGTTATTGTGCTTTATGTGGTTAGGGTACCATTGTCTTGGGCATAGTACATGGTGTCTTGTCCAGCGGAACCATTACGATTGTCATTGTTGCAAAGTCTTGATATTGTATCACTATCCACAAAACCATTTAAATATTGATAAGCATAGCCTGTTGTTGAAGATGTGAGCCACAAAATCCAACCACTCCAACCTGCAACTTCATGGTCACTATTGTCTGTAAATGCAGTCTCGCTGGAAATCTTTAAATTGCTACCAGAAGCCCAGCAAACTAGAGTTGCAGAGTTGACCTTTCTGCGGGCTCTTATATACCAATAGCCGCTCGGTCCTGTATAAACATATGAAACTAGATATGGATTTGGCAATTTATTCAAATGAACCACAGTGCTTGTTTGAACATAATTTCTATAATGCTCTCCACCTGTTGGATAAACACGAACATACAACGTTTGGTCACCGGTGGAGGTCTTGGTGACAAGGCTCACTCCGCTTGACCATGATGAACCGTCCCAACTATATTTGTAAGTCCTCGCAGTGCCACTTGCGTTTTTGGTTGTGTTAATTTGCACCACACGTTTATTTCTTCCGCCAGAACTGTTTTGAAGTGCTTGAGTGTTCACAAATGTTGCCCCTGCACTTGAAGGAAGGTCAGGCCAAAGTTGCCATTGAGCAACAAGGGTGTGGTTCCCAATGGTTATATTTTGCATGGTTGAAGTTATGTGAACGGATAAATTTTCTGAAGTATATGGGCCTACTATTGATACATAATCAATCGTTCCCACAAAATAATTGCCAACTGGGCTCACTGTATCTGAACCTGCTTCTGCTCCAACAAAAATTCCATTGGTAGCATTATATCCAATTAGGCCTGAGGAAAATTTCTCACTTGTCCCAACAACTGTCCCATCAATGGAAAATTTTGCATAATTCCCATCAAAAGTTCCGACAAAAGTGTGATAACCACTTGTTATATCGGATAGTGTCAAAGAGGAAGTGACTATTTTGTACCCGACACCACTATCATAAACCCAGAATTGTATGCCACCACTTATACAACATATCTCCCAACCCCCACTTTCGCAACAGCATATTAAACATCTCGTTTCAGTCCCAACGCTCGCCCAATTGTCCATTGAGGCTACAATGGTGACGGTAAGACTGCTGGTGAACATATAACTTCGGCCAAGGGCAACAAAATTTGAACCAGTAAAGGTGGTCTTTTGTATCAAGTTGCCATTTCCTACTCCTGTTATTGATACATAATCAATTGTTCCCACAAAATAATTGCCATCTGGAGTTGTTGTATTCGAGCCTGCTTCCGCTCCAACAAAAATTCCATTGGTAGCATTATATCCAATTAGGCCTGAGGAAAATT
>CAYLWT010000020.1:0-8819 GCA_964387705.1 uncultured Christensenella sp.
ATGTTGAAAACCCTATGCAATTTGGACAAAGACATTAAACTTGTTTCTTGTGGAAGGGGTGTTTTGTTAGAAGAAATAAAAGAAAAAGCAAAAGCATTGGGACTGGAAAATAGGATTTTGTTTTTGGGATATAGAAATGATGTAAATAGCATTATGAATATGTCAGATATGTATTTCTTACCAAGTTATCAAGAAGGATTGACACTTTCTATTATAGAAGCAATGAGTTTTGGGTTGCCAGTTGTTACTAGCAATGTAAGAGGCAATAGAGATTTGATAGAAAACAACAAAGGTGGATTTATTTGTGAACCAAACGATGTTGATGGTTTTGCAAAAGCGATAACAAAGTTGTCTACTTCGCCAGAATTAAGTCAACAATTTGGCGATTTTAATAAAACAGCGAGTGTAAATTATTCTATCCAAAAAGTCATTGAACAATTGGATAAAGTGTATGAAGAGATGGAATAGTATTCTTATATCTAAAATTATTGCCGGTTTGTCAAATCAATCGACAATTTGACTAAAAATTATAATAAATTTTGTTAAACGGGAAAAATATGTTAAAGAAAAGTAAATTTTTCAATTGGTTAGGTACCGAGATAAAAAGGGATTTTGTTGTAGAAGATAAGGGCTTTTACAAAATTATGTCAGTTGGTGTAATTTTGTCGCTTTTAACTTTGGTGTCATTTTGGTGGGCGCCAATGGTTTATATAGTGCTTACTCTTGCTTGCATAGCCTTAATATTTATAAAATCAATAAGGAAAGTATATTTATTGATATTTTTACTCCCTTTTTACAATGTTCTTAGATACAATCCAAGTGATTTAGTTTTGAGTTCATACTTACTTGCTTTTACTATTTTTTTGTTGGGTATAAGATTTTTGATTCAGCTATTAAAAAAAGAAAAAACAATTGACCTAAAAGTTACTATATTGTTTTTTTGTTTGATTGTTTATATGTGGTTGCCAATAAGTTCATTTAATATAATGAATTCATTGCGACTAACTTGTACTTTTTCGATGTTGTACTTGTGTTATGTAAATAGAAAGGAACTTGATTTTAAATCATTAGTTTTTTCGTTGTTATTTGGGACAATAATTGCTAGCTTTTTTAGCCTTTTTAGATGTTGTAGTGTAAGACTTGACTTGTTTTTACCTAAATTTGAAAATTATGTTTATGAAGGTGGGGTTCGTTTTTCAGGATTGATTTCAGACCCAAATTGTTTTGCAGTAGAGGTAATATTGCTTATTGCCACCATTACACAGTTGTATTTTACAAAAAAGATAGGAAGATTGGTTTATTTTCCAATTATTGTTTTGTTGTCTATCTTAGGCTTTCTTACAGTATCAAAAGCATTTTTTGTTTCGCTTGTATGCTTTCTTTTGCTTTGTTTTATTTATATCCTTATGTCCAATAAAAATGGTAAGAAAAAATGGCTCAAAATGATTTGTTTTTTTTGTTTTTTAGCCTTTTTATTTCTTATTGGGATTAGATATTACATAGCAATTATCAAAAGATTTGATTCAAGTTATATAGATATTCTTGGGGACGACTCTCAAAGTAAATTAAATTCTATTACTACAGGGAGGTTGGATATATGGATAGCATATTTAAAGGATATATTTTCTAGTTTAAAAAATATTTTTTTTGGGCATGGCATTGGGGCAGAAGCGTTGTTTATAAAAGATGGTTTTGTTGCTGTTCATAATTTTTATATAGAGATTTTGTATTGCTGTGGCATAATTGGAACGTTGCTTATGATTGCATTGGCTCTCATTTTGTATTTACGTGACCCACGTAAGTTAAAAAGGCCTTTTGTCAATTTTATTCCACTAGCAACTTTGGCAATAATGCAATTTTCATTAAATGGACTTGTTCAATATCGTCCATACATAATTATTATTATTTTGGCATATTCACTTAACCAACCTACAATGCAAGCGGATTTAAAAAATGATTCACTTGCAATAAAACAAAGTGAAAAAAGAGAAGAAGATATTTTATATTCCATAATTGTGCCAATTTATAAAGTGGAAAATTATTTAAAGCAATGTGTGGAAAGTTTGATAAATCAAACATACAAAAATTTAGAAATAATTTTGGTTGATGACGGTTCGCCAGACAGGTGTCCTGCAATTTGTAATGATTTTGCAAAAAGTGACAATAGAATAAAGGTCATACACAAAAAAAACGGGGGGCTAGTAAGTGCAAGAAAAGCTGGGGCAGAAGTGTCAACTGGGGAATATGTGTTTTGTGTTGACGGAGACGATTTTGTTGCAAGGGATATGGTTGAAAAAGTTCACAATGTAATAAAAAATTGCGAGGTCGATGTTATAGCCTTTGGGTTCTATAAAGATATTGAAGAAAATGAAAATAAGATACAATTTGAGTATGGATATTATGACAAAGAAAGAATAAAGGCGCAGATTTTCCCATATTTGGTTGAGCATAAATCGGCAAAATACTTTCCAAATGCTATTGTATGGAAGGCTTACAAAAGAGATATTTATGTAAAGGAACAACTTTCAATTGACAATAGCATAAAAATTGGCGAGGACCTTGTTTGTACAAAAGCTCTTATTTCAAAAGTAAATAGTATGTATATTATGGAAGATTGTTTCTATTTTTACAGAACAAATTGTTCTTCAATGACAAAAGAAAAAAAACCTTTTGCTTGGAATGTCCCTAAACTCATCTATAATCATTTAGAAGAGAGTCTTGACAAAAATTATGACTTTTCCGACCAACTTTATCGAAATGTAGCACACAATGTTTTTAATGTTGCAGTTTCACAATTTTATAATAAAGAGTTGTCTCAAGAAGAGATAAAAAAACAAATCGTTGATAACATAGAAAATGACGAAGTTTATTCAAAATGTATAAAAAATGCAAAGTATTCCTCGCTTAAAGGAAAACTTATGCTTTTTGCTTTGAGACACAAAAGTTTTTTCTTGATGAAACTTTATTCTAAACTGAAATAGACTTTTAATTAATAAATAAACAATCAAATAAAAATTTTGTAGAAATATCGTTTAAAGGGAGAAAGGAATGAAAATTTTAATTCATTGTGCAGACTTGCGAATGGGTGGAGTCCAAAAAAGTTTAATTAACTTCGCAACAGAACTAAGTAAAAACAATCAAGTGGATATTGCTCTTTTTGGGAAAAAAGGCGATTTGTTAAATTTGGTCCCTGATAACATCAATGTATATGATTGTGGGGATGTATCAAGCTTTTATACATATAGTGATAATGTTGTGCAATACAAAATTACAGGGGTGCTAAAAACTATTTTAAGAAAAATTGGAGTAAAAAAGTTTTTTTTAAGATATAAAGAAAAAGTACTAAAACAACATAGCAACTGTCTAAAATGTTTTGATGAATATGATGTGGCAGTGTGCTTTGATAGCATAGATTATTTGAGCCTTGTATATGTGCAAAGATTTATAAAAGCGAAAGTTAAGATTGCCTTTTTTCATGGTGATCCTACAATGGTTTATGTAAACAAAGATTATTTAAAATATTTTATGCTTTATGATAAAATCTTGACAGTATCAAATTCGTGCCAAAAAAAAGTAAAACACAGGTTTCAGACTTTGAAAAATATTGATTATTTGTATAATTGTCAAGATGTAAAAACAATAGTTGAAAAATCAAAAGAAGAACTGGATATCGCTTTTGAAAAAGACAAGATTAAAATTATTACAGTCGCAAGGTTAGATAAAAATAAGAATATAATTTGTTTTGTTAAGGCCCTAAAAAAATTGGAAGACGAGGGGTATAAATTTGTTTATTATGTCGTTGGTGATGGTTGTCAAAAAAAAGAAATAGAGAGCTTTGTGAAAAAAAATAATATGACCAATATACATTTGCTTGGTTCAAAGCCTAATCCATACAAATATATAAAAGAGTGTGATTTGTTTGTTTTACCATCAAGGTTCGAGGCTTGCCCTATGGTGTATGCAGAGGCTATGACGCTTGGTGTACCTGTATTGAGTACAGATACTTGTTCTGCGAGAGAAATTCTTGACGATTGGGGATTTATTTGCGAAAATAGCAAAAAGGGGCTCTATTCTTCTTTAAAGGACCTTTTAGAAAATCCATCAAAAATTGATGAAAAAAAGAAAAAAATTGCAAAAGAGTATCATTTTTCCAATGAAGAAATCGTACAAAAAGTTTATAATATTGTAAAACAAATTGAAAAAAACAAAGGTTAGTATTTATAAAAAACTTAGAGAGAAACTCTATGTTGAAAAATGTTAAAAGCATACAAAGTTGTTTTATAGAAATTTTTATAGAACATAATTGGATTAAAAAATCTTATGAAATTAACAAAAAGGTAAAGGGAATTTAATATGAAAAAAGTTATGCTTGTGTTTGGGACAAGACCTGAAGCAATAAAAATGTGTCCACTTGTTAACGAACTTAAAACAAGAAAGAATGTGAAAACTATTGTATGTGTGACAGGACAACATAGGGAGATGTTGCATCAAGTGTTAGAGACTTTTAAAGTTGTTCCAGACTATGATTTGGACATTATGAAAGACAAACAAAGCCTTTTTGATGTTACCATAAATATTTTAGATAAAATAAAAGGGGTTTTAGAAAAGGAAAAACCTGATGTTGTGTTGGTTCATGGGGATACTTCAACTACTTATGTTTCGGCACTTGCTTGTTTTTATTTACATATTCCAGTGGGACATGTGGAGGCTGGACTTAGGACTTACAACATAGAGTCGCCGTACCCAGAGGAGTTTAATAGACAATCAGTTTCTATTATTAGTCAATTTAATTTTGCACCAACTAAAACCGCTAGACAAAATCTTATTATGGAACAAAAGGACCCGAACAAAATTTATATTACCGGCAATACTGTGATAGATGCACTCAAGACTACAATCAAAAAAGATTACAAAAACAAATATTTAGATTGGGCAAAAGATTCAAGATTGATTTTATTGACAGCCCATAGAAGAGAGAACCTTGGAGAGCCAATGCACCATATGTTTAGGGCGATAAAAAGAATCGTTGACGAATTTCCAAATGTAAAAGTTATATACCCAATTCACATGAACCCAGTAGTTAGACAAATCGCCAACGAGGAATTTGAAAATGATGAAAGGATAAAAATCATTGAGCCTTTAGAAGTTATAGATTTCCACAATTTTATGGCAAGAAGCTATTTGATTTTGACAGATAGTGGTGGAATTCAAGAGGAAGCTCCTTCTCTAGGTAAACCTGTGCTTGTTATGAGAGATACAACCGAAAGACCTGAAGGAGTTGAGGCAGGAACTCTTAAACTTGTAGGAACAAACGAGGATAGTATTTATAAAAATTTTAAAATATTGCTAGAAAGCAAAGAAGAGTATAATAAAATGAGCAGAGCAACAAATCCATATGGAGATGGAACTGCTTGTAAACAAATTGCGGATATTCTTATAGAAAAATTGTAAAAGGGAAAGAAAAATGATACCAAAAATTATTCATTATGTTTGGGTGGGCGGGAAGCCGTTAACACCACTTGCGGAAAGATGTATAGAATCTTGGAAAAAATTTTGTCCAGATTACGAAATTAAAAGATGGGATGAAACAAATTTTGATATAAATGAAAATGCATATTGTAAGGAAGCATACGAGTCAAAAAAATGGGCTTTCGTGTCTGATTATATTAGATTAAAAGTTTTGTATGAATATGGTGGTGTCTATATGGATACCGACGTTGAGGTCATAAAACCCATTGATACCTTTTTGAAACACCCCGCTTTTTCTGGTTATGAAAGCGACAACCACATTCAGACAGGAATTATGGCCGCAGAAAAAGGGAATGTATGGATTAAAAAAAATTTAGATTATTATAAAGATAAACACTTTATTTTGAAAAATAACAAGTTGGACTTGACGACGAATGTAGTAATTATTACTTGTCTAACAAAGAAAATGTATCCAGAAGTTGTATTTAATGGAAAATATACTGAATTGGATAGTGTTGTTTTTTATCCAAAAGATTTTTTTTGCCCAATATCTGCTAGTACAAAAAAATGTGTTTTGACGAAAAACACACACACGATACATCATTTTTCTGGCTCTTGGGTTGAACCGCCTACAAAGTTCCAAATGTTTAAGACAAAAATAAAGTCTTTTATTAAAAAAATTATTGGAGAAAAAAATACCCAAAAAATTCAAAATGCAAGAAAAAAGAAACGAGAGAAAAAGGAAATGCAAAAAATCAATGATTAAATTAACAATTTTTACACCAACTTATAATAGGGCATATATACTTCCTAAGTTGTATGAAAGTTTGAAAGAGCAAACAAATAAAAATTTTGTTTGGCTTATTATTGATGATGGATCAACAGATAACACTGAAGAAATCGTAGGCAAATGGAAAAAGAATGAATCAACATTTGAAATAAATTATGTAAAAAAAGAAAATGGCGGTAAAAATACCGCTATCGATTTGTCAAATCAAATTTGCAAGACTGATTACATAGTTTGTGTAGATTCTGATGACCAATTTGCAAGCGAGGCTGTAGAATATATTTATAAAGAAATAGAAATTGCTGATAAAATGGAAGATGTGTGTGGTATTGTAACAAGAAGAGCTCACTTTGATGGAAAACCATTTGGTAAATCTTGGATAAAAGATGAACATGAAAGTTTATATTTTTATGAACTTGGGGCGAAATACAATTATTGGTCTGATACTTGTTTGGTCTTTAGGACAAGTATCGCAAAACAATATCATTTTCCTGCAATAAAAGGAGAAAAATTTATAACGGAAAGTGTTTATTACAATCAATTTATGTATAAATACAAAATGTTGGCGAGTAAAAATATTTATTATTATGCTGAGTACATAGATGACGGGTATACAAGTCAAGGAATGAAATTGTTTTTCAAAAATCCAAAAGGTTGTTTGTATTCAATAAAGCAAAATTTATACTATGCAAGAAAATTAAAAAAAAGTTTAAAAACCCGTTTGGCACTTTCTGCTAGTTATTACGCTTGGAAAAAAGTAAATAAAATAAAAGATGAATTTTTAGATGAATATAAAATGCCGTTTGTGTATAAAGTTTTTGGGATAATGTTATCCCCTATACAAATTGTTAGGTACAAAAAGAAGAAGTAAATTATGACTAGAACGCAAAATATTAAGAAAAATTTGATATTTAATATAATAAAACATGTAACAAATCTTTTGCTACAATTTGTTTTGCGTACCGTTCTCATTTATTATATGGGGGCGGAGTATTTGGGTCTAAATGGGCTTTTTTCAAATATTTTTAGTTTTCTTAACCTTGCCGAACTTGGGATTGGAAGTGCAATTGTGTTTAGTATGTACAAGCCAATTGCAGAAAATAATATTGAAAAAGTAAAATCTTTGCAAAATTTGTATAAAAAGTTTTATATAATTATTTCAATTATTGTTGGGGTGCTGGGCGCGAGCTTAACACCATTTATAAAATATCTTATGAATGGTGGAACTGAAGTAGATATAAATATTTACATATTGTATGTGATGTATCTTGCTTACACACTTGTTGGCTATTGGTCGGCTCACAAAAGGTCGTTGCTTTTTGCATATCAAAGAAATGATGTGGAAAACAAGATAAAAACGATATGTAGTTTTATTATGGTTGGAATACAGATTGTAGTTTTGATTTTAACAAGAAATTACTATTTGTATTTTTCAATAAGTATATTATTTGCTCTTGTGGAATGTGTTATGGTGCAAGTTGTGGCAAATAAATTGTATCCTGAGATAAATGGCAAAGCGGAAAAATTGGACAACGGAACAAAGAAGGAAATTACAAAAAATGTGGCGGCAATTAGTATGCATAAGGTGGGAAGTGCAGTTGTGTTTTCGACAGATAATATACTTATTTCTTCGTTTTTGGGTGTTGCAATTTTAGGGGTGTATTCAAATTACAGCTTAATTATTACTGCGTTATCCACCTTCATTGCATTAATCAGTAATGCGTTGAAAGCAAGTGCTGGAGATTTAATTGCAAGTTCAAATGTGGATTATGTGTATGAAAGATATAAAAAGACTAATTTTATTTTTGTATATTTTAGTGCGATGACAACAATTTGTCTTGCAACTCTTCTTCAACCATTTATCTTAAAATGGACAGGTGACACGGAATATTTGCTAGATTTTTCTACAGTTATATTACTTTGTTTAAGTTATTACTTAGGGGGAATGAGAAGTGGAGTTGGGCTATACAAGGAGGCTTCAGGACTTTTTTGGCAAGACAAGTGGAAGCCTATTGTAGAATCAATTGTAAATCTTGTTGTATCTATTGGTCTCGCTTATGTTATAGGCATAAATGGAATTGTCGTGGGAACAATTGTGAGCACTCTTGTAGCACCTTTCTGGGTTGAACCAAAAGTTTTGTATAAGTATTATTTCAAAAAAAGCGTAAAGCCTTATTTCCTTCGTTATGCACTTGATTTTGCGATTATGCTCGTGTGTGGGAGCGCAACATACTTTATTTGCTCGCTTATTCCAGATACATCGATAATGTGGCTTATTGTTAAATTTATTTCTTGTTTTGTTATATCAAATGTGTTGCTTATTTTGGCATATCTCCCAACTGGGGATATAAAAAATAGTGTTGAGGTTGCAAAAAATGTTTTAGGAATAAAAAGAAAAAAATAAAAAATTTAAAAGGAAAAAGCAAAAAAATCTTAATTTGCATTTTTTGTAAAAACCTTGACAAAAAGTTAAATATATCCTACACTTTTTGTAGAAAATATATAAAAAGTAAAATGGAGGTGTCTATGAAGCATCATGAGTATATAACAGATGAACGTATAA
>CAYLWT010000021.1:0-8468 GCA_964387705.1 uncultured Christensenella sp.
ATTGTTACGGGGCTGAATAGTCTTTTGGAAGATTATAGGTCTTATGCAAAATTGAATCAAGATTTGGATAATAGTAAACTTTTAATTGCAGAGCAACTTAAAGGAATTTCAAATGTGTTGACAAATTTGTCAAAAGAGGCAAAGGAAACTGTTTGCATGGACACAAAATTTGAAAAACAAATTGTGGAGACTTTGACGTACAATGATATTGTGCCAAGTGAGGTGGTGTGTTTTGAAAAAGATGAAAAGACAACAATTGTTTCTATGATTTTGCGTGCGGTAGATTTTGACAATGAAAAAATAGCAAAGATTTTAAGTTCAATTTTCCCAAATAAAATGGTGCTTGATGAAGTGTTGCCAAGTGATGAAAGCTTGCTTACATATGTATCTTACAAAACTGCACCAACGTATGATATGGTGGTGGGAATTGCAAGTGCAATAAAAGGTGGAAATTCAACCAGTGGGGACACGCATTCGTTGACAAAACTTGGTGGCGAAAAGTTTATGCTTGCTATTTGTGATGGAATGGGTTCGGGGGAAAAAGCGCATAGGAAAAGCGAAACTTCGATAAATATAATTGAAAATTTTTATAAAGCCGGATTTGATGACCAAACAATTTTGTCTAGTGTAAATAATCTTTTAAATCTTGATGGAGATAATGTTTTTTCGGCACTTGATGTGAGCGTTGTTGACCTGAAAAATGGTGAGGCGGATTTCATTAAGCAAGGGGCGACGGTTGGCTTTATAAAGGGAATGGCGGGGGTATCAAAAATTGAAAGTAATAGTTTGCCCCTAGGGGTGCTTGATGAAGTGACGCCTAGGGTTACAAAAACTGTTTTAAGCCCAGAAGATTACGTGGTGATGTTAAGCGATGGGGTGGTGGATAGTTTGGGCGAAGAAGGTGTTGTTGAATTTTTGCAAAATACAAGTGCAAAGGGGGCACAAGAAATGGCGGATAAACTTTTAACTTGTGCAAAGAAAGCTCAACAAAATTATCCTCAAGACGATATGACCGTTCTTGTTGGGAAATTGTTTTATTCCTATGCATAAAAAACTTGTTTTTGGTTGGAAAATATATTTTTTATACGGAATTGCATATAAAACACACAAATTTTTTTATTTTTTTCTTAGATAACTATTGAATTTATTTAATTTTTGAGTTATACTTGCAATTATGGAAAAAGAAGTTTATGAAGTTATTAAAAAAGTAAGAATGTTTAATGCAGGAGATGTAGTGGGAGTTGCAGTGTCTGGTGGGGCGGATTCTATGGCTCTATTGCACTTTTTGTTTGAGAATAAGGACAATTTGGATATTAGCGTGATGGCAATCACTGTGGACCATATGCTTCGTGGCGAAAAATCTATGGGTGATGCGTTGTTTGTAAGAACTTGGTGCAAGGAGCATGGAGTCCCTTGTCTTGTTTTTACTGTTGATGCGGGAAGGATTGCTAGCGAAAGAAATATTGGAGTTGAAGATGGGGCTAGACAGGCACGATATGAGGTCTTTGAAAGACTTTTGAAAGAAAACAAAGTGGATAAAATTGCTCTTGCTCATCACAAAGGAGACCAAGCGGAAACAATTCTTATGCACATTTTGAGAGGGGCTGGATTGAGTGGCGCTGGCGGAATGGATTATGTTAGGAATAATTATGTTAGGCCTTTCTTGGATATTTCAAAAGATGATATTGTGCGTTATTGTGGGGCTAATTTTGTGGAGTACGTTGAGGACGAAACAAATAGTGACATAACTTACAACAGGAATTATCTCAGGAATATTGTTATCCCTGAACTAAAAAAACGTTGGGAGGGGGCAGAGAATAATATCGTTCAATTTGGCAAATGTTGCAAAGAGGATAATGAATATATTTTAAGTCACACCAGTCATGACGGAATTATAATTATGAATGATACGGCAAAAATTCCACTTATATATTTTCACTATGCAAAAAGTGTTTCTTCGAGAATTGTTTTTGATGCACTTTCAAAGATAAATGTTACAAAAGACATTGAAAGAAAGCATATCGATATGATTTTTGACCTTGTAGAAGGAGAAAATGGTAAGAAGATTAATCTGCCAAACGGACTTGTTGCACAGAAAGAGTATGATTATATTACGCTTTATAAAACACAAAAGAAAATTATTTCTGAAGTTTTTCCAATAAAAACAGGAAAAACTGATTTCGCTGGAATTTATGAAATTTCTGTGAAACGCACAAACAAACTTGAGCCACGAGAAAATACACTTATGATAGATGCAAAGAAGGTTCCTGAAAACTCAGTTTGGAGAGTGAGAAAAGCGGGGGATAGTTTTACAAAGTTTGGCGGAGGGACAAAGACACTTAAAAATTATCTTATTGACAAAAAGATTCCACTTAGAGTGAGAGAAACTTTGCCTGTACTTGCGAGCGGAAATGAAATTTTGTGTATTTTGGGTGTTGAAATTAGTGATAAAGTTAAGCTTGACAAAGACACAAAGTTTGCCTATATAATCTCAGGAAAGCCTATTTTGAAAAAATAAGGTGAAAAAGTTATCAACAATAACAAAAATTTATAATATTCACTTTTTTGCATAAAGCAAAACCAAAAATAGAAGCTGAGGGTAAAAAAGTTTGAATTTTTAATCAATTTGATGTATAAATACACAGTTATGCACAAAAGTTATCCACTTATCCACAATTTAATGTTATAAACTTTGAAACAAGCGACATTTTGTGAGTTGTTTCGACATTAAATTATTCGTGTGATGTGGATAATTTTTTTTGTCATTTACATACTACATTTATGGATATGTTGATTGCCGTTGAAAGGGCAGAAGAATTTAAAAATTTAAATTGCCAAAATAAAGATGTGATTATAAAGACCTTGAATGTTGGCGGCAAAAATATGGCTCTTGTTTTTGTTGATGAAATTGCAAATCAGCAAGAAATAAATAAAAGCATTGTTGAGCCATTGTCACTTTATGGTGGTAGAAACTTTTCGCTTGAAAATTTACAGAACTCGGTGGTTTTTTTGTGCAATGGAGAAATTTTGAGTGAAACTGATGCTTTCGAAAAATTGCTTAGGGGATTTGCAATTCTATTTGTTGACGGTGAGGAAAAAACACTTTGTTTTAACACTGTTTTTTATGAGGGAAGAGGCGTTGAAGAACCACCGACTTCAACTGTTATAAGTGGCCCTAGAGAGGGATTTACAGAAGTTTTGAGAACGAATGTTGCGTTGATTAGAAAAAGGTGTCCAACAAAAAATTTGAAAATTGAAGAACTTATTTTGGGGAAAATAACCAAAACAAGAGTTAATTTGGTTTATTTTAATGACATCGCAAAAGATGGTGTGGTTAAGGAAATAAAGGAAAAATTAAATTCTGTTGAAATTGATGGTGTGATTGACAGTTATTATGTGACAAAAATTTTGGAGGATAGGCCAAATTCAATTTTTAGTCAGGTGGGAAATTGTGAAAAACCCGATGTTGCTTGTGCAAAGCTTCTTGAGGGAAGGGTGGTAATTCTTGTTGATGGTACACCAGTTGCTCTTACTGTGCCATATCTTTTTTTTGAGGATTTTCAAAGTAGTAATGATTATTATGCTGATGCTCATCGGGCAACTTTTCTTAGGGCAATTCGGGTGATGGGAATTTTTATTTCAATCTTTCTCCCAGGAATGTATATTGCTTTGCAACTTTATCATTACAAGGTTTTGCCAATAAAGTTTTTGGTGACTATTGTCAACACTACTCAAAACTTGCCTCTTAACCCATTTTTGGAAATATTTTTCATTATAATTTTGTTTGATATTTTATTTGAAGCGAGTGTTCGCATGCCTAAATATTTGGGTATGGCGATTTCTATTGTAGGAGCACTTATTTTGGGAGATACTGCAGTGAAGGCGGGGCTTGTGAGTCCACCTGGAGTTATGATTGTGGCATTGAGTGCTATAACTGTTTACATTATTCCAAATCAAAGTTCTCAAATTTCGCTTTTGCGAATTGTTTTTGCAATAATTGGGGGGACTCTTGGTTTCCATGGTATTGTGCTAGGACTTATATTTTTGGTGTCGTATTTGTGTAATATGGATAGTTTTCAAACGCCATTTTTTGCACCATATGCCCCATATATTCCGCAAGACCAAAAAGATTTTGTGTTGAAAGATTCCCTGGTGTCTATGAAAACAAGGCCGAAAAGCATTCCACATAAGAAAGACATTAGGCTTGTAGTGAAGGACAAAAAAGAGGGGGGAAAATAATGAAAAAACTTGTTTCAACAAGGCAACTTGTGCTAATGCTTATTATAAGTTTGATAACATTAAAAGGACTTCTTCTTCCCACTTTGATGGCAAAAGATTTGGGCCGGGATAGTTATATATTGGCTATTGTACTTTTGGTTGCAGATTTTTTGGTTCTTGCAAGTTTTTTGTTTCTTATGAAAAAGTTTCCTGAACAATCATTTTTTGAAATTTTAAAAAGATTGTTTGGGACTGCGGTTGCAAAAATAATTATGTTTTTTTTCTTCTGCTTTTTCTTTATGAAGTGCTGTATGATTTTTCAAGCAAATTTTGTTTATCTCAATGAAAATTTATACACAACTTTCAATTGGATTGTGTTTGCTGTGCCAATTTTATTTACTGTTGTAGCATGTGCAGTGCGTGGAGTGACAGCACTGGCAAGAACGATAGAATTTTTTGCACCTATTGTGCTTTTTGGCGTGTTTGTTTCAATGTTCGCGGGAGCGTTATCGGCAGATTTTTCAAACCTTCTTCCATTTATGGAATTTGGTTTTGAAAAACTTCCAAAAGTGTTTTCATATGCTCTTTGGTTTGGGGATTATCTTATTATGATAGTCTTTTTTGGGAATGTAAAAATGACTCAAAAGTTTAATTTGCGGGTTTTACTTTCGGTGGCAGGGGCAATCGTTGGTGTCGTTTGCTTTTTTGCAATATTTTATAGTGTTCACAATTATAACACCATTTGTCACACAAATGCGGTGTCGGATATGCTTCAAACGATGCCATTGTCATCAGATGTGGGAAGTTTTGATTGGATATTGATTATTCTTTGGGATATTTCACTTTTTTTGTTTTTTGCGTTAAATGTGCTGGGAGCATTTTATAGTTTTAGAATGGCAATTTGCAACAAATTTCAAGTGCCGGTCGCAATCATTTTGGCAGTGCTCGTATATGTGATGAATAGAATTTTGAATTTTGATATTTACCTTTCTGTAAACCTCGTACAAAAATATTTTTGGCATGGGGCTCTGGGTGTGCAATATGGGTTACCGTTGCTTATTTTTATTTTTGCATTGTTCAAAAAATCAAAAAAAAATTTTGATGAACAAATTTTATCTGTGGACAATCAAAGAAAGAAAAGGCCTTTGAAACGTGAAACACAAGTTGCAAAATCTCGAATTATAAGAAAGCAATTTGAGCAGGGGGAAAAAATATGAAATATTTGTGGAAAAACAAAATTTTGATAGTTATCCTTTTGCTCCTTGTGATAATGTTTCCGTCGACAATAAGTATTCCGCAACAAAGTAGAACAGAAAACATTGTAACAGCGGTTGGAATTGACAAGAATGGCGATGAATTTGAGGTGTCAATTCAATATGTTATTCCATATGCTGGCGACGGAGAAAATACCTTTAAAATGTCATCGGCGAAGGGGAAATCGGTGGCGGAAGCCATTGAGACTTTGAGCGTTGAAACTGGTAGACTGTCAGGTTTTGCTCATTGCAGGGCATTGGTTTTTAACAAAGAAGCTTGTGAGCAAAATTTAACGGAATTGTTAGATTATTTTATTAGGATAAAAACCAACACAAACAACATTGTTCTTTTGTGTGCAAAGGAAAGTAGCAAAGACACATTGTCGGCAGTTAAAAATTTTAATGGGGAATTTTACACCATTTTAAATGCCAATGGATTTTCAAATGACCAAAGAAGATATCAGGATTTTAAAAGTATTGGTGATTATTACAACACGTATTTTTCGCCATCAAAGGCCATTGCTATAAGTGTTATTGACCTAAAAAAAGATGAGTCGGGGAGTTTGAATGGAAGTTCATCAAGTGGAGGAAGTTCGTCGACAAGCAACGATTTGTCCTTGGGAAGTGGGGGAAGTGAAAGCAGTGGCGGAGAGAAAAAAGTGTCAAATGCGGGTGAGCAGGTGATTGTTAAAGATTCAAAATTTGTGACGCTTCTTGATAAGGACCAAGCGACTTATCTTGCGTTTTTTAATCCTCACATAAAGGATATGAATTATAAACTTGACCACTTTAGTGATGAAAAATGCAACGATGTGTCGATATATTTTGATATCCATGATAAAACAAGCAAAATTTGTGCGACTTTTGTTGATGGCAAGCCGCATTATATTCTCGATTTGACTTTAAATATGCGTGCAACGGAAATTGTTGGAAAGTCCGTTGGAGAAAATTTGTATTTTCTTCTCAACAAAAAATTTACCGATACGTTAAAACAACGTTTAACAGATGAAATAACCGAAAATCTTCGCCAAGCGGAGCAACATTTTAAGCAAAATAAATATGACGTTGTAAAATGCTACGAAATTTTTTATAAATTCAAAAATAAAGAGTTTAAAAACTATCTAAAATCTCTTCCGCAGGACAAATATTTTTTGGAAGATATAACCTTTGATTACAAAATTACAATCAATCAACAGTTGTAGCCTTTTAAAATTTTTAATAAAACGTTCAATTTTTGTTCAATTTTGGATAATCACTTGACAATTCGATATAAATTGAATATCCTATTGATATAATTAGTGAAAGTGCTGGGATAACAAAAATGGGAGATGGAAAGTTGAAAAGGAAACTTTTGATATTAGTGTTTACAACATGTCTTGTTGTGGCAGGCTCTGTCGCAATGGTCTTTTATGCGTTGGCAGCGGCTCAAATTACTCTCAAGTCCACCATTGCAGTGGATTATGATGCAACCCCAAATGTTGTTTGTTCGGTCAATGCAACTTATCAAAAGGAAAAAGATGCAGCCGCAACCACATTTGTGTCGGGGGATCAAACTTTTGCATACGTAGATTCTTCAAAAACAAAAACCCTCACTGCCTCAAATGCTTCTTTGGTTCTTGATGATATGACAAGCAAGTATGTTGTGTTCACGTTCACTTTTACCAATCAAAATTTAATGGCAAAATTTGATATTGATATCAAACTTACAGACAACTCGGTTACAACAAATATGTCAAAAAAATATTACTTTGGCTCGCTTGCGTCGGCAAATTTGGACAACCTTGCCAGCAGAATAAGAGAAAAGGGTGTGGATGCATCTGCACTTTCAAGCCAAGGCTTAACTTTGGGCTATCAACAAACTGGCAAAATTTATCTTCTTGTGGAAATCATCTCTGGTTTGCCAGGGAGCTACACCGCAAACACAACCAACGGCTTCAAGTTTGCTCTTTCGGCTTCGCAGGGGGACGGCGTTGCATGGCTTTCTAGCACCTGGAAAACTCGTCTTTCGCTTACCTCAAGTTCGGTCACGTCAGTAGTTTTTACAAAAGACTCTTCAAAAATAAGTGGCCTTGCCAATAGTGCATCTGTTGGGACAAACAGCGCAACCTCCACCACAGCCTACGTTGATGATGGCAACTTTAGCGATGTAACAGCCTACTGGGGCAGTGACAAAACCAGCATCGTCATCTATTCGCCAGCCACCATCTACGCCCCAGCAAATTGTAACTCTATGTTCAGTGGCTGCTACGCTTTGACCACCCTAGATGTAAGCAACTTCAACACTAGCAGCGTGACGAATATGGGAACTATGTTCAATAACTGCAACAAACTCACCACCCTAGATGTAAGCAATTTTGATACAAGTAAGGTGACGGCAATGAACAGTATGTTCTTTGGCTGTTCAGGTTTAACCACTCTAGATGTAAGCAACTTTGATACAGGCAAAGTGACGGTTATGTACCAGATGTTCTGTACCTGCTACAAACTCACCGCCCTAAATTTAAGTAACTTTGATACAAGCCAAGTGCAGAATATGTTTGGCATGTTTACCAGCTGCTCAGGTCTAACCAACTTAAATGTAAGCAACTTTAATACGAGTAAGGTGACGAATATGAGCCAGATGTTCTATTTTTGCTCAGGTCTAACAAGCCTCGATGTAAGCAACTTTGTTACAAGTATGCTGGCGTCAATGGAAGAAATGTTTTTTTACTGCTCGAAACTAACCAGCCTAGATGTGAGCGGGTTTGACACCAGCAAGGTGTGGAATATGCAAGGCATGTTCAGGAACTGCTCCAGCCTAACCAGCCTAGATGTAACTCACTTCAACACTAGCAGCGTGACGAATATGGGATATATGTTCTACAACTGCTCCGGCCTAACTAGCCTGAACCTTGGCAGTTTCAACCTTTCAGTTTGCACCAATTTTACTGACATGTTGTCTAGTTGCTCCGCATTGACATCAATAACATTGCCATACAACTTGGGGAGCAGTTACAC
>CAYLWT010000022.1:0-8449 GCA_964387705.1 uncultured Christensenella sp.
TTGAAATTGAAACCCCAATGGCGATGAACAGACAACTTTGGGAGGTTTCGGGGCACTGGGAGCACTATAAGGACAATATGTATACATTTAATGTCGAGGATGACACTTTTGCTATAAAGCCTATGAATTGCCCAGGCGGGATGCTTTATTATCTTCAAAACAAACATTCTTACAAGGAATTCCCACTTCGTGTTGGTGAACTTGGGAAGGTGCATAGGCATGAAGCCAGTGGGACTTTGAATGGACTTTTGAGGGTTAGATGTTTTACACAAGATGATGCTCACATTTTTATGCTTCCAGAACAAATTGAAGGTGAAATTGAAAATGTTATGAAGCTTGTTGATGAAACATACAAAACTTTTGGGTTGACATATAATGTTGAGCTTTCAACCATGCCAGACAATCACATCGGTGACATCGCTACGTGGCAACAAGCGGAAAATGCTTTGAAAAATGCGCTTGAGAAGATGAATCTAGCATATAAAATTAACGAGGGCGACGGGGCTTTTTATGGGCCAAAAATTGATATTCATGTTAAAGATTGCATAGGAAGGGAATGGCAATGTGGGACTATTCAACTTGATATGCAACTCCCAAAAAGGTTTAATTTGACTTATACAGATGCCGATGGCAAAGAAAAAGAGCCAATTATGATTCACAGAGTTATTTATGGCTCTCTTGAACGCATGATTGCCGTTCTGACAGAAAACTTTGCAGGAGCATTCCCATTGTGGCTTGCACCTGTTCAAATTGAGATTATGAACATAAACGATGATGTGTTGCCATATGCTAAGGATGTCAAGGAAAAACTTGAAAAACATGGATTTAGAGTTGAACTTGATGATAGAAATGAAAAAATTGGAAGGAAAATTCGTGATGCACAACTTCAAAAAATCCCTTATATGCTTGTCCTTGGAGAAAAAGAAAAAGAAGGAAGATCCGTTTGTGTTAGGAGTAGAAGCAAAGGTGATCTAGGCATTCAATCGCTTGAGGGGTTTTTGAATGAAATAATTTCGGAAAGAGATAGTAAAAAGATTTTGTAAAATTGAGAAAAAATGTTGACAAGTAAAAATATATGTGCTAATATATCATTGTTTAAAGTAGAAGTTCCACTTCTCACCGTTTAATAAGAGCGTTCAAACGGTTGCAATTATTCTTGATTGTAAAAAGTGGACCTCTATGCAAGGTTCACTTTTTTTGTGAAACTTCAAACAAACTAGGAGGTATTTTATCATTAAAAATCAACAACTTTTGAACAAAGAAATCAACTTTCCAAATGTCCGTTTGGTGGGGCCAGAGGGGGAACAACTGGGCATTATGTCTAGCAGAGAGGCACTTGCCGCTGCAGAGGAACAGGATTTAGACTTGGTGCTTATATCCCCAAATGCAGAGCCACCTGTGTGTAAGATTATGGATTATGGTAAGTTTAAATTCGACCAAGCGAAAAGACTTAAAGAACAACGTAAGGCACAGAAAATTGTTGAAATTAAAGAGGTGCAACTTTCAATGACCATTGACACTCACGATGTGGAAGTCAAGGCAAAAGCAGCCAAGAAATTTCTTGGTAATGGCGACAAAGTTAAGGTTTCCATTCGTATGCGTGGCAGACAACAAGCTAGACCAGAAATTGGTGTCAATATTATGAATTCGTTTGTCGAAATGATGGAAGGAATTTGCACAGTTGAAAAAGCCCCAGAAATTATGGGGAGAAACATTTTTATGATTCTTGCCCCAGTTAGAACAAAATAAATTTAAGGAGATGCTAAAAATGCCAAAACAAAAAACAAACAGCGCAGCAAAAAAGAGATTTGATGTGAAAAAATCTGGAGTCATCAAACGCTCAAAACAAGGTAGAAGACACATTTTAACAAAAAAATCTACCGCAACAAAAAGAAATTTGAGAAAATCTGCTTATGTCAGTGACGCACAAAGCAAGACAATTAAACAGATGGTCCAAGGCTAAAGGGAGAAATAGAAATGAGAATTAAAAGAGCAGTTAACAAAAATAAACATAAAAAAGCTATTTTAAAACAAGCAAAAGGCTTTAGAGGCACAAGAAGTAAACTTGTGAGAGTTGCCAACGAATCTGTTATGAGAAGTTTGCGTCACGCATACATCGGTAGAAAGCTTAAGAAAAGAGATATGCGTCAACTTTGGATTGCTCGTATTAATGCAGGGTGTAGGCAAAATGGGCTTAGCTACAGCAAATTTATGGGCGGACTTAAAGCAAAAAATATTGACCTAAACAGAAAAGTCCTTGCAGACATGGCAGTCAATGACAAAGCAGGCTTTGCAAAACTTGTTGAAGAAGTTAAAGCGTAAATTGGGGGAAAATTGTGGAAGTCATATCATCATCAAAAAATGCAATTATTCAAGAAATATTGAGAATAAAGAAGATCAATTCTACACTTTTTTTGGAAGGTGAACGGCTTGTGCAAGAGGCAATAAAATATAATTGCCAACCAACAATGATTTTTGTCCAGAAGGATAAATTGGAATATTTTTCACAGAAATATCCCATGCTTATAAGTGATAGAACATATATTTTAACATCTCAACTTTTTGAGAAAATTTGCGACACAATAACTCCTCAAGGGATTGCAGTTGTGGTGGATTTTAAGTTGAAAAAAACAATTATTCCAAAAAATAATTTTCTTGTGGTTGAGAATATACAAGATCCAGGGAATTTGGGAACCATTTTGCGATGTGCAAAAGGAACAGATTTTCGCGACATTTTTCTTATAAATTGTGTAAGCATTTTTAACACAAAAGTTGTTAGGAGCTCTATGGGAGGAATATTTGGCACAAACATTTGTCAAATGCATTCAACAAGTGAGTTCTTGAATTTTGCAATGAAAAATGGTTTGCAACTAGCGGTTCTTGCAATGGATGGAAAAAATATTTTTGAGATAAAAGAGAGGCCTCAAAAAATTGGTCTTGTGCTTGGGAATGAGGGCAATGGTGTATCTGATGAAATGAAAAATTTTGCACAGAACAAGTGGGCTGTCCCAATGAAACATAATTTGGAATCGCTTAATGTCTCGGTTTGTGCAGGGATTTGTATGTTTTATCTTGACAACCTTAAGTGAAAAATGTTATAAAAATAAAAACCAATAAAAAGGGAGAATTTATATGATTTCTGCAGGAGAATTTAGAAAGGGTGTAACTTTTGAATACGAAGGGAACATCTATATTGTTGTCGATTTCCAACATGTGAAACCAGGCAAAGGCGCAGCATTTGTGCGCACAAAAATGAAAAATATCGTCACTGGGCAAGTTTTGGAAAGAACTTTTAACCCAACTGAAAAAGTTGAAGAAGCAAAAATCGAAAAGAAAGAGATGCAATATCTTTACAATGAGGATGGAATCTATTACTTTATGGATATGGAAACTTATGACCAAATTCCTTTGAACTATGAACAAGTTCAAGAAGCAATGAAATATGTCATTGAAAATATGATGGTTTCCATTCAATTTTACAAAGGGAAAGCCTTTTCAGTTTTGCCTCCAATGTTCGTTGAACTTAACATCACAGATTGTGAGCCGGGGATTCAAGGAGACACTTCAAAAGCAGGCAACAAGCCAGCAACACTTGAAACAGGCCTTGTTATCCAAGTTCCACTTTTTGTCAACAATGGGGATAGAATTCGCATCGACACAAGAACTGGCGAATATATGGAAAGATTGTAAAAAACAAAAAGCATTTCAAAATTGAGATGCTTTTTTCTTGACAAAAAGTTAAATATATCCTACACTTTTTGTAGAAAATATATAAGAAATTTACAAATGAGATAAAAATTATAGAAAAGGTTAAGAAGTTGTCAAAAGGAGGGGAAAAGTGACCAAAGAAGAAAGAAAAGCAAGATTTGAAGCATGGATGAACAAGTTTGGTCGTGCATGCAACAAGATAACGCTTTGTTTTGTGTATATTTGGACAATGATAGTTCTTGCATATGCAATCTTTGGTTCGTTACAACAGAAGATGACTTCAAACGTTACTATAACATACAAAGTGCCCACATACACCGTCACTTTTGACCCCCAGGGGGGGGGGTATCTCCCAGCTCAAAGCAAGTTAAATTAGGTGAAAACTACGGCGATTTGCCTACACCAACGGCACCAACAGGGCATACCTTTGGTGGTTGGTATCTTGACGGCGCTGCCGTCACTAGTACAACCCAAAATACCACCATTGGCGACCACACATTGACAGCAAATTGGGTGGCAATTTGTTATGCAAGTGACTTGAATATTTACAACCCAAGTGGTTCAGCAGATGGCGCAAGTGGAACTTGCAACATAACGTATGTGAAGAATGGAATAACTTATGCAAGTGGAACAAACACAACTAATGAAACTTGGAGTTGGAACTCAGACATTTTCCCATATGGGACAGTGATAACAGTGTCAAACATAACCATTCCAACAGGAAGGAAGTTGTCAAAAGTTGTTATTGGTGGGCAAACAATATCTGGCTCAAATGGTGTTTACACCTACACAATGACAGGCAATGCAAATGTTTTGATATATACACAGTTGATTCCTCCGGGCTATTTTTCTTCAAATTGGGCAACAAGACTTTCTCTTACAGCGAGTTCTGTTACATCAATAGTTTTCACACAAAGCGCCAGCGCAATTCCGTCAGGGTGGTCAAGTGCGTCTGTTGGGACAAACAGTGCAACTGACACCTCTGCATACAGTTCAAGCAGTTCCATTTCCGATGTCACCGCATATTACAATTCCGGCAAAACTAGCTTTGTCATCTATTGTCCAGGAATAATTTATGCACCAGAAAGTTGTAAATCGATGTTCACTCGTTACACAGCATTGACGACCTTGACATTTAACAATTTTGATACGAGTAATGTGACGAATATGGAAGACATGTTTTATGTGTGTTCAAGTCTGACCAGTTTGAATGTTAGTAACTTTAACACAAGTAAAGTAACGACTATGAAAGGAATGTTTGACTGCACAGCATTGACCAGTTTAGATATAAGTAATTTTGATACTAGTAAAGTAGAAGATATACAATATATGTTTAATTCTTGCACACATTTAACAAGTTTAAATTTTTATGTTAATCTTATTTCTTGTCATATCGTTAGAAGGGAGTTTGATGGATGCACGGCATTGACATCGATAACTTTGCCATATAATGTGCAGAAAACAATAACAATGCCAAGCGGCTTTAAGAATATTACATCAAGCAATTGCTCCACAGCCACTAACAAGGTGACTTTGACCAGATAAAAATAAAAAGGCAATAGCCAAAACTGGCTATTGTTTTTTTATGCAAAATGTGGGGGAAAAGTGTTTGTTTAAAATTTGGTGATTGGGCAATAATTGGCATGGAGGGACAAGATGAAAAGACTTTTGGCAATTTTGGGGTGTGTGATTGTGTTGGGTGTTGTGGGGGTGGTTGGACTGACCGAGAAGAATTATCATGAGGAATATTTGAGGATACATATCATTGCAAACAGCAACACCTCTTGCGACCAAGACATTAAATATGAAATTAAAGACAAAATTGTGGAGTTTCTTGCACCGAAAATTGAAAGTTGCTCAACAAAAAGTGAGTTTGAAAGGGTGCTTCAAGAAAATTTATCTGAAATTTGTGGAATAGCAGACGAAATTGTTGCACACAATAACCTTGACTACAAGAGTTCGGCAAACGTTGGGCGAGAATACATTCCAACAAGGGCATATGACAATTTTACACTTGAGAGTGGGATTTATGATTCGCTTGTCATCACTTTGGGCGAAGGGAAGGGCGACAATTGGTGGTGTGTGGTTTACCCTCCACTGTGCTTTTTGGAAGAAAATGTTTTGCTCAAGAGCCGAATCCTTGAAACTATAAAAAAGTTTTTTGGAGGATAAATGAAAAGGTTTTTGATTGTGCTTATGACTTGTTTGTGCTTGACGGTGGCAGTGTCGTTGGCTGTGGTGAACTTTGTGCTTGTGCCAAGGGAAAATGAAATTATATCCGTTGCAACAACCACATCAGAAAACAAGAAAATTCAAACTCGCCTTAAAAAGTGGGGGTATTACACTGGGGCGGTTGACGGGATTTTGGGAGCAAAAAGCATAAGTGCTATAAAAAAGTTCCAAAAGAAAAATGGACTGGTTGTGGACGGAATTGTTGGCAAAAAAACCGCAGCAGCATTGGGGATAACTTTATCTTCATCTTCAAGCAAAACGACGTCAAGTTCGCAAAGTTCAAGTGATTTATATTTGCTTGCGAAATGTGTTTATGCAGAAGCACGTGGGGAGCCTTATCAAGGGCAGGTGGCTGTGGCTGCGGTTATATTAAATCGTGTCAAAAGTTCGCAATTCCCAAACACACTTGCGGGGGTTATTTACCAACCATATGCATTTACGGCAGTGAGTGACGGACAAATAAATTTGGAGCCAAATCAAACGGCTTACAATGCGGCAAGAGATGCAATGAATGGCTGGGACCCAACTTATGGTTGTTTGTTTTATTACAACCCAGCAAAAACTACAAGCAAGTGGATATATTCAAGGCAAGTAGTGGTTACAATTGGGGACCATGTGTTTGCAAAGTAGGAGGGGGAAATGAAAAAAGCATTTATTATTACTGTTTCGCTTTTGGTGGTGGTTGTTATGGCCTTGAGTATTTACCTTGTTCAAACAAAAACGGCCCTAGGAGATACATCTGCCAGTCTTGAAAACTTATACCAACGCTCATTTTATGATCTTGTGAATAATGTGAACAATATGGAAGTATGGGTAAGCAAGTTGCTGATTTCAAATGACTCCACATCTCAACAAAAGCTTATGTCAGAGTTGAAACAACAAACAAGTGATGTTGAAGAAAATTTAAGTTTGTTGCCGGTGGAAATTGAAACACTTGCAGAAACGACGAAATTTATGAACCATTTAAATGGATACTGCACCTCACTTATTACCTACAAAGATGGCAAAATGGAAGCTAGCGACCTAAAAAATATGAATAAAATTCACACGGGTTTAAAGCAAATAAAAAATGAGTTGAATGAAGTGTCAAAACGTATTATGGCAGGAGCAAAGATTTCGGATAACATGGGGTTTGGTGGCGGGAAAAAATTTTCGGATAATTTTACTTCTTTTACTGCCGATACCATTGAATTTCCAAGTTTAATTTATGATGGACCATTTTCTGAATCTACTGAACAAAAGACGATAAAGGGACTTCCGCAAACAACTCTAACCCAAGATGAGTGCGAAAAGAAAATTTTAGATCTTTTTGATGAAGTGACAGAACTTAATTTTGCAGGTGAAACAAAAAGTGCTTTTGAAACTTATGATTTCGTTGTCAAAAAGGATAATGTCGAATATTTTGTGCAAGTTACAAAACGTGGTGGGTTCCTTCTTACAATGAGCGCAAATGTTTCAGGCGATGATAAAGAAACTTCTAGCGGGATTACTCTTGATGAAGGCAAATCTGAAGAAAAAAATTATGCAAAGGTTGCGCAAGATTTTGCAGAAAAATTGGACCTTAAAAATATGCAACCGGTGTGGAGTGCTTCTAGTGAAGAAATTGCATATGTAAATCTTGCACCAATTGATGATGGAGTTGTCCTTTATCCTGACCTAATTAAGGCAAAAGTTGACCTTGACACGATGAAGATTATTGGG
Source organism: uncultured Christensenella sp. (assembly GCA_964387705.1). Lineage (GTDB taxonomy): Bacteria > Bacillota > Clostridia > Christensenellales > UBA1242 > UBA7862. The sequence goes on from CAYLWT010000022.1 coordinate 7,642, forward strand.
TGGGAAGCATCAAGTTACGCATATAACCATCACGAAAGAGAAGACTTGGTTGCACAACTTACAAAGACTGAAGCAAGAAAACTGGTCAGTTCTGAACTTAAAGTGGATACCCAAAAATTATGTGTTATTCCTCTTGACTATGTCGGAGAAACACTAGCATATGAATTTGCAGGAACTTTTGATGGATATCAATACTATCTTTATATTGACGCCTACACAGGGGATCAAGTGAGAGTGCTTCGAGTGGTCCAAACAGACCAAGGGAATTTGATTATGTAAAAATTTGTATATATGCATTATTAAGTTTGAAAATTGAGGATCTATGCGAACTGAAGCAATGATCCTCTTTTTGTAGTAAAGATTTCTATAAAGAGGGTTATAAAATTTTATCCAAATAATAGAATTGAACAGAGAATATAAAAAAAATAAAAAATTTCTGAAAAAATCTTGAAATTCTCATTGACAAAAGAAAAAGACTTTGATATTATATTGTTGTTTTGGGGGTATAGCTCAGTTGGCTAGAGCGTCTGCCTTGCACGCAGAAGGTCGTCGGTTCGAGTCCGACTATCTCCACCACCAAGTTTTGAATGTGATGTTCATAAAATATCTCCTTTATTTCCTTAATATCACATTCTTCCTATGGGCAATTTTATGATGGATTGTAGCTCAGCCGGTTAGAGCACCACCCTGATAAGGCGTGCAAGACCGATTTGTAGCAAGTCCGCGACAGTTGTTAAAGTCGTTAAAACAAATATATAGGATTGTAGCTCAGCCGGTTAGAGCACCACCCTGATAAGGTGGGGGTCGG
>CAYLWT010000023.1:0-7221 GCA_964387705.1 uncultured Christensenella sp.
CGAAATAAAAAAAGTTGTCAAACGATTTTAACAACTTTTTTATTTTTATTATTTTGATTTTTTTGCAGTTTCTTCAACCACTGTGACATATTTTCTATCGCCATGCTTTGTGACAAACTTAACTTTTCCCTCGCTGAGTGCAAACAATGTGTAGTCCTTTCCAAGACCGACATTGTCACCTGGATAGAATTTTGTGCCACGTTGGCGAACAATAATATTGCCAGCAAGAACGTGTTGACCATCGCCACATTTGACACCAAGTCTTTTGGCTTGACTGTCACGACCGTTCTTTGTGCTACCACCGCCCTTTTTGTGAGCGAACAATTGCAACTGAATAAACATTCTACTTAACCTCCAGTTCTATAAAATCTGAAAAACCTTCCCTTAGGTCACTTATTCCACACATCATTGTGTTTAAAATTACATTTGCATCGTGTCTTGCATCTTGCGAAATATTTTGTGGGAGAACGAGCTTGAGATACCCCCTATTTTCGTCCCTTTTCAGCGAAACATTTATGCCCGCGACCATCATAAGCCCCAAAACTGCCGTTTGGACAATGCTGGATAATGCACTGCACACAATATCTTCCCCACTCACACCATAATCTGTGTGACCATCACACTCAAGTTCCACAATTTCATCATTTTTTTTTGTGACCGTAATTTTTGTCATATAAATTAAACTCTCTTTATCGACAATATTTTAACTCTGGTGAAAGGTTGTCTGTGACCTTGTTTTTTTCTTTCATTCTTCTTTGCTTTATACTTGAAAACGACAATCTTGTCTTGTTTTCCTTGAAGAATGATTTCTGCTTCACACTTAACCTTGCTCAAAACAGGTTGACCTGCTTCAAGACCTTTTTCATCTGACACGCAAAGCACATCGAGATTTACTTTATCCCCAACATTTCCGTCAAGTTTTTCAACATCAATAAACTTGCCTTCTTCTGCCTTATATTGCTTTCCGCCAGAAAGAACGATAGCATACATTTTGTTTTCCTCCTTATCCTCCAAACTCGCTGTTAAGGTGAAGCCAACAGCCTTCTTCACAACCTTTTCCATGCGGATAATGCAACTTTATCACACTTTCCCCCACTTGTCAAGAAATTTGTACAAGAAAGTTTTAAAACCTTTAAATTCATTTTACAAAAAACAATAGCCAATTTTGACTATTGTTTTGTCTATCACACTTAACGGTTCACTCATGGAGCAACATCTGGGTAGAAGTAGCGACCACTGCTCAGAAAAAATTCATTACTACTTTTATCTCGGAAGTACGCATCCCCGTCCGTATCCTCAAATACTAGTGTAATCTCTGCATACGTCCCATTATACACACTTGTCGCGCGTATGGTAGCCGCGTAAGTCCAATAGTAGTCCCCAAAAATAGCGAAGGCACTTTCCCTGTATGTTCTCCCTAAACTAGTCACAGCTATGCTCGACGTGGTTTCTCCCGTAGTGGACAAGGTAATTTGTGGCGTCTTACTTGTGGTAACCTCTGACCAGCCATTGTCATAATATGCTGTGAGCCAGTATGTAATGCGATAAATCCACTTGCCACCGCCTCCGCCAGCAGTCACTGTTGTGGAGCCAGACGTTGATCCATCACTAGTACTTCTATAACTCGTTATTTGTTTGCTGGTTGTTATTGTTGTTGGAATGGCCGAACGTGACCATTCAGCGTAAATAAAAATTGAAGAATAGTATGTGCCAGTCATCGTCCAAGAGGCACTTGTTGATGTGAAAGTTGCAAGCAACGTGCCACTGGTAGAACTGCCAGAGTAAATTTTCATGCTAGAAAAAGAATAATTGTAACCTGGATAACTGCCACCTGTTGAAAAAGAAAGTGTAGTATTAAATGTTCCGCTTGAACTCGCCGACACACTAACACCTGATATATTCCCACCTTTGTAAACTGTGTAAGTTTTTGCCGTCCAACTTGCACTTAATGTATGGTCACCAATGGTTGTGTTTTGTGTTGAACTGGTGACAGCGGAGCCGTCAAGATACCACCCGCCAAAGTTATATCCTGTTGGTGCAGTTGGTGTGGGCAAATCGCCATAGTTATCACCTAATTTAACTTGCTTTGAGCTGGGAGATACCCCCCCCCCTGTGGGTCAAAAGATACGGTGTAATATGGCCTTGTATATGATATAGTAACATTTGATGTCATCTTCTGTTGTTGTGAACCATAAATCATGGCTATTATACATATCATAATAACGGAGTATAGTATGGAGATGGTCATGAGGCGAAATTTTCTCAAAAAATTTTCTCGTCTATATACTTTCAAATTTTCTATTATACGTTCGTCTGTTATATACTCATGATGCTTCATAACAACCTCCATTTTACTTTTTATATTTTTTTGTTTTTTCTATTCTAAACTTTTTATAATTTTTAGATTTTTTATATTTTATACTTTTTATAATTTTTAGATTTTCTTATAATCAATTTCTTTTACTTATATATTTTTTTGGTTTTCCCCTATAAATTTTACTTTATTTCTGACCCTTATATATTTTCTACAAAAATTGTAAGATATATTTAACTTTTTGTCAAGAGAAAAAGAGAAATTGATTTATTGTTTTCTATTTTTTAAAAAATGGGTTAATTTTGCCCATTTTTTATTGATTTTTTATTGATTTTTTATCGTTTTTTATTAATTTTTTCCTAATTTTTTTGTTGCATTTTTACTTTTATCATTATATTTTTATTGAAATTTCACAATTCAACAGCAACTAGATAAATATTGATATTTGTTTTAATTATTCAAAATTTGCACAAAATATGGTTAAATTGGGGGTAAAAAATGAATTTAGGAAGCAAAAACAAACTTGATAACAAAGATCCTGTGGGGAAAATTACAGGATTTTTCTTATTTAGAAATGTTATAAACGGATATAATTGCGACAAAGAAAAGCCCGAAGAAGAAAGAAAAAACATCAAAACATATGGAAAGTTGTCCGTTACGTTGTCCATAATCGCCCTGCTTATATCAGGTTGTTGCTTAATTGCAAACCTTATGGAACTTGACGTCATCGGCTTTTCATATGTTTTGATGCTTATCATTTATATTTTCAGTGGCATTGTAATTTCAATTCTTCTTGCTATTTATGGTTTTGTGTTTGGTGTTATGCAATGCAGACTCAACCGCAAATCCATTGGTATTATTGGCATTGTCTTATCCGTTTTGGCAATAATCTGCTCACTATTTTTAGTTATTGTTATGATTGTTTAGATGCTTTGTTTGTGCTGCCATAAACATCCATTTTATGTGCAACAAGTTTTGAAATTTCATTCATTCCATTTGAAAGATACTTTCTATAATCAATGTTTTTGTTGTTGTTTTTCACATCTTCCAAAATTCCTTTCAAATAAGAAATCCTAAGGTCAGTGTCACCATTTACTTTGCAAATATGCATATTACATGCTTTTTGAAGGAAGTTCTCTGGAATTCCCTTTGCTCCACGAATATCAACCCCAAGGTCATAAAGAGCATCAACATCTCCTTTATCCACACCACTTGCCCCATGTAAAACAAGCGGAACTTTTGGAATTTCTTTTTGAATTTGCTCCAAAATATCAAAACGAAGTTTTGCATCTCCTGAATACTTGTATGCCCCATGTTTCGTGCCAATTGCAATTGCAAGACTATCCACACCTGTGCGTTTTACAAAATCCTTTGCTTGCTTTGGTGAAGTGTAGCAACTGCTTTTATCATCAACTTTAAGTTCATCTTCAACACCTGCAATAGAGCCCAATTCTCCCTCAACAAACACGCCTTTTGAGTGAGCATAATCCACGACTTTTTTGGTAATTGCAACATTGTCCTCATAAGGAAGCATTGAAGCATCAATCATCACCGAGTCACACCCTACCTTTATTGCGCTTTTTACCATTTCAAAAGACCTGCCATGGTCAAGATGAAAACTCACTGGCACATGACAAGTTTTTCTAGCAGATTTTATGATATTCTTAAGATATTCATCTCCCACAAAATTCATCGCACTTTCAGAAATTTGGCAAATGACAGGGGCGTTTTTGCTCTCTGCTCCAAGTATAATTGCCTTTAGGACTTCCACTGTTCCAAAGTTAAAAGCACCAACAGCATATCCATTTTTAAGTGCATCAGTTAACAAAAATTTTTCCATAAATTGCTCCTTTTATGTTCATATTTTACATTGTTTTTTCAAAATTGTTAAATAAATATTCTCAATTTTGTAATTTTTCTTAAAATTTGTTTTCTTTTTTTTTAGAATAAGTTATACTTTTCATATGAAAATATGTTATTTTTTCCCAATACTAGAAAATACAGATGCAAAAAGATTTTTTGAAGAATTTTCAAAAAGTGAATTTTACAAAAATCACCCAGAAAGAAAAATCGTTTTTGCATGTAAAAACTCTGATGAAAAAAATCTTGAATTCTTAAAAAAACTTCCCGAAATCACTCTCAATATACTTGAAAAAAATTTTAGTTATAATGACGCTTTTAAAACTTGTCTAAAAGATTTTGATGGAGATATTCTTCTTTTGGGAGATTGCGCCTTGTGTGGAATTGAAACTGTTTTTGAAATGTGCCTTGAAGAGCACAAAAAAGGTGCCGACGTGGTACATCTGTCAAAAAAACATATAGGAGTAAAAGGTTTCTTTTCAAATCTTTGGACAAACTGCTCTCGTTTGTTTTCTTCCCTCGTGGCAAACCAAAAAGACTGTGGAAATGTCTTGTCCTTGGGACTTTATTCTCGTGATGTGGTGGAAATTATGCAAGCGCTTCCAGAAAAGGCCTGCCTTATAAAAAATTCGACATCTCTCGTTGGTTTCACATCAAAAACAATTTTCATCGATGGTTCAAGTGAAACATATATGCCCAATTTTCATCAAAAATCTTCAGCTCTTAAAAGTGCAATTATATGCAATATTATTTTTGGTTTAGCACTTGCACTTATGATTGCTCTTGACATCATATTTCCCTCTTATCTGCTTATAACAACACTTTCTTCCCTTTTTGTTATGATTGTTTCTCTTGCTATTTGTCTTATGATGATATGCAAACACTTTTTCGACTTACGTAACACTGGCGAATACATTCAGTCAAACCTATTTCAAGAAAAAATCATGACAAAATCAACCAATAAATCACAAAAAATAAAAGATAACAATTCTTCAACAAAATCTGATGCCAAAAGTTCAAAAAAGGTTTCTCCAAAAAGGAAAACTATAAAAAATCAAACAAAAACTTCATCAAAAACAAAAAAAGATACAAAAAAATAAAATAAATATGCAAAAAAGTGTTTTAAAAGTTGTTAAATAACTAATTTTTGTTGTATAATACGCTTATTAGGGGGAAAATTATGAAAACTAAAATTGGAATTAATGGATTTGGCAGGATTGGAAGACTTATCCTTCGTGCCACAATTGGAAGAAGTGATGTGGAGGTTGTTGCAATCAATGACCCATTCATTTCTCCTGATTATGCGGAATATATGCTTAAATATGACACCATTCATGGACATTTTGATGGCAAAGTTTCGCACACAGATACACACCTTGTTGTAAATGGTAAAAAAATTAGGATGTATGCCGAAAAAGAGCCAAACAACATTCCTTGGAATGAAACTGGTGCTGAATATATTGCAGAAGCCACTGGGAAATTTACAAGGATGGAAGATGCAAAACTTCACTTTACACATGGAGCAAAAAAGGTTATTATCACTGCCCCAGGCAAAGATGGCGTGCCTATGTTCGTTATGGGTGTAAATGAGGATAAATATCAAAAGGATATGAGTGTTGTTTCAAACGCAAGCTGCACAACAAACTGCCTTGCTCCACTTGCAAAAGTTATAAACGACAAATTTGGCATTGTGGAAGGGCTTATGACAACGGTTCACTCTGTAACCGCAACACAACTTACTGTTGATGGCCCTTCAAAGAAAGATTGGCGAGGGGGTCGTGCTGCCACGTACAATATCATTCCAAGTTCAACAGGTGCGGCCAAGGCTGTGGGTGAAGTTATTCCAGAACTTAAGGGGAAACTCACCGGAATGAGTCTTCGTGTTCCAACTCTTGACGTTTCTGTTGTGGACCTTACTGTTAGACTTGCAAAACCAACAACTTATGAACAAATTGAAAAGGAAATTAAACGCAGGGCCAATGGCGATTTGAAAGGGATTTTGGGATACACTGATGACCCTGTTGTGTCAAGTGACTTCATCTCCGACCCAAGAACATGCATATTTGATGCAAAAGCAGGCATAATGTTGAACGATACATTCGTGAAACTTATGGCATGGTATGACAATGAATGGGGTTATTCCAACAAAACAGTTGACCTTATTGCCCACATGGCAAAAGTGGACAAAACCAAATAAACAAACATACACAAAAAAGGCCTAAATTCTTTTGAATCTAGGTCTTTTTTATTCATCACAAAGTTTTGCTCGAAGTTATATCTCTAAACAAAATTGTTATTTCCGCATATGTTCCATTATACACACTTGTTGCTCGGACCGTAACAATGTAATAATATCGTTTACGAACGCTGCTCCCTAAAGTTTTAAGATCCGCCGAGCGCTCGTCGCAATACAAACTCGTACTTGACGTAATTTCCCCCGTATCTTTCAAAGTAATTTCATCAGTCCAATTTTCATCTAAGGCCGACCCACTATTTTCGGTATATCCGGCTTTGGATGTAATGCTATAAATCCATTTACCGCCGCCTCCACCGGCAGTTATATCGGCAACCCCTGCACCTTCTTCACCTCCTAGAGCGTTTCTATAGCTCACTATTGTTGGACTTGCGGAAATGGTAGTTGGGATGGCTGTCCTTGACCATTCAGCGTAAATATAAATTGAAGAATAGTATGTGCCAGTCATCGTCCAAGAGGCACTTGTTGATGTGAAAGTTGCAAGCAACGTGCCACTGGTAGAACTGCCAGAGTAAATTTTCATGCTAGAAAAAGAATAATTGTAACCTGGATAACTGCCACCTGTTGAAAAAGAAAGTGTAGTATTAAATGTTCCGCTTGAACTCGCCGACACACTAACACCTGATATATTCCCACCTTTGTAAACTGTGTAAGTTTTTGCCGTCCAACTTGCACTTAATGTATGGTCACCAATGGTTGTATTTTGAGTAGTGCTTTCCATTTTTGTACCATCTAAATACCACCCGCCGAAGTTATATCCCGTTCTTGTTGGTGTGGGCAAATCGCCATAGTT
>CAYLWT010000024.1:0-6592 GCA_964387705.1 uncultured Christensenella sp.
TACTTTCAAATTTTCTATTATACGTTCATCTGTTATATACTCATGATGCTTCATAACAACCTCCATTTTACTCTCTATATTTTAAACTTTTTATATTTTTTTGTTTTTTTCTATTCTAAACTTTTTATAACTTTTAGATTTTTTCTATAATTTTTGTTCTATTTATAACCCTTATGTATTTTCTACAAAAAGTTTATGATATATTTAACTTTTTGTCAAGGTTTTTACAAAAAAATCCACATTCACACTAGAATGTGGAAATTGTATTGCAAATCTCACTTAACAATAAGATTGAAATGTGCTGTAATGCCACTGAACAATTTAACTTCAACTTTGTAAGAACCTATGGTTTTTATATTGCTTTCCAGCACAATTTGACGTTTGTCAATGCCTATGTTTGCCTCACGCAAAGTATCTGCAATTTCCTTTGCAGTTATCGCCCCAAACATTTTGCCATTTTCACCAACTTTTGCCTTTATGGTGAAAGTTTTACCTTTAAGCATATTTGCTTTGTTTTGAGCCTCTTGTTTTTGAAGCATAAGCGTTCTTTCGGAACTTGCATCTTGACTAGCCTTTTCACACATCACAGCCTTATCTGCTGGTTTTGCCAAATTTTTCTTTATCAAAAAATTTTTTGCATAGCCATCACTGGTCTCAATTATCTCGCCCCTTTTCCCACTGCCCTTTACATCTTGAAGAAGCAAAACTTTCATAATATTCTCCTTATTTTTTTGAAGAATAGCATAAAATATGTCTTTCGTCAATTATTTTAGCAACAAAAGTCACTTTTCGGAGCGATTTATCCACAAAAAAACAAAAATTGTGGAAAAGGTGTTCTTAAAAGGCAAAAATTGGCAATAATACATAGCGAGGTGAAAAAATGGATTTAAGATGTAGAAAAACAACGTGCAAATATAACAAAGACTTAACCTGTCTAGCAAAAAACATAAATATAACTCCAAAACTTGTGTGCAAAACTTTTGAAATTGATAAGGATAAGCCGGAAAAAGATTTTAGCAAACTTATTTTTTCTGACACTCCTCCAAAGGTTGCAAATTACAGGCATTTGAAGGATATGTGCCTAAAATGTGGAGCAAAATGCCTATTTAACAATAACGAGAGGTGTCTTGCGAATGGGATTACAATAAACTCTTCCATGCAAAAAGAACCAAAATGTATGACATTTTTGAAACCATAAAAAAACACCGCAAATACGGTGTTTTTTGACATATTTTTCAAAATTACTTAAGTTCAACTGTTGCGCCAGCTTCTTTAAATTTTGCTTCCATAGCTTTTGCTTCTTCTGCTGGAACATTTTCTTTGATTGTTGAAGGTGCTCCATCAACAAGAGCTTTTGCTTCTGAAAGACCAAGTCCTGTTGCTTCACGAGCTGCCTTAATAACTTGGATTTTGTTTGGTCCAATTTCCTTAAGAACCACTGTAAATTCAGTTTTCTCTTCTGCTGCTGCAGGTGCTGTTGCTCCTGCTGCTGGTGCTGCCACTGCTGCTGCAGCGCTAACGCCAAATTCTTCTTCAAGTTTTTTTACAAGTTCACTAACTTCAATAAGTGAAAGTTTTTTGATTTCTTCGACAAGATTTTCGATTGTCATTTTAATTTTCTCCTTTTTATTTTAAAAACATTTATTTTTGGTCAAATTTGACCATTTTGCATAAATTATGCAGATTTTTTTGCCACAGCATCAAGCACACGAGCAAGTGCAGAAACTGGAGCATTGAGCATGCCAAGAAGCATCGCAATAAGGATTTCTTTGCTTGGGATTTTGGAAAGTTCTTCAACTTTTGCGCTGTCAACAACTTCACCATTTATAATACCAAACTTTGCTTCAAGCATTTTGGCGTCTTTCATTGCACCATACAAAACATTTGCAGCTCCAACTTCGTCTTTGCCAAAAGCAACTGAGGTTGTCCCTTCAAGGTTTGCTGGGTCGTAACCTGTGATGCCAAGTTCATCAAGAGCAATTTTAAGAAGTCTATTCTTGTAGATTTTATATTCCACATTTTTTTCTCTAAAGCTCTTTCTGAGTTTTGTGTCTTGGGCAACATTTATACCCTTGTAATTGATGAAGATAACACTTTTGGCTTCGTTATATTTGGCTTTTATTTCTTCAACAATTGCTTTTTTTGTTTCCTTTATTTCTTTGGACATTTCTTCTCCTTTTAAGAATTAAAAAACCTTATACCGAGCAGTATAAGGTGAATTCTCAAAAGAAAATTTCCCTAAACTTACCTCGGCAAGCCCGCAAAAGCGAGTTACGATTAAATCACTTGCTGTCTTAAGTAACTTAAAGGTTTCATTAAAACATCGTTATTATATCACATAAAAAATATTTGTCAACAATTTATTTTCACTTTTCAAAATATTTTGCGTCAAACGGTTCAACCATCCCCTTTTTTGTTATATGAAATTTATTTTTGCATAATTTCAGCATTGGAACATCTGCGGTTGAATCGCTATAACCATTTTCAAAAGAAGTTAAATTTAGCTTTGTGAGTCGTCTAACTTTCTCCGAGCCCTTACAATTCACTTCCCCATCCTCAATTTTTGAAGTATATAAATCTATGTTCGAGCATACAAGCATTGCTGTCGGATTTATTCTCCTTAAAAGAGGCTTTATAATGTAAAGAGGAGAAGCCGAACAAATGACATCGTCGGGCCTTTTTTGTTCTAAATACCACTCAAAAACTTTCCCCTGCTCCTTGTCCCAAAAAAGTTCAATTTCTTTTTCTGGATTTTTTAAGTGTGACATAAAAGTCAAAAACTTTTGTTTAAAGGTCGTAAGATTTACTAAGTGCAAACCATGCAAAATTCCGTAAAACCCCGCTTTAAATGGATGCCACCAAAGTTTGGGATGACGGGATAAAACAAACATATATAATTTTAGTGAACACTCGCCGTTAAAAATTGTTTTGTCAAAATCGTATAAATTCATATTTTTAGTATAGCAATTTTTTGTTGAATTTACAACAGTTTTTGAGCGGTTTGATGTGATTTATGTTGACTAAATTAGGTTTATAAGGTATTATGTGTTGTATATATGGGGGCGGGACCGCACAACTATGTTGTGCTGGTTGCCTAAAAGAGCAACCTCCCCCGAGCCTAATTAGGCTCGGGGGAGTCCCGCCCCAAAAGAAGGAGAATGTATGTTACAAGTTGTTGATGTATCTCTCAACTTTGGGAGCAGAAAACTTTTTAGCGAGGTAAATTTAAAATTTACTAAGGGCAATTGTTATGGTGTCATTGGTGCAAATGGTGCTGGCAAATCAACCTTTCTCAAGTTATTGTCAGGCGAAATTGAAACTACAAAGGGTTATATAACTCACGACAAAAATGAGCGGATGTCAGTTCTACAACAAAATCAAAATACCTTTGATAATGAAACAGTCTTAAGAACAGTTTTACTCGGTCATAAAAGACTTATGGAAGTTTGGGATCAAAAAGACAAACTTTATATGAAAGAAAATTTTTCCGAAGAAGATGGCATATTGGCGGGAGAACTGGAACAAGAATTTGCAGATCTTGGCGGTTGGGAAGCAGAAAGCGATGCTCAAACTCTTCTTGCGAGCATTGGAATAGAAAATCAATACTATAACACCCTTATGCGTAACCTTGACAGCAAACTTAAAGTTAAGGTCCTTTTGGCGCAAGCATTGTTCGGGAATCCTGATATTTTGCTCCTTGATGAACCAACCAATAACCTTGACATAAAAACAATCACATGGCTCGAGAACTTCTTGTTAAATTATGAAAACACTGTCATAACCGTTTCTCATAATAGACACTTTTTGAACAAAGTTTGCACGCACATTTGTGATGTTGACTACGGTAAAATATCAATTTTCGTTGGCAACTATGATTTCTGGTATGAAAGCAGTCAGCTTATCCTTCGTCAACAAAAAGAGGCAAACAAAAAGGCGGAAACAAGGGCCAAAGAGCTTCAAGATTTCATTGCTCGCTTCTCAGCAAATGCTAGCAAATCTAGACAAGCTACAAGCAGGAAAAAAGAACTTGAAAAACTCACAATTGAAGACATCAAACCTTCCTCAAGAAGATATCCTTACATTGCATTTTCTTCTGAAAGACCTATTGGCAATGATGTTTTGGTGGTTGAAAAACTTAGTAAAAAAGGATTTTTTGAAAATGTAAGTTTCATTGTCAACAGGACTGATAAAATTGCATTCTTGTCCGATAATGTAAACACCATCTCTGCCCTTTTTGACATCCTATCCGGCAAAGACACCGATTACACCGGCAAAATAAAATGGGGGAAAACTATCACCCACTCATATCTTCCAAAAGAATATAATGAAATGTTCAACACAACACTTTCCCTCACTGACTGGCTTGGACAATTTTCTAAAGAAAAAGACCAAACATTTCTTCGTAGTTGGCTTGGAAGAATGTTATTTTCAGGCGAAGAAGCATTGAAGCCTGCAAACGTATTAAGCGGTGGAGAAAAAGTCCGATGTATGCTTTCAAAAATAATGCTTGAACAAGGGAATGTTATTTTGCTTGATGAACCAACCAACCACCTTGACCTAGAAAGCATCACTGCACTGAACAAGGGCATGAGTAATTTTAACGGGGTTTTGCTCTTCGCCTCCTCTGACCAAGAACTTACCCAAACGGTTGCAAATAGAATTATAAAAATAGACAGCACAAAAACCTTTGACCGCTATATTACATATGATGAATACCTTGAAAAATTTGCAAAATAATCACAAATTTGGGGCTTTTGCCCCTTTTTTTATGCAATTTATACATTGAAAGATAAAGATTTTGTGGTATAATATAATTAATAAATGGAGGGGAAAAATGAATGATATTCAAATCTTAAAAAAGTTTTATGGGGAAAAGTTTGCTCACTTATGCAGGTCAACTTTTCCACTTATTCTAGAAAACGAAACATTACTCCCAAAGTTGATTATGGACAATTTCGCACCATCAAAAGTTCTTTATGAAGACCTCGCTGCAGACAATCAATGTTATATCCGGTTTAAAGATTTCATTTTTGAAAAATACCACGAGTATGAGAAATATCAAGAAATTCCACAAGAGAACCTCGACATGACAGCTGAAGAACTTATGGCAAAGGCTGGCTACACGCTTTATCCAGAATGCAAACAATTTAAGGACATGCTTCAATTTAAAAAATATTTTGCCCCAAATGAACTGCTCTGCTCATTTGAACCACTGAACGAAAGATTAAAAAAATGTAGGGTTTGGTTTGCGGTGAAAGAAGGTGCAGAAAAATTAAATAGAAAGGATTTCGCTCATCCAGAAAGAGAGGACAAGTATGGCACAAGTGTAATTTCAATTCAATTTACAAAAGACCTCTTTTCCACTCTATCCATAAAGAACAGATACAACCATTCTGTGCAATATCCTGATAGCACTTTCCACAACAATCTTGACGAAATTATCCCTGGGCTTGCACAAGCTTTCTATCAAGAATATGAAATTAAGCCCTCCTCTAGCAAGTATTCAATCATATTAAATCTTCCTAACTATGAAAAAGCAAATGATGGAAAATATTATAAAGTAATTAATAAACTAAATAAGCAACATCTTATTTGCGAAAACAACTATGTTTTAGTTAATGGAGAAGCATATCATTTTGACCCAGATAGGTACCTTCTTCTTAACAACGGAGATTTGATTGACACAAAAGAAAAGAAAATCACTCCAGCATTCATTCCAACTTCAAACAAAGAAAAAAATAAAGCAGTTGAAGAATATAACGATAGTCTAAAAACCTCTTCCTTTGCACAATCGTTTGAAGAAATAACAAAAATTGACATCAGCAAAAATAATTATGGCGGGAAAAAGGTTGTGATAACACCAAAAAAGGAAGAAAATCGAGATGGGCAACCAGTTGAATTAAACACAGATTGTAGCAATAAAGTTATCGAAATATACGACCCACTAAAAATTTCTCCAGCATACTACTTAACTTCTAGCAATAGTCTTAAAAAAGCAAATTTCCCAAATTTAAAAGAGGCAGGTGTAGGCTTTCTTCAACATTGCATTCGCCTTGAGCAATTCACTGCGGACAACCTTGAAAAAATAGGACATCACTGTCTTTCAAGGTCTTATGAAATGAAGAATGTCTCGTTGCCAAAATTAAAAACAATGGGTGATGGAAGTTTTCAAGAGACAAAAATGAACACTTTTTATGCCCCAGAACTTGAGGAAATTGGGCAATATTGTTTGTGTGGCAAAATTAAAAACTTTATCGCAAACAAGTTGAAGAAAGTTGATAGAGCTTCTATGTCTGGCAAAATTGAAAATCTCGAAATAAATAGCATAGATTGCTTGCCAGAACTTTTATATCACGATGTAAGGCACATTTCCGCCAAAAATGCAACAGCATTTGATTGTAAATGCATGGGCCATTGGGGATTTTATGCAAAGAACCTTGCCTCTGCAAATGTTTTGGATCCAGAGTTGCAAGATTTCTTTGACAAAATTATTTCAAGAAATCAAGACGCTAAACTTAAACAAATTGAGGAAAAATACCAATCAATGCAAAAATGATTTAAAAATTATTAACTATACATCAAAAAACCCTAA
>CAYLWT010000025.1:0-6446 GCA_964387705.1 uncultured Christensenella sp.
TTCACCCATTTCAAGATGGGAATGGTCGAGTTGGTAGACTAATTATGTTTAAGGAATGTTTAGCAAACAATATTGTTCCATTTATTATTGATGAAGACTACAAATTATTTTACTATCGTGGACTTAAAGAATGGAACAATGGAAAAGGATATTTAATGGATACTTGTTTGTCTTGTCAAGATAAATACAAAACTTGGCTAGATTATTTTAAAATTGAATATTAGGATAAAGGAAAAGGTATGAATAATAGTACACGTTGCTTATTTTATAGTGATTTTAAAAATTTTTTAGAGTTAGGCACAGATGCTGTGTTAGGAGTGTTATGTGATAATTATCATGGCACAACTCTTACGACAACAATAGAAGCATGGAAAACGGAAATTGAAATATTGAAGGATATTGTTTCAAAGTTAAATGATAGCAATGGGCAAATCATTTTTGAATATGATATTCCAAGACTTGGGAAAAGAATAGATGTGGTTCTTTTGTATAAAGGAATTGTGTTTTGTCTTGAATTTAAGGTTGGGGAAGCAAAAATTTTAGAAGCAGATGTTGATCAAGTTTTTGATTACGCCCTAGATTTGAAAAATTTTCATAAATTTAGCAAAGATAAAATCATTGTTCCAATTTTAATTGCAACTAAGTACAACAACAAAACAACTAATGTTCAAATGTCTGTTTATGATGATAGTGTTGTAAACCCTTTAGTTACTGGTGAATTTGGAATTTTAAATTTGATTGAAAGTGTGTTAAAAAAATTTCCAAAAGAATTGCCTATTGATGACAAGTGGATTATCAGTCCGTATGCTCCAACGCCAACAATTGTTGAGGCGGCAAAAAGGCTTTATGAAAATCATTCAGTGGAAGACATTACAAGGCATGAAGCGGACAATGTTTCTACAGATAACACAATAAAATACATACTTGGGATAATACATAAAAGTAAAATAAATAAAGAAAAAAGCATATGTTTTGTTACTGGAGTTCCTGGGGCGGGGAAAACACTTGTGGGATTAGATGTTGCGGTTAAACAAACTTATCAAGATAACAATAATCCGATTGAAGATGAAGGGGCTGTCTACCTTTCAGGCAATGGGCCGTTGGTTGCCGTATTAAATGAAGCATTGGCAAAAGATAATTATGAAAAGTGCAAGGCTAGAAATGAAAATAAAAAATTAACAGATTCGCGACGTGAAGTTGGAAAATTTATTCAAATTATTCACAGATACCGCGACACTATGTTGGCAAAAATTAAAAATCCGGTTGAAAATGGTGTTTTGGAAATAGATCCCGAAAAGGCAATAAAACTAGAAGAATCGGGTTATGGCGAAGTAGAACATGTTGCTATTTTTGATGAAGCACAACGTTCGTGGACTCATAAAAGGTTGGCGGATTACCTAAAAAGAGGAGGGACTTATGGAAATAAATTAAAAGTCCCTAATTTCCCACTTTCTGAAGCCGCATTTTTGATTTGGTCATTAGATCAACGAGAAGATTGGGCAACAATTGTTTGTCTTGTCGGGGGTGGGCAAGAAATAAACACAGGCGAAGCAGGTATATCCGAATGGATAAAAGCATTAAATGAAAAATTCCCACATTGGAAAGTATATATTTCACCAAAATTAACTGAACCTGAATATGCCGAAGGGAAAGTCAATAAATTGTTAGAAAATAACAAAAATGTTACATATTCGGATAATTTACATCTTAGTGTTTCTTTGCGTTCTTTTAGAGCAGAAAAGTTGTCGGCATTTGTTCATTCTTTGTTATCTCTTGATCCAAAAGCAACAGAATTATACAAGGAAATAAAAAATAATTATCCAATATTTTTAACAAGAAGTATGGATAAGGCAAAAAAATGGTTGCATGAAAAAGTCCGTGGAACGGAGAGAACGGGTGTTCTTGTAACAAAAGAGTCCGCAAGATTTAAACCTCTAGGAATACACATCCTTCCTTCTGGCGATGAAAATGCAGTCCATTGGTTTTTGGAAGACAAAATTGATACAAGGTCATCAAATTATTTGGAAGATGCCGCCACAGAAATTCAAGTTCAAGGATTGGAACTTGATTATACTTGTTTACTTTGGGATGCTGATATGCGATATGAAAATGGCGAATGGAACTATTACAAATTTAATGGCCAAACAAAATGGGTAGAACAAATTCCTGACACTGAAAATAAGCAAGAACTTATAAAATATATGTTGAATGCATATAGGGTTCTTTTAACCCGCGCAAGAATGGGTATGATAATATGTGTGCCTGCAGGTAATTCCAACAAAAACGCGAATGGCTATTGGGAAGATAGCACTAGGCTTCCAGAATATTATGATGGAACATATCGATATTTGAAAGATATAGGGATAGAAGAAATATAATTCCCATTTTTATATTTCAAACTCCGATCCAAGCCAATCTTTGTCAAAAAAACAAAACGAACCCCAAGTCTTGCTCATGGTTCGTTTTATTCTTCTCTGGTGCGGATGGTGGGACTCGAACCCACAAGGTTTCCCACACGCCCCTTAAACGTGCGCGTCTACCAGTTCCGCCACATCCGCATTTGTTATTCGTGCTCTAAAAGCTTTCTAAAATCTATGATACGAGATCGTCAAATTTGAAAAATTTACTAAAGCACGAACATTATAGCAAATTGTTTTTAATTTTGCAACAACTATTTCAAATTTTTTTACACATTTTAAATTTTTATTACATTATAACTATTTTCTATATTGTTGTTGTCTTTCGTCATTCATCATTGTGTTGTTTCTTTTAAGATTTCCATCAATAGGCGTAGTTTTATTTGGCTGGGCACCTGAAGGTTGAGTTGAATTTTTTGTACGAGCAGTCTTTTCTTTTGCACTTGCTTGCAAGAGAGAAATGCCGATAAGCCCGCTTGCCATTCCAGCTACAAAAACGACCATGCCAATAAGAAGCAACATTCTTTGGAAATTTAGTATCACTATAACAAAGAGAATTATACTTATGAGGAACAAAGAGAAAGCCACAGCCACAGATATTGTTCCCCATTTTGTGTATGCCTTAAGAATTTCTTCTTTTGATTCATCTTGTAAAGGTCCTCTATTTTGTTTTTGAACATTCAATTTTTTTTGCTCTGTCATTTTTTTCTCCTAACAAGTTTATTATATCTCACAAATAAAATTTTTGCACGCATTTTGAGCCATTTTTTGTGTAAAATTTAATTTTTTTAGTATTTTTATTTTTTTAATTAATCATTTTAAACAAAAATATACTAAAATTAACTTTATGGATAAGTTTGTGTATTGACAAAGATAGCCTCTTGGGTTAAAATATTTGTGAAAATTTGGAGGGAGTTATGAAAAAAATTTTGTCTTTTATACTCGTTTTATGTTTGGGAATAACATGTGGACTCACCCTTGTTGGTTGTGGGGATAAGTCTGAAGCAAAGGCAGAAGCAACATCCATTATTGAATTTAGTGTTAATCCAGAAGTGCAAGTAATTCTTGACCAAGATGACAATGTTATGAATATTAACTATTTATCTGCTGAAACTCAAATGGTTTTCAGTAGAACAAATTTTATTGGACTTTCTGCGAAAGATGTAAGCGATTTCTTTGCAAAGGTTGTTTCTGATTGTGGGAAAATTGATCTAGCAAAAGGTTATGATGAAACAACTGACGGCACGATTGTTTTTGTGAAAATATATTGCAAAGATGACACTCAATTTAACAGACTTAAAGGCGAAACTTCTTCAGCAATTAATGAATACTTTAAGTTTAATGGCATTGTCGCAGGCGCTCAAGTCACACGTTTGGAAAGTTTGAAAGATTCTCTTTCAAAAATTGATGCCACGGTTGACACAACAGGTCTCACAAATGATGATATGTTTAAACTTTTGGCAGAAAAATCCAATCAATTTGAAAATATTCACTTCAGTCTTAGAGAGAGTAGCATCACTGGCATAGGAAATGTAAAAACAGAATTCGAAATCCATCTTGAGGAAAACCAAAGAAAAGCAGATGAACTTTATTCAGCAATTTTGCAGATACAAAAACAATATGATAACTATTCAAATGAATTTCTCATCAATAAAATTGCGCTTGATGAAATTGAAGCAAAAATTGACAAACTTCAAGCGGAAAGACTTACTTATTTAACAGAAATAGAAAATTCTGATATTATTATTCAAGACAAGATTGCAGAATATCTAGATGAAGTTCGCAAAGATAGTGTTTCATATTATGAGCAAGACATTGCCACCGCAACCGAAATGTTTGAAAATTTTAAGTCTGAACTGGAAGCTCATCAAATCGCTTTTTATGAAAACTTTGATTCGATAAAAGAAAAAATTGACACTTTTCAACAAAGTTTAAACGAAGATTAAGTCAAATAAACACCTTTTGAATTTTACATAAAAAATTTATTTGGTGTTTTTTTGTTTATATGATATAATTTGCTTTGTAAATATGCGTTTGTAGCTCAATTGGATAGAGCATCGGTCTTCGGAACCGAGGGTTGGGGGTTCGAACCCCTCCAAACGCACCAACACAGGCCTAAAACGAACCAGAGAGATAGTCTTAGGTCCGTTTTTTTAACAAGGATTGATTTGGAGTTGAATTTGAAATATAATATTTAATAAGTTGTATTTAAATTTTTAATTCTCCTTTTAGATTTGGAAGATGGAAATGATAGTAAAAGAAATTAAAGTAAAAGATTATTTAACAAAGTCTAAAATTGGCGAATATGTAATAAACCCATATGTTGGTTGTCCACACAAATGTAGATATTGTTATGCTAGTTTTATGAAAAGGTTTACAAACCATAGTGAACCTTGGGGAGATTTTGTTGATGTTAAAATTTGCGATAATCCCATAGATACAAAAAAATTGTCGCATAAAAATCTTTTTATGAGCAGTGTAACAGATTGCTACAACCCATTTGAAGCAAAGTATAAAATAACTCGCAAAATATTAGAACAACTTACAAATGTTGATTGCTATTTGCAAATTGCTACAAAGAATAACCTTATATTAAGAGATTTAGATTTATTAAAACAAATGAAACATCTTGGTGTTGCAATGAGTGTTAACACTCTTGATGAAAAGTTTCAAAGAGATATGGATAGGGCGTCAAGCATAACAGAAAGACTTGAAACACTAAAAACCTTGCACGACAATGAAATTCATACAATACTTTTTATGTCGCCCATTTTTATTGGAATAACCAACCCACAAGCGATAATAGAACAAACGAAAGGCTATGTTGATGAATATTGGTTTGAAGTATTAAATCTTCGTGGCAGTTTTAAGTATGATATTCTAAATTACATAAAAACAAACTATCCAAAAGTTTATCCAACATATGAAGAAATATATATTCAAAACAATAAAGAAAAACTTACACAAATGGAAAAGGAAATAGTGGAATATTGCAACAAAAACAATATTTGTTATATGGATTATTTCCACCACGAAGAAGTGATAAATAACGCAAAAAACAAGATACTAGGATATACCGACAAACAAATATCAATGTTTGATTAAGATAAAACCACATAAGTCCCTTCAAGAAGGGTCAGAAAATAATATTTGTTGATAAAAAGGAGATTTGCTAATGGGTGAAAAAATCTTTAAAATTGAAGCCTATGTGCCAAAAATTGCATTAAAAAGGGTAATGAATGCATTATACGAAAAAGGCTTTGGCAAAATAGGGAATTACGATTGCCGTTTGTCGTGGTATCGAATAAATGCTTCGTGGCGACCAACTGCCCAAGCTAAACCATTTTTAGGCAAAACAGGGAAGATTGAAAAGGCTGTGGAGTATAAAATTGAATTTCGATGCATTGAAGACGAATTAGATACCGCAGTAAAAACAATAAAAGACAATCACCCATACGAAGAAGTTTGCGTCAATATAACTGAAATAAAAACAAAATCCTTTGGGAAAGAGTAAAATCGTAGGGAAGGGAAATCCATTGCGTTTTGCAAATGGAACAGATTCCTAGTAAAAACAATTTTGCAACATGGCAAAAATAGGTTGCAAAGATTAGGAGAAAGTATGAAACATATCGAATTTGGTGAAATAATCAAAACAATGGAAGTTAATCATTACGATTATAAAAAAAATAGCACTGTAAATGCTTTGATAAATAGAAAAAACGGAAAGATTTATTCAATGTCAGAACATATAAGCACAATGGTGTTTGCACTTCTTTCAAATCAAAGACCTTGGAGACCTATTGCCAACAATCGAGAAAATATCAAAAAATTATTTCATTATTTTGATATTGATTACATAAAAGCAACTAATTATCAAGTTTTTGTTGAAGGATTACTTGCTTTGCGTTGTGGTAATAGGCAAATTCGCAAACAAATGCAATCGTTAAAAGACAACATTAAAACTCTTGAACAAGTTGCAAAAGATTATGGCAGTGTTGATAGTTGTTACAACAACACGAAAATAAAAGA
>CAYLWT010000026.1:0-5417 GCA_964387705.1 uncultured Christensenella sp.
TTTCAACCTCACTTCAACTGAGGTTACTCCATCAAAAAAAGGCAGTTATCTTTCAGCCGACTGGGCAACTCGAATAAAAAATATGGTATCAGGCGCTTCTATACAAGCGACAAATATCAATTCAGGTAGAAGAATACTATCTAGCACTTCATCTAATTTTGGCCCGGCAACTTCATTTGACGACATCGTTGGGCTACCTGAGCCGAATACCGATGGCTCAGTTACTACGTATATAAGTTTCTCGAATGTTATCCCTACAGGTTATTCGTATCAGTGTTCCGTTGGGACAAATAGTGAAAGTTCAACTGATGCATATGTGCAGTCTAATATTGTTTTTGACGTTGTTGCCTACATTAATAAAACTTGTACTTATGATAGAATCGTGTCATCCTATGAAGTGTGGGAGTACGACATAGTTTTTTATTCTCCGGGGACAATTTACGCTCCCTCGGACTCCTCGGGCTTGTTTCAGACGCAAACTGGTGGCTTCTCATCTATATGGCTTGAGGGGTCGTATTGGACTAACGCTACATATGGTGATTATAGCTTGCTTGACATAAGCAAAGTGACAAATTTCACCAATATGTTTGAAGGCAATACTGTCCAGTCTTATCCCGCCAATTTCCCAGAAGAATACAAATAATCATGAAAAAAGCAAAAGCCTTTTCCGTTTGAAAGGGCTTTTATTTTTTGTAGGTTTATATTTTTCAAATTTATTTTACATTTATCTTAAAATGTTTAGACTTATTTTGCAAAGTGTGATAAACTTTGAATGGATATTTTAAACAAGGGAACAATGTTTTATGGATATTGATTTGGAGAAAAATAAGCAAAAATTTTTGGAACTTTTCAGAGCAAATGTGCACAGAGATGGCTCGGAAGATTTTCTGTCTTGGCTTGAAAAGTCGGACTTTTTTGAAGCCCCCGCCAGCACAAAGTTCCATTCCAACATGCCTGGAGGGTTGTGTTTTCACACATTAAATGTGTTTGACCGCTTCACCCGCAACCTTGCCATGCAGTATGGGGAAAATTGGCAAGACACAGTGTCTCTTGAATCGGCAACAATTATGTCACTTTTGCACGATGTTTGCAAGGTGGATTGTTACAAAGTGGAACTAAGAAATGTGAAAATAGATGGCGAGTGGGTCAAACAACCATACTATGCCTATGATGAGGCTTTGCCATATGGCCATGGTGAAAAATCTGTGTATATCATTTCAAGTTTTTTCAAATTATCACGTGAAGAATCAATGGCAATAAATTGGCATATGGGCGGTTTTGATCAACGAGTTCTTGGCGGAAGTTATGCCCTAAGCAATGCCTATTATCAGTATCCAGTGGCGGTTTTGTTGCATGTAAGTGACGTGGAAGCGACCTATCTCGATGAAATTTGCCAAAAGTAAAACAACCAAAAGCGAGAATTTTATGGATAAAGAAAAACTTGTAATTATTGACGGCAACAGCCTTATAAACAGGGCTTTTTATGCCTTGCCACTTTTAACGAATAGCAAAGGTGAATTTTCAAATGGTGTTTATGGCTTTACAAATATTTTGATAAAAGCGATTTTAGAGATAAAGCCAAAATATATAGTCGTTGCACTTGACTATGGCAAAAAGACTTTTAGAAATAGTATGTATGGTGCTTATAAAGCCAACAGAAAACCAACTCCAAGGGAACTTGCAAGCCAATTCCCAATTTTAAGACAACTTCTTTCTGTCATGGGTATTAACCATGTGGAAATTGAAGGTTTTGAGGGCGATGATATCATAGGCTCCATAAGCAAAATGTTTGACACAGAGAACATTATTGTAACAGGGGACAGAGATGCCTTGCAACTTATTTCACCAAATACACAAGTTTGGATAACCAAAAAGGGAATATCCGAAGTTAAAGAAATGAATGAGCAGTCATATTTCAACGAATATGGGCTTTATCCAAATCAAGTGGTCGATTTAAAAGCACTTATGGGTGATAGTTCAGACAATATTCCGGGGGTTGCTGGCATTGGAGAAATAACTGCAACAAATTTGCTAAAAGAATTTGGTTCGCTTGACAACATTTATGCCAATCTTGACAGAGTGAAAGAAAAATATCGAACAAAACTTGAAGCCGACAAAGAAAAAGCATACCTTAGTCGTAATCTTGCAACAATCAAAACGGATATGCCCCTCAACATAAAACTTGAAGATTTGACCTATCCTTTCCCATTTTCACAAGGAGTATATGATTTTTTTAAAGAGTACGAGTTTAATAGCCTTCTTAAAAAAACCGACCTTTTTGCAAATGCTCCTCAAGACGAGGCTTTTGAAAAATATAATGCAAATAGAATTGAAATCTTATCCCCAGCAGACGTTACAAAACAACTTTCACACATCAAGAGGGCAGGACAATTTTGTTTTGAGATAACAAGTGATAAGTTTTCCTTCGCTTATGACAAGAATTGTGAATTTTGGTGTAACATAACCTACGACCTAATAGGTGGAACAAACATTGATAATATTTTAATGGCTTTAAAACCAATTTTTGAAGATGAAAATATAGAAAAAATGACTTATGATAAAAAACAAATGATGCATATTTTGGATAGTCATGACATTTTGCTCAAAGGGTGCAATTTTGACACTCTTTTGGCATATTATCTTTTATGCGTTGGCGAAAGAGAATGTAGCAAGGGCAATTTATTTTCCAAATATTCACTTGAAGAAAGTTATCAGGCGGTCAACCTATTCTATTTGCATGAAAAATTGCTTAAGGACTTAGAAAATCAAAATCTTAAAAAACTATATGATGAAGTGGAATTCCCACTTATCAATGTTTTATATAATATGGAAAAAACCGGTTTTAAAATTGACAAGGATATTCTAGCAGAACTCCAAAATAGATATTCTCTTGAAGTGGAAGAAATGGAGCAAACGATAAAACGTCTTGCAGGTGTTGATTTTAATGTAAATTCGCCAAAACAACTCGGTGAA
This sequence comes from uncultured Christensenella sp., assembly GCA_964387705.1. Taxonomy (GTDB): domain Bacteria; phylum Bacillota; class Clostridia; order Christensenellales; family UBA1242; genus UBA7862. The sequence goes on from CAYLWT010000026.1 coordinate 2,974, forward strand.
GTACTGTTTGATAAATTGGGACTTACATGTTACAATAATAAAAAAAAGTCAACAAGTATTGAGCATTTGCAAGAGATGTATGAACTCCACCCAATCGTACCAGCCATTATTCGTTATAGAAAAATTAGCAAGCTCCTTACAACCTACCTTGAACCATACAAGGATTTAGTAAAAAAAGATGAACTTGTTCACACGGTGTTCAATCAAACATTAACTGCAACAGGAAGATTGAGTTCTAGTGAGCCAAATCTTCAAAATATTCCAGTACGGGAAGATGAAGGCAAATCTCTTAGAAAAATGTTTGTGTCAAGATATAATGATGGGTTGTTGGTTAGTGCCGATTATTCTCAAATTGAACTCAGGATTTTGGCGCATTGTTCGGAAGATGAAACACTTGTAAATGCATTTAACCAAAACATTGACATTCATTCTCTCACTGCCAGTGAGGTTTTTGGGGTGCCAATTCAAGAAGTAACAGCTCAAATGCGAAGAATGGCAAAAGCAGTAAATTTTGGAATAATTTATGGCATATCTGAATTTGGTTTATCACAAAATATCAGCACTTCTGTAAAACAAGCAAAAACATATATCGACCAATATTTTGCTCGTTATCCAAAAATTAAAGCATATATGGATAAGAACATAGAAATCGCAAAAGAAACAGGTTATGCTTATTCAATTTTTGGCAGAAGAAGAAAAATAAACGAGTTATTATCCCGAAATTATCTTACTCGCAATTTTGGAGAAAGGGTGGCGATGAATATGCCACTTCAAGGCACTGCAAGTGATATTATAAAGCTTGCTATGATAAAGGTTGATAACACATTGAGTTCACTAGGGGTGAAAAGCAAACTTATATTGCAAGTCCACGATGAACTAATTGTTGATGCTCCAAGGGAAGAGGCTGTTGAGGTCGCAAAGATTTTGCGAGATAGTATGGAAAATGTAGTCAAACTCAGAGTCCCACTTTTGGTAGATGTTACAACGGGCAAAACTTGGTTCGATTGCTAACAGTTTGATAATAAATTCGGGAAAAAGTAATAAAATAAGGATATGAAAGGGAAATCAATTATCATATCCTTTTTTATTTTAATTTTTGGTTTTGCAAGTGTTGCAATATTTTTTGCTGTGCGCTATCCATTAAATTACTCTGAATATATCATAAAGTATGGAAACATCTACAACATATCCCCCAGCCTAGTTGCAAGTTTGATAAACGAAGAAAGTTCTTTTGATAAAAATGCGATATCATCTCGCGGAGCGTTGGGACTCATGCAAATTATGCCACAAACGGCAAAATATGTTTGTAGTCTTATGAATAAAGACTATGAAGAGCTAAATCTTTTAGACCCAGAAACGAATATAAAAATAGGTTGTTTTTATCTTAATTATCTGTCAAATAAATTTGATGACAATACCTCGATTTTATGTGCTTACAATGCAGGAGAATACACCGTCAAGCTGTGGTTGTCAAAAAAAGATAATTCGCACGATGGCAAAACTCTTCAAAACATTCCTTATTCTCAAACAAAGGTTTATGTAAATAAAATCTTAAATGGTATAAAATTTTATGAATATAGACTGAAAATTTAGTTGTAATGGATAATTTTTGCTTGTTTACGGATACTAAGACTATGAAGGTACTTTTAATAATATTTGCGATTATATTATTTTTGCTTTTTATTCCACTTAGAGTAAAGGTAAAAATCAATTATAATTTTTTGCGGAATTATGGATTTTCTTCAGGATATTTTTTTAATATTAGACTCTTTCTTTTCAGCATAAAACTTTATCCAAATATAATTAATTTGGAGAGTGGAAAAAAGAATTTGAAGATAACTATGGTTGATTTTGGGGATAAAAAGTCTTTTGGTGAAAAGTATTTTTCAAGTCTTATAAGTTTACTAAAAATAAAACATATGAGAGCATTATCACACATTGGCATTGGGAATAATTGTATGTTATCTTGTCTTGTATGTGGTTGGTTGAATGCATTGTTTGGTTCGCTTGTTTGTGTTGTCACGAAAAATAATATGCCACCAATTGAAATCAACAATTTCCCAGATTTCTTAAAGCCAAATGCACTTTGCGCTTTTTCATTAAGTGTCGATATCACGATTTTTAAAATGTTGCTTGCTTTGATAATAACGATATCAAAAAAGTTTAGAGGTAAAAAAAATGGAAGTAAAAAAACCAGTAGAAAATGTGCTTGAAAACACATTAAAAAATTTAAAATCTATTGTAGATGTCGATTGTATTGTTGGCAGTCCGATATCCCAAGATGGCGTTTGTGTTATCCCAATTTCCAAAGTTGCGGTTGGTTTTGTGTCAGGTGGCGGAGAATACAACACCAAAAAGAAAAAAATTATATATCCTTTTGCAGGTGGGAGTGGCGGTGGATGTAATATAACCCCCATTGGTTTTTTGGTTGTAACAAAGAGTAA
>CAYLWT010000027.1:0-5192 GCA_964387705.1 uncultured Christensenella sp.
TAGATTTGCTTCGCCCAACGAGAAAGCCAGTTTACTACAAATTTTGTTTAAGAAAGTTGGCTCCCAACATTGAACTCACCGACAACGAGAAAAATCCCGATGCATACATCGTGAGAACAACCACCCCAAAACAAACAAGTTTGTTTGACTAGGAGAAAATATGTACACAGGATATTTTGGAAAAGTTAAGAGTTATCCTAAAGATAAAGGATACAAATATATTTCAATAGCACGCTTTAATAAGTTTTGGACGGGTGAGACCTATCCAAAACTTTTTCCACCAACTGAAATTATAAAAATAGAAAATGAAGAACTTTACACAAAACTTTATTACGAAAAAGTTCTAAGCAAACTTGACCCAAAGCAAGTCTACGCGGAACTTGGCGAAAAAGCTGTTTTGTTATGCTATGAAAGTTGGGATTCAATAAAAAATGACAAAGCGTTTTGCCATAGAAGAATTGTTGCAAAATGGTTGGAAGAAAGATTAGGAGTAAAAATAGAAGAACTATAAAATAAAAATTGACATAAAATTTGACATAGAAATTTTATCTGTGTATAATAAGTATGAAAAGTATAACCTGTCATACTTTTTTTGTGTAAAGTGTATTAAATAAAATAAAAAACAAAATTTACAAAAATGGAGATAATATGGATAAAAACAAATATGTTGGGATTTGCAAAGTTGGAGAAAAAGGACAAATTGTAATTCCTAAAGAAGCAAGGGATATGTTTACTATAAAGTCTGGGGACTCAATTATTGTTTTGTGTGATAAGAGAAAAGGCATTGCCCTTCTTAAAGCCGAAGAAATCGAAAATCTTACGGACAAAATGCTAAATAATTAAGGAGGAAATATGGAAATAATAGCCCTTGATAGTGTTTGTAAAAGTTATAAAGAAGTAAAGGCATTAGACAATTTTTCGTTTTTTGTGGACGAAGGCGAACTTTTTGGACTTCTTGGCGTAAATGGTGCTGGCAAAACAACTCTCATAAAAATTTTGTGTGGACTGACAAGAAAAAATGGTGGAAAGTGCTTGATAAACGGTCTCGATTTAGACAAAGATATGAACAAAATAAAGGAAATTATCAATATTTCTCCACAAGAAACATCAGTCGCAAATAATTTGACCGTAAAAGAAAATTTAGAATTTTTTGCAAATATTTATGGGAATATAAGTAGCGAAAAGATAAATGAAATTGTTGACACTTTTAATCTTGGCGAAGTGCTAAATCAAAGAGCAAAAACTTTGTCTGGTGGATATAAAAGAAGATTGTCTATTGCGATTGCGTTGATATCTAACCCCAAAATTCTATTTTTGGACGAGCCAACACTTGGCCTTGATGTTTTTGCGAGGCGAGAACTTTGGAATATTATAAGAAGACTTAAAAACAATATTACAATAATTTTGACATCACACTATTTGGAAGAAATTGAAAACTTGTGTGATAGAGTTGCAATTTTATCAAAAGGCAAACTATTAAAAATTGGAACTATAAATGAAATTAAAGACAATGCAAACACGCAAAATTTTGAAGATGCTTTTATAAAAATTGTGGAGGGAAATAATGAATAAAACTCTAAACTTTTTTAAAAGAAACATTAAAGAACTTCTAAGAGACCCTATTATTTATGTCTTTGGTTTAGGTTTTCCTATCGTAATGCTAGTTTTGTTTTTTGTAATAAATAAATTTACAAGCGGGCAAACTCCAATTTTTGAAATACGTTCCTTGCTTCCCGGGATAATTGTTTTTTCATATTCCTTTGGTATGCTAATTCTTGCTCTAATTGTTTCAAAGGACAAGCAAACTTTTTTTCTAAAAAGGCTATATTCTTCCCCAATGAAACCATATAACTTTATTCTTGGATACTTTCTCGTTGGTCTTATTGTCGGACTTATGCAAACAATTATTTGTGTTTTGACAGGGTTTGTAATTTCCTTAATATCAGGGACTGGTTTTGTGGCCTTTTCCAACATTTTACTTTTGATTGTGTGTGAACTTCCACTCCTTATTACAAATATTTGTCTTGGAATTTTGTTTGGCACAGTGTTTAATGACAAAACTGCTCCCAGTGTTTGTGCTGTGTTTATCAGCCTTGCTGGGATTTTGGGTGGATGCTGGATGCCACTTGAAACTATGGGCGATTTTGCAACATTTTGTAGATTTTTACCTTTTTATCCATCAGTCTATATAGGAAGAATTTTAACAAATGCAACAAATTTCTTTGGCACTGCCTATTCTTTTGACAGCATTGCAACCTTTGGTTTTATTCCTATATTTTGTTATATGATAACAAGCATAGTTTTAGCCATTGTCGCCTTTAAAAAAAGTATGATGAGTGATAAATAATTTTAAGATATAACAATCAAAAGGAGTTGAGTATGAAATTGCAAGGAACACCAGAAGAAATAGAACAGGCGAAAGTTTGGTGGGCAGAACAAAAAAGAGAGTTGATGATGAATACAAGGAAGCCAAAAAGAAAGATAAAAATGCGAAAAAAGACAAATCTCTTGTTAGCCCTGAAAACAAAGAAAGGACATATCACAGGCACGAACTTAATTTTTCTCAAATCAAAGGAAATAGAAGTCAAAAGTATTTAGACGGATACTTACAAAAGCACAATGTTGAAGAAGAAAATCGCAAAAAAATGCTTGATGATGAACTTACATCAAGGGTTATGTATCGGGCAATTTATCGCTTTGACGGACAAGACCGAGAAATTTTGCTTTCATACATGCAAGGAATAAGTCAAAAAGATATTTCTGAAAAACTTGGAATTTCTGCAAGTGCTGTTAGTCAAAGATTGAAACTTTTGCTTGAAGATTATAGAATTATGCTTTGCAACGACCATGAATTTAGAAAAACAAAACAAGCAAAAACGCTACGCTGGGAAAGCAAAAATACATTCTATAAATGCGTTGAAGAAATTAGAAAAAATGGCAAGTTTACTATAACCCTAGACAATGTTTTAGATTTAATTAAAGAAGTTAAAAAAGTTATTAAAAAGTCTATAAGCGCAGGTGCTGATGTAAATATCAAACAAAAGTTATCAAAGCAAATTGATTACTCTAATCTAGATGAAAATTGGATAAAAGAAACAAACAAAATCTTTGCAGATTATGGTATTGAAGCCCATTTTGAAAAGTTAAAAACCTTTAAAGGAAACTTTTTGCAAGTTGTTAAAATGGTTGAAGATTTTACAACCGAACTGCAAGAAAAGGCACTAAAAAAAGAAAATTAAAAAAATTTTTAACAAAACCTCAATTTTAGTCAATTGCTTTTGAAACTAATACAAAAAAAAGGAATATCTTATTTATTTTACATTGTTCCTTTCTTTTTATTCCGCTAGTTTCAAAAGTATTAACCCTTATTCCGGAAATTTTTTCTTTGTGCTGTTTTATTCTATCAAAAAGTATATTATTAGCAACTATTTGCCATGCTCTGTTTGAAAGGTTATTTCTTGATGTTGCTTGATTATTGGCCAAATCATTATTTTTATCAATCTTTTGATTATATTGATTTATTTCTTCATTAATTAATGCTAAAATTTTTTGAACAGATTCTAATTTAATTACTTCCGATGGAGTACTTATCTTTTTATTTATAATTTGTTTATTGTTATTAATAACGATTTTTAATTCAGACTGTAAGTTTATTAATTTATTTTTTTCCAAAAATGTAATATTCGAATTAATAATATTGTCAACATATTCCAATATTTTGTTAGTTGCTTGTATATATGATTCATTGAATTTTGATAATAGCTTGAGTTGATTATTATAAGTCTCATCGAATATTTCAAATAATCCATTCTTTATTTCTGTCGATAGTTTTTGCTGACAGAAGGGACAGGTTAAATCATCACCAAGATATTTTAAGCCGTCTTTCACCCAATCGCTATTTTTTAGTTTATTTATCAATTCTGAATATTCACTATTTTGAATGCATACAATTGAAGTTCCCAAAATGCTATCGTTTTCCAAAATATCAAATTGAGTTGTATCTATCAAATCATATCTATCGAAAATTTTAAGTTCCGTTTCGTATAATAATTTATATTCTTCATCAATATTTTCGAATGTATCTATTATTTTGACTGATTGTATTTCTTTACATTTTTCAGCAAATTTTTCTTTACTGTCTCTAAACCCAATAAAACATTGCTGATACTTATCATACTGTTTCTTAATTAACCAACATTCTTCATAAAAGGAGTTTCTCTCGACTAATGCATCTTGAGTTAGTTTGTCAATTGTATTATTTTTCTGTATAATTTGTTCATCAATTTGAATTTTTTCTTTTGTTTTTTCTTGTATTTGCAATTCAATTTCTTTGGATTCTTGTCCAATAGTAAAAATACCTTTTATAGCACTATTGTCATCAAAGTTTTTATCAACGAAATCTTTATTATAAGTTAAAATTTCCAAATCAGTAGAATCTTTTATTATATTGCCATTTGTTAAATTATCCGGATTGTTTAAAAATCTGCTAAGTGTTGTTTTTCCAGTTCCATTACCGCCATAAATATAGTTAATTTTTTTAGGTTCAATTTCTAAAGATTTATATGTTGCTACATTTTTTATGATGAGTTTTTTTATCATATTTTTCCTCCAAATTGCGATGGTGTAAACATTTCAATTTTTCCTTCATCGCTACACGAAAAAATGTAAAGATTTAATGTTTTTGCAATTTCTTTTGGTATTCTTCTTAATGCAACCTTTGCAGACATTTCACAAAGACCTAAACCATATTTATAAGCTCTGTTAGGTTCTCCTTTGCGAGTACCAGATTTTATCGTTCTACTTGTGTTCATTCTTGTAATAATCTGGCCAAGAGCATTTAACCAGCCTTCTTTATTTGCCGAATTAGCAGATTTTGAATATGATTTGCCTTTACATTCAATTATAAATCTTTCTCCATTTTTACTTCCACCAGTCATAACTATATCTGCGCCATGTGAATGCAAGTCGGAAATCTTAGATTTTTCTTCATGCCAGTTGCCGTTTTGTTTGGCGACTAAAAATTCTTTTATCTTTTCAACAACAAATGTTTCAGTTATCTTTTGCTCCACATTATTTTCTCCTTTATTTATTTCAATCTTCCAACACGACCACATTCACTTTATGTGAATAGGTAGTACAAGCGTCTATGGCTATCATATTTTTTGTTATGAAAGGTTCAAAATTGGCTTTAT
>CAYLWT010000028.1:0-4947 GCA_964387705.1 uncultured Christensenella sp.
AAAATATATGTGATATATTGGAATGTACTCCAAATGATTTATTTGAAGAATATTACATCAAAAAGTGGTTTAAAGATTTAAATAATTTTTAGCCTTGAAAAAAATGGCAAAATTAACAATCAAATAATAAAAAAAGGAATAATACTTTTTGTAGTAAAATTCCTTTTATCATTTATCTTAATTTCATAAAAATGTTTTGTTGCAAGGATATTGTTTTATAGATTTAAAAATAAAATTTAATAATTTTAAGTTTTTTAAAGTCTTATTTGTCGCAAAAATTGTTGTTTTGTTGCGACAATTTTTCAACAAAAGGTTTGATATTTGACGATTGTTTTTTGTCTGCTACAAGGATTCCGTCTGGGGATAAAGCAATCACAACATCTTTCAACCCCATTGCAAGAACGGGGATACCTAGTTCGTTTATAATAGAAACATTTTTGCTTGTATCATCTATCATTCCATTGCCAATAATGTTGCTTTCAAGCGAATCGGTCAATGTTTCCCAAGTGCCAACATCTTCCCATTTTCCATTGAAACGGACAACTTCAATATTTTTTTCGTGTTCCGCAATTTCGTATTCAAAGGAAATTGTTTTTAGACTATTATATTTTTTGTATAAGTCGTGATAATCAACAAAATCAATCAATTTGTGTGCAAGGTCAATCACATATTTAAGTTTGAAAGCGGTAATTCCACCATTGTACAAGGCGCCTTGCTCAATATATTTTTTTGCGACATCAACAGATGGTTTTTCCTTGAACATAGAAACAGATGAAACTTTGTTTTTTGTCTTTGGGATAATATATCCATATTTATCACTTGGATATGTAGGTTCAATTCCCATCATAACCAAATTGGCAGAAGTTTGAGTTGCTATTCTTTCATAAATAAACTTGATACATTCAAAATAATCTTTGCCTACGTGGGCATCAATAGGGCAAACAACGACAGATTCGTTTTCATCTAGATGAAGAACATCTTTTAAATACATTGTTGCAAGTGCTATTGCACAAAAAGTTCCTTTTCTACTTGGTTCTAGCGATATTTGGATTTCATTTTCCAATTGTTCGTGAATAAGTTCCACTTGCGAAGAAGAAGTCGCTACAACTATGTTTGCTTTTTTGTCTATTTTTTTTATTTGCCTATAAATTCTTTGAATCATTGACTCTTGTACGCCATCGTCATTTTTGAAAAATTTAATAAATTGTTTTGAGCGAATGTCGTTTGACAATGGCCACAGCCTTTTGCCTGACCCACCAGAAAGCAAAATTATATTCATGGTTAACCCCTTTTTAGTAAAATATTATCTTCTTGTTGGGTTGTTTAGGAAATCTTCATAACTCAATTTAATTCCATCTTCAAGTTCTGTCTTATATTTCCAGCCCAAATTTGTTGCTTTTGAAACGTCAAGCAATTTTCTTGGTGTTCCGTTTGGCTTGCTTGTATCCCAACGAATTTCACCTTTATATCCAACAACTTTTGCAACCAACAAAGAAAGTTCTTTTATAGAGATTTCTTTGCCTGTGCCAGCGTTGACTGTTTCGTTCCCAGAATAATTGTTCATAAGGAATACACAAAGATTTGCCAAATCATCAACATAAAGAAATTCACGCAATGGTGAGCCATCGCCCCAACAAGTTACAAAAGGCAAATTGTTTGCTTTTGCTTCGTGAAATTTTCTAATAAGTGCTGGAAGAACGTGCGAATTGGAAGGGTGATAGTTGTCGTTTGGCCCATAAAGATTTGTTGGCATAACAGATATATAATCAGTTCCATATTGTGTGTTGAGATATTCACAATATTTCAATCCAGATATTTTTGCTAGGGCATAGGCTTCGTTTGTTTTTTCTAGTGCACTTGTAAGAAGGCAAGACTCAACCATTGGTTGTGGTGCAAGTCTAGGATAAATGCAAGAAGAACCTAAAAACTCAAGTTTTTTGCACCCATTTTTCCAAGCAGAATGAATAACATTCATTTCAAGAGTCATATTTATCCACATAAAATCAGCAGGTGATTGTTGATTTGCAAGAATTCCGCCAACTTTTGCGGCAGCAAGAAAAACATATTCTGGTTTTTCTTTTTTAAAGAATTCTTCAACTTTTACTTGGTCGCAAAGGTCAAGTTCCTTGTGTGTCCTTACAATAATATTGTTGTATCCTTGTCTTTTTAATTCTCTGACGATGGCTGAACCTACCATTCCGCAATGGCCAGCCACATAAATTTTTGAATTTTTTTGCATAATAAATTCCCCTTTATAATTTAGATTTCTCTTTTTTAGCAATTTCCAAATCGTGCAATGTCATAATCTTGCAAAGTTCTTCATACGATGTCTTTGAAGGATTCCACCCCAATATAGTTTTTGCTTTTTGTGGATTCCCGCAAAGATTGTCAACTTCTGTTGGTCTAAACCATTTTGGATTGCAGCAAACAAGCATTTTGCCTGTCTTTTTGTCATAACCTTTTTCGTCAATGCCGTTGCCTTTCCACTCAATTTCAATCCCAGCATAATGGAACGCAAGGGTTGTAAATTCCCTTACAGTATGTTGTTTGCCAGTAGCAATAACAAAATCTTCTGGAGTTTTGTTTTGAAGCATCAAATACATACATTCCACATAGTCTTTTGCATAGCCCCAATCACGTAGGGAAGAGAGATTGCCAAGTTCCAAATGGTCTTGCAAGCCTTCCTTGATTCTTGCAACTGCAAGAGTGATTTTTCTTGTAACAAAATTTTCGCCACGTCTTTCGGACTCGTGATTAAACAAAATGCCCGAAACTGCAAACATTCCATATGCTTCTCTATATTCCTTTATAATCCAATATCCATATTGTTTTGCAATAGCATAAGGGGAATAAGGGTGAAAAGGTGTTGTTTCCGATTGTGGCACTTCTTCAACTTTTCCATACAATTCGGAAGTGGACGCTTGATATACTCTGCAAGTTTTTGCTAGTCCGCAAATTCGGACTGCTTCCAAAATTCGCAAAACTCCCAAGGCGTCAACATCTGCGCAATATTCTGGCACGTCAAACGAAAGTTGCACGTGAGATTGCGCTGCCAAATTGTAAATTTCATCTGGGCGAACTTCTCCTACAATTTTGATGATAGATATGGAATCTGCAAGGTCGCCATAATGCAAACAAATTTTGTCTTTGATATGACTTATCCTTTCTGTGTTTGGTGTTGAAGACCTGCGAATTATCCCGTGTACTTCGTACCCCTTGTTAAGTAAAAATTCTGCAAGATATGAACCGTCTTGTCCGGTTATGCCTGTGATAAGGGCTTTTTTCAAAATGTATCCTCCTATAAATTAAATTATTTTTTTCTTCTAAAATGATTTTTTATTCTTAGCAATGGAGATAAAAGTCTTTTTACTTTTTGAACTTGAATCCATTCAAGTTCAAGCCGTTCAGTTATAGAATTTATTGGGCGTCTAAATGCTTTGTCATAATCTTGGTCAAAGATATTAAACAAAAAGGCGGTTAAATCTTCTATGTAATCTGTTTTGCCACCAATTGGTTGACTCATCATTTCCAAATATGCTTTGTCGTCATTGTCAAGACGGATAACTTCCTTGACAACATCTTCAAAATTATCAAATTTATGACAATTTATAAAAGCCTTGTCATTAAATTCTTCATCAATTTTTGGATTTCCATAATAAATTGGTAGGGTGTCAACGGCAAATGCTTGAATAAGTTTTTCTGTCGTGTATCCTGGATAAACTGTGTTTTCAAATGCTATACAAAATTTATGTTTGCTTTGAAATTGATTTTTATCTTCAACGCGATAACCAATGTTGTTTAGATATTTTCCGCCAGAATCAACTTTTTTGTATTTGCTTAGCAATTCAAAAAATTCTTTTCGTTCCTTTTGTCCAAAACCATTGGAAACGACAAAGGAACAAAATTCTTTTTGCGATAACAAATTTCTATCTTTTGAACTTCTAATAGTTTGTGCTGTTTGATAATCTTTTAGATATTGGAATATAGTGTACAAAGGGACTCTTATGTATCTATCTCCAAAATTTATGTGGTCAAAACCAATTGCATAGTCGCAGTTTGTAAAATCAGGGACAATGCATTCTCCCGTAAAAAAAATTCTAATGCATTTGTATTTTATGTGCTCATTTCCAGGGAAAGTATAAAAAATATAGTCAGGGTTTTCATCAAAAACAACATTGTATTTTGTTTTTAAAATGTCAACAATTGTATTGTTTTTTTCATCAAAACCTTTCCAAAAATCAACAAATTTAATTTTTATTTCTTTCAAAATTTTATCTCCAACAAGAGTTATTATACTTATCAAAAAAAAAAAAAACAAATGAAATGATATGTTTTGTAAGACTCTGCAAAGTTATTTTTATAGACAATTCATAAAATTGATTTTAATTGTCAACTTAAATTTGCTTTTGTTGAAAACAAAAAAAAACAAACCATTGAAATTTAGATTTTATGTTGTTTGTTTGCGATTGCAATAAAAAACGAACCTTTTGTTAGGTTCGTGTTGAATACAAATTGGTGGAGACAAGCGGAATCGAACCGCCCACCTTTGCAATGCGAATGCAACGCTCTACCAAATGAGCTATGCCCCCAATTAAATATAGTTTATCACATCAATTTTTAAAAATCAAACAAAACTTAACAAAGAAAACATTGTCAACCAAAGTAAAATTTAGACAATTTTATGGGATATCCACTTCAAAATTTATCAAGCAATTAAGATTTTGCAAAGATAATTTGGATAATATTTCTCAAATACAAAATTTATCAAAATACCATTTGATTTTTGACAACATTTGTGTTATGATTCATTCGTAAAAGAAAAACAATTTGCTTCAAACTTTTTACAAAAAACTCAAAACTTTGTTCCCATAGTAAAGAGGATATTACAAGCCCCTCCTAATATACCAATCTTTCCATTCCTTACTTGTCAAAAACCCTTATATTTAG
>CAYLWT010000029.1:0-4383 GCA_964387705.1 uncultured Christensenella sp.
CTTTTAGCAGCTCCTTCCACTCCGTGTCTGTCCCTGTCTTGTATCTCCATTGAATTTTGCCTCCTACCACCTGCAACTCAATTTCGGAGCCATTTTCTCCCTGATCCCCTTTCTCACCTTGAGAGCCATAGATTTCCATTACAATTTCCCAACCGGTTTCGGACTTTCTATATAAAATATGGTCATCAGTGTCAATAAAATAATCTCCGACTTTTGCTTCTGTAAAATCGGTATTATAATCTGCTCCAGTTTTCCAAATAGTCCCTTCATTTGATTTGACATCAATTTTGACCAATTCTTTACAGCCTGCAAGCATAAGTGGAGTGCTAGCCATTACACCAGCCATAGCAAGAACCATTAGCCCTTTCTTTGAAAAAACATTAAATGGTTGTTTTTTCTTCCCCTTATTTGCGAGATTATTATTCTTCCCTTTCATTTATTTTCCCCTTTTTGTTCATACTAAAATAAAATAGACTGAAAAATAATCTATTTTAACACCAGCTTTTTCATTAAAGTATCACATAAGTAAAAAGTTGCAACTAAAATATAACAAATTTCGTCAAAAAAACAAAACAATTTACAAGGATTTTTACATAATATTTAATTCTTACGGACAATTATTGCATTTTCTTTGCAAAAATTTTAATATTTTTGCATTCTTTTACAACTATTTCCCTATTTGTTAATCAATATTATTTTGATACATTTTGTTCATTTTATTCACCATTTACACTTTGTGTCCAAACATATTAATCTTAAAAATATAGCAATAAATATTGACAAAACAATCACCTTTTGTGCCGAAAGATGCAAACCAAAATTTATGTAAGGTATTGACTTTGAAAAATCTTATGATATTATGCGAATATAAGATTGAAAAATACAAACACTCTTCAATCTTTTGCATTAAAAAAAGATATGTTATTTACAATATTTTGCCTCGAAAATACTGTTTTATCTTTCTAATTTATAAAAATTATGCTAAAATAATGTAGTCAGGAGGAAAAGGCTTTATGAAAATGGAAGAAGCATTTTTAAATGAAATACAACAAATTTATGGCAAATCAAGCAACGAAATTGTAAAAGCCTTTGAATTTGCGAACAAAAAGCATTTAGGTCAAAAAAGAGATTCTGGTGAAGAGTACATAACCCATCCATATGCGACGGCTAAAATATTGGTCGGTATGAAAGCTGATGTCGCTACCATTATTGGCGGGCTTTTGCACGATTGTCTAGAAGACACTGATTGTTCCGAAAAAGAAATTGAAGCTGCGTTTGGCGAAGAAGTGAAAGACATCGTTGTCGGCGCTTCAAAAATTAAACTTATCAAACACGCATATTTTCAAAACGAAGGAGAGAGTGAAAACTTGCGTAAAATGTTCTTGACTATGAGCAAGGATGCAAGAGTTGCTTTTGTAAAACTTGCAGACAGACTGCATAACATGCGCACTCTTGAATACAAAAATAAAATTAAACAAATAAAAATAGCCAAAGAAACCATGGACATATATGTTCCGCTAGCTGAACGTCTAGGCATGAGCAAGTTTAAAAGAGAATTAGAAAATTTGTGCTTCAAATACTTACTTCCAGAAGAGTACAAAGAAACGGAAAAGTTTATGGAAGAAACATACAAAAGACGTGAAAAAATAATTACAGATATCACCAAAACCATCAAAAAACTAGCTGACGAGCATGATATAAAAAATTGCCGAGTCCAAAGTCGTATCAAAAGCAATTTTGGTGTATACACTAAACAACAAAAAAAAGGCAAAGACGGAGTTTTTGATATCGTAGCACATAGAATTATTGTAAATGAAATAAAAGATTGCTACACAATGCTAGGTGCAGTTCATAACAAATGGAAACCCGTTGAAGGCAGGATAAAAGACTATATAGCTAACCCAAAGAAAAACTTTTATAGGTCACTACACACAACAGTTTTGTACCCAACAGAAGACGGAACGATACCCTTTGAAATACAAATAAGAACAGAAGAAATGCACAATTTTTGCGAATACGGAATTGCTGCCCATTGGATATATAAAAATGGTGGTAGTAAAAACACAAAAGTTGTCGGCAACACAAAGATGCTAGAAAAAGCTAAGACCGATGATAAAACACAAGATGACAATGCAGAAGATTTTATGGAGATTATAAAAGAAGGTTTTTATGCCAACAAAATCTTTGTATTCACACCTAAGTTAAATGTTGTGGAACTCCAAGACGGCTCCAATGCTATAGATATGGCCTATTATATTCACTCCGGAATTGGCAACAAGTGTATTGGGGCAAAAGTCAATGGCAAAATGGTGTCTATTGATACTAAACTTAAGACAGGAGATATCATTGAGATATTAACATCTCCCAACTCAAAAGGCCCTTCTAAAGACTGGTTAAAAATTGTTAAAATGCAACATACTAAGGACAAAATAAATGCTTTTTTCCGCAAAGAAATGCGAGAAGAAAACATTAAAAAAGGCAAAGCAATTCTAGAACAAGCGGCTAAAAGTACAGGGCTTACATTGCCAGCACTTCTTAATGATGAGTATGTGCCAACATTGCTTGAAAAACTATCAATGAAAGATATTGACGAAGTATATGCAGCAGTTGGGCACGGCAGTTTAGCAAGTGCCAAAGTAATCAAAAAACTTTCTAACCTATATGAGCAATACAACAAGCAAGAGGATATTAAAGTTATCAAAACCTTTAATGGAAATAAGAGAGAAAAGACAACTGACTTGTTGGGCCTTAGTGGGATTATGACAAAACTTGCCAAGTGCTGCAATCCAGTGCCAGGGGATGAAATAGTCGGTTATGTTTCAAGGGGACGCGGCATAACTATTCATAGAGAGGATTGTCCTTTGCTTAACAACCTAGAGCATGACAGACTTATGAATATTAATTGGGATAAAACTAATAGTGAAAGCAAGTATACCGCAGTCATAACCATCATCGCAAAAAACAGCCCAACCACCCTTGCATCAATCTCTAACAAATTTGCCGAAAATAAAATAAATATCAACTACATTTATTCTAACACAAATAAATCTAACGATGCAGTTTATCATATAGGCATAGCAGTCAAAAGTAAGCAAGAACTAAACGACTTCATCAACAAACTAAAGGCAATGCAAGAAGTTTATGATGTAAAAAGATAAACAACAGAAAACTAAATTAATTAATAAATTTTAAAATGGTTGGTGGAACCACAATTTCCCATTCAATGAAAAAAGCAATACCGCAATTATGGACAATTCAAATTGAAATAAATTATAAACTCACAAATGTTGCTCAAAATAGTAAAAAATTGGAAAAACTTGTCACAATTTTGGCTGAATGGATAAAAAATTTAAACAATATGTCTTAACAAATAGGACAAGCGAAAAGAATACTCGCATTTTGTTTGCATTGTTCCCTATTTTTGTTTCGCTAGTTTCAAATGTGTTAGTTTCTAACTTCTCTTTTCCCCGCACAGCTGAAAACTCCTTTAACTTTTTTTATCCAACATTCTCACATTTCAACTGTTTTCCTTTGACAAGTCTTTTTATTTTGGGATATCATAAAAAGTGCATTATGTTTGTAAAATATGATAAAAAGGGAAAATTTATATGAATAGATTTATGCGACTCGCAATTAAAGAAGCAAAAGATGGAATCAAGCAAGGTCATGGAGGCCCATTTGGTTCGGTTATTGTTAAAGATGGTGTGGTTATAGGCTCAGGTCATAATCATGTTGTCGCCAACAATGACCCAACTTGCCATGGCGAAATTGATGCCATTAGAAATGCCTGCAAATCTATTAATAGCTTTGACTTGTCTGGTTGTGATATATATACAACCGGAGAACCTTGCCCTATGTGTTTAGGTGCAATTTTGTGGGCTAACATAAACAATATTTATTATGCTTGTACCATAAAAGATAACGATGATATTGGTTTTAGAGATGATATTTTCTATAAAAAACTTGATATTTCAACTGAAAAAATGAAAGACCACATTATTTGTATTGATAGAGATGAAGGGCTAAAACTTTTTAATGAATACAAAAAAATAAAAAAGAAAACAATGTATTAAATTGTTCTTTTAATAAAGCATTTGGCATAACCCATTTTTAAAAATTGTTTTAAAGGTTGTATTTTTTGTCGCTTGGGGGAATTATAAAGGTTATTCGTTTGAAATATCTTAAACTCTTTTAGACGCTCCAAACAACACATCTTGGAAAAACTTATATCAAACCATTTTGAAAAACTATATTAACTCAACCCCAAACCAATCATTGCTAAAAAATAACACGAACCCTTTAAAATCAGAGTTCGTGTTATTCTTTTGTGGTAGGATTGAGTGGACTCGAACCACCGACCCCCACCTTATCAGGGTGGTGCTC
>CAYLWT010000030.1:0-3590 GCA_964387705.1 uncultured Christensenella sp.
GATACACTTAAATTTACTATGTTTTCTCGTCATTTTGGAAGCTGTTGGGATACCCAACAGCGTCAAAGCACAACCTCTGGGCTTCAAAATTTTGAAAATTTCAAAATTTCTTTGCTTTATGGTTGGCTTTTCCTTTCCCCAAAAAGTTTACAAGTAATACTTTTCGGGGACCCCACAAACTGGCAACAAAGTTGCTACTTCTATCTCGCTCAATGCGAATAGATTATAATAAATTATCGGAAGTTAATTTTGAAACGAGTTCAAAATTAGTGCTAAAGCACTTGCAAAGGCAATGCTTTGCACTTCCAATTTGAATAACCATCAGTCTCGCTGGTGTGCAAGCACCCCGACTCAACTTCCGATAATATAAATTTAGATTTAGAAAGAGATTGTAGAAAGAAAAAAACTTACAAATAAAAGGACAATTAAACTATGAATTTAAACAATACAAATCTAAATTTAAACAACTTAATACAATCGGAAGTTGACCGAATTTCAACTAAATACAACAAAGATTTTTTGGATTGTGAAGACCTTATTAAAATCACTGGACTTGGCAGAGATAATGTTAGAAACTTACTCAGAAGCAAATCTTTTCCAACAACAAAAGTTGGTAAACGACAAGTTGTGAGTGTTCTTAATTTTGTTACTTGGCTGACATTAAACAGCAATCAAAGCGAGGTGTGCTAGTGGCTAGAAAAAAAGTTGTAAGCAAAACTCGCAGAGCCAACAACGAAGGCTCAATATTTC
The DNA here is from genome assembly GCA_964387705.1 of uncultured Christensenella sp. Classification (GTDB taxonomy): domain Bacteria; phylum Bacillota; class Clostridia; order Christensenellales; family UBA1242; genus UBA7862. The sequence goes on from CAYLWT010000030.1 coordinate 751, forward strand.
AAAGAAGCGATGGTCGTTGGGGTGGAACCTTAACTATGGGCTATGATGAAAACGGCAAGATTATTAGAAAAACAATTTATGGAAAAACACAAGCCGAAGTTGCTAAAAAATTGTCTGAAATAAGTGGCAGAGTTAAAAGCAATTCTTATGAACTTGTTGAAAATAGCAACCTTGAAAAATTGATGTTTGAATACCTTATGATATTCAAAAAGAGCACTGTAAGTCCACGAACATTTGAAGGTAATATTAGAAACTTTAAGTTGCATATTGTTCCACATATCGGCAAAATGAAAGTCTATGAAATTGACAATTACACAATTCAAAAATTTGTAAATATTCTTTTAGACCAAGGTTACAGTGTGGACACAATAAAGAAGTGTAAACATTTATTAAATCAATTTTTTGAGTATTCCATTGAAAATAAATGGATATACACCAACCCAACTTTAAAAGTAAAAGTTAAAGGCAAAAGAAATGTTTATGAAGAAGATGGTGATGAAAGATACAAAGCCTTGCCACCTGAAATAAGAGATAAATTTTTGGACGCACTAAATAAAGATGAAGCGAATTTTATCAAACCGCTTTGTATTACTCTTATGTTTGCTGGACTTCGTATTGGTGAAGCCTTGGCACTCAAATGGAAAAACATTGACTTTGCAAATAAAACAATCAAAATAGAACGAGCAATTACTCAAACTTTAAAGTTTGATGAACAAGGCAATGTTAAAGACCGAACAACTGTTATTGGTGATACAAAAACTGCTTGCAGTGTTAGAGATATACCTGTTACGGATATTGTCCTAGAAACCTTAAAACAATGGAAAGAAAAGCAAAGTAAAAGACAAGAAACCAATCCAAATGTGACAGTGATTTTAACTGCACCAACATCATTTGTGTTTGCAAATGATAATGGAAGTTATAGAACTTATTATGGCACAAGAGTTATATTTGATAGGTTTAAACGAAGAAACGGATTAAATAAATACCACATTCATTTTCACGGACTTCGCCATACATTTTCAAATATGCTTTTTGAAATGAATGAAAATCCAAAAGTAATTCAACAACTTTTGGGACACCGTGATGTGAAAACCACAATCACTGTTTATAATTTGGTTAATAGCGAATATGTAAGAGAAGCGACCGATAGATTAAATACGAAAATTCAAGAGCATGAACAAGAGCGAGAAGTTGAACAAGATATTGATGATGATTTATCTGATGAAGAAATAGAACGCCAAATTCGTGAACTTGAAAAATTACAAGAACGCAAACGCAGAAGAAAAGAAAAAGATTTTGAGATGTAAATTAAAATTTATGACACTAAAATATTGACTTTGAGAAATTCCATGATAATATGCAAGTAAAAGGTTGAAGAAATGTAAATGTTCTTCAACCTTTTGCATTTTAAAGGGAGGAATACTATGAAAATTAGTAAATTATGGGAAGAATACGAATTCCCAAAATGTGAACAATGTAAAAAAGATTGTGCGGGACACTTGAAATATGACAATCTTTGTTCAAATTTAAACTATTTGCAAGAATATGGGGAAAAGAATTATATTAAAAACAAAAACAGTTTCGTTGAACTAAAAAACATTATGGGTAACAAAATTCCGACAATTTTTTCATTTGGTTGTGGTATAGAGGATTAGACTTTATCGGTGCAAAAGAAGTGTTTGGGAATGATATTAAATATTATGGAATCGATGAGTGTGAATGGGCTGTGAAGAAAACGGATAATTATAAAAATTTTAGTCCAAAACTGCCAAAAACTATAAAATTTGATGTTGGAACATTTCTCTTAAATGGAAGTCAAGATAATCTTGTTTTGTGTTTTTTTAATTCATTATTTACAATATCTGAAAACACCGACTTGGATAAATTGCTAATAACTGCATTAAAAAATCAAGATGAGTTTTATTTGGTTTGCGATTATACAATAAACAGTAATTTTCATATGGTGGCTGTTGAACAGGAGTTTATAGATAATCTAATAAAAAAATTAAACCAATATTTTAAAACAAAACGCTATGAAATTCTTGATGGAAAAGGTATAATAATAAGCGGAAGGAAATGCTAGTGCATTTTGGTTTAGCAACCGCCACACAAGGTGTGGCTTCCGCTTATTATTTTTGGACTGCGTCGCAAATGCTCTTGCAAGCAAGCATGTTGTTCCTTGCAATAATAAATAAAGCAAAAAGATACTAATTGGGAGTTTTTATGATACTAAGTGTTTCTAGAAGGACAGATATTCCAGCTTTTTATAGTGATTGGTTTTTTAAGTGTTTGGAAGATGGTTTTGCTTTAGTGCCAAATCCAATAAATCAAAAGAAAATTGCAAGAATTCCACTTAAAAAGTTTGAGATTATAGATATTTCTATAAATTTGGTTGGAGATAAAAAGATTGAAACCAAAGGAAATATTGAAGGTATTGTGTTTTGGTCTAAAAATCCAAAGCCACTTTTAAATCAAATAGACAAATTAAAAGATTTTGTTTTTTACTTTTTATACACTTTAAATCCTTATCCTAGCCATATAGAAGGTGGGCTTCCACCACTTGAAGATAGAATAGAAACATTTAAAAAACTTAGCCATCATTGCCCAGTTATTTGGAGATATGACCCAATACTATTTGCAGATGGAATAGATGTAGAGTGGCATATAGAAAACTTTAAATATTTGTGTGAAAGTCTAAAAGGTTACACAAAACATTGCAAAATCAGTTTTGTGATAGAAAGTTATTCGGGTTGTTCTAAAAGTGTTCATGCACCAAGCGAAAAAAATAAAAATATTTTGCTAGAAAATTTTTCTAAAATAGCAAAAGAGAACGGAATACA
>CAYLWT010000031.1:0-2836 GCA_964387705.1 uncultured Christensenella sp.
CTATAACATACAAAGTGCCCACATACACCGTCACTTTTGACCCCCAGGGGGGGGGTATCTCCCAGCTCAAAGCAAGTTAAATTAGGTGAAAACTACGGCGATTTGCCTACACCAACGGCACCAACAGGGCATACCTTTGGTGGTTGGTATCTTGACGGCGCTGCCGTCACTAGTACAACCCAAAATACCACCATTGGCGACCACACATTGACAGCAAATTGGGTGGCAATTTGTTATGCAAGTGACTTGAATATTTACAACCCAAGTGGTTCAGCAGATGGCGCAAGTGGAACTTGCAACATAACGTATGTGAAGAATGGAATAACTTATGCAAGTGGAACAAACACAACTAATGAAACTTGGAGTTGGAACTCAGACATTTTCCCATATGGGACAGTGATAACAGTGTCAAACATAACCATTCCAACAGGAAGGAAGTTGTCAAAAGTTGTTATTGGTGGGCAAACAATATCTGGCTCAAATGGTGTTTACACCTACACAATGACAGGCAATGCAAATGTTTTGATATATACACAGTATAACACCTATACAATATATTTTGATAGACAATCAGGTTCAGGTGGTTCATCATCTGCCACAGCAACATACAATTCAACCGTTCCAAACATATCTGTCCCAAGCAGAACAGGTTATACATTTGGCGGATATTACACCGGCACAGGCGGTTCAGGGACACAATATTACAACTCCTCAGGCTATGGCACAAGAACATGGACATCCACCAGCAACACAACACTCTATGCAAAGTGGAACGCCATTGCAACCACAATTTCTGCCAGTGCAACAACGGTGTCATATTATCCAGTCATAACAGGCGTTTATGGAAGTAGTTATACATGGTGGCAGAATGATAGCGGTTCAACAACAATCACCGCCGGAGGTGGTGGAGGAAAGTGGACATATAGTGTGGTTAGTACTAGTAGGTCTACTTCGTCTTCCGAGTATTCCTTTGATTCGAACCGTGGAAATCCTGCTAGCTCTAATGGTTATTCTTTGTCAACCACTTCGGCAACTACAGGTTCTGTTACTTTGACATGCAAGTGTTTACCTGCCTTTATAGTTTATGAAGGAGATAGGACGTATTACGATGCGACATACACTTATGTTATTCGTGCAACAAGTGCATATAACGGTACGTATGCAGACATAACAATCAAGTTCAAGGTTAGTTATTATTCTTTTGATGATGATTGAGACAAAAAACAATAGCCAAAATTGTGGGGATTATTTATTTTTCTAAAATTATTAAATGATGAATATATTTATATAGTGAGAACGAAATTACACAAAAAAAATGAAAAGGCTGGGGTGCTTTCAAGTAGCAAAGGGAAGTGGGTATGGGTGAGCAAAATAAGTTTGCTAGCCTTTTCAGTCTCGCTATTTTTGAGCTTGCTGTCCAGTCTTGTACTTGAAAAAAGTGGGCTTATTGTTGCAACCTTTCTGTTGTTTGTTTTTATGGCATTGAATGTCCTTTCTGATATGATTGGTCTCGCAATAACTTCTTTTCAAGTTGAAAATCTAAAGAAAATTAAAAACAAACAAGTGCAAAACAAGTGTCTTATTCTTGTTAAAAATAGCGATAAAGTGTCATCAGTTTTATGCGATGTAATTGGTGATATTTGTGGCATTTTATGTGGTGTAAGCGGAACGATAATTACGGCATTTTTTGTTTTAAAAGTTGAAATTTTAAGCCTTAAAATTTTTATTGGGGCAGGGGTCAGTGCAATAATAGCGGGATTAACAGTTTTTTTCAAGGCAATTTCAAAAAATTATGCGGTCAAAAATTCTGAAAAAATTGTCCGCAAGGTTGGTGAATTTTTGTGTTTCAAAAGTTCAAATCAAAGCAATTCTAAAAATGAAGAAAATTTTGAGAAGTAACTTGCTTTGCAAATTAAATAATATTTTGAGATTTAATTGTTGTGATTCTACTATTTGTAGAGTTGATGTTTTTTTGCAAAAGTTACTTGCATATTATGAGTGTTTTTATGCATAATTACTTCATTCGGTTTGCTAAAAGATGCTTCTGGAGCTAGAAGTAGCAATTTTATATTTATGCAAATCGCAATTTATTTTTATAAATAAATTTGTATAATTATAAAAATGGTTTTGGATAAATATTCAAAAATCACTTGCATAATTATAAAAAATATGTATAATGGTTCGTGCAATCATTGAATAAAAATTTTGGAGGAGAGTATGGCACGAAGCACTAGACAATCAAAGATTTTGGAAATTATTTCTACTCACGAAGTTGAAACGCAAGAAGACCTTGTTGCAAAATTGCGTGCTTGTAATTTTGATGTGACGCAAGCGACCATAAGTCGTGATATAAAAGAGTTAGGTCTTATAAAAACACTTTCAAACGAAAGTGGGAAATATAAGTATTCTTATGCAGACACCACAACACAAACTTCAAACAAGTACATTTATATGCTAAAAGAATCAGTTATTTCCACTCGTACTGTCAAAAATTTGGTGCTTGTCAAAACTCTTAAAGGCCTTGGCGGTGGAATTTGCAGTGTTATAAATCGACTAAATATAGAAGACCTTTTGGGTTCTACATATGGTGAGGATACGGTTATGATGGTTTTTGAGGATAATGCTACAGCAGAATATTCTAGGACAAAACTTGAAACAATAATTAACACCTAGCCAGACAATGTTCTGGTTTTTTATTGTTTTGACTTGTTTTTTTTTAGTAAATTTGTTATTATATTTTTGGAGAAAATATGCTGAAGACTTTAGATATTGAAAATGTCGCACTTATAGACAAATTGTCACTTGATCTTAATTTTGGATTGAATGTTCTTTCTGG
>CAYLWT010000032.1:0-676 GCA_964387705.1 uncultured Christensenella sp.
TATGTTTTTTGTATGTTTTTTGTATGTTTTTTGTATGTTTTTTGAACAAAAATTATACAAATTTTGTTCAAATTTTACTTCTCAAGAACTTCATCTTCAGAAACAAATTGGCAATTGTAGTCAACGAGATCTTTCTGAATGTATGAGTAAAGTTGACCATCATCCTCTTTCAAAAGGCCTAGCACTGTTACGCTTGCACCATTTTCATAATATCCTGCCATTTGCATAATACCTAAACAAAATGACATCGTTCCTTCCTTTAAATCCCATGCGGAATAGCCATGCGTAAGATTGAAATATCGGGCCAATTTTGACAATTCACTGACATACACAAAAACTCTTTTGCCCTTTTCCACAAGACGTTTAATTCGGCCAAACAAAAGCTTTGTGGAAAAATAATTTCTTCTTTCGCTGTCTCCTGCCATTGTCCAAAACGTTTCATAATCAACCTTGCCATAATCTTCCAAAACATCAAGCCTTAGTGTAAGTTTTGAGGCGTCAGTTTGAACCTTGTCAAATTGCTCATACACTTCTTCTTCACGGCTAACTGTTTTTGTGGAAATTAAAACTTTGCCGCCTTCTTCAAGTGCAAAATTTCCAACTTTAAAGATTTCTGGTTTGTTGTCCCATTGCGATTGTCTTACTTTTGAAATTGAACTGAACCAAGGGCGTTTCC
>CAYLWT010000032.1:686-2606 GCA_964387705.1 uncultured Christensenella sp.
CCACATTAAGCCAATTTCTATCAAGTTTGTACGAACACTGAATGTAATCTGATGGGCGAATGTCGTTTGCACTCATGATGCTAGTTGGCAAAAAAACCGACCTTCTCTTTGGGGTTGCATGCCCCCCTGGAAACAAGAACCATCTATCTGAGCTTGCATCAACAAGATAACCTTCGTGTTCCCCTTCATCTGGCAAATCTTCCCCCTCAAAAAAGATATTTCCATCATCAGCCAAAGCATCAATGTTATTTTCATGCTTTGACATGGGCATGTAATATTCTGGCAAGATTTCAACGTCATTTGGGTTTATTCCATTGTTTCTTTCAAGAAGAAGAAACTGATTTACTCTATCCTTTGGAGGTCTGCCTTGGCGATTTTTGGGCATTTCCGGCTTCGCTCGGCCAGACGAAATGTCACAAACTTTTTTGACCAAATCGTCTTTTTTGTAAGTGGTTGGAGAGATGACTCCAATTCTTCTAGCAACGTTACGGAGAACAAATATGCTCATCATTCTCAATTCTTGTTCAGAATATCCTTCCATACACACCTCGCTTTTTTAAAAAAATTTAATATTTTTTAACATTATACATACTCTTGCAAAATTTGTAAAGCAATATTGCAAAGTAAATTAAAATTTACTTTTGCATTTTATAATCTTACATTTTCTATGATTTTTTTAATATTCAACTCAAAGCACTTTTAAATTTCACAGCAGTTAAAAAATAAAAGCCGAGACAAATGCTCGACTTTTTGTTCATTCAATATTCTTGTTGCTAGGCAATTGATTTCCATTGTCTTGCACCATTTGTTCTGGGGTTTGTGTTGTGTGAAAAGCTTGCGTATAAATGAATTGTTGTGTATTTTTTTCGACAGCTTTGGGCTTTGCACGATAGGCACAAATTGTTGCAATAATATACATGATTGTGGGAATTATTGTAAATAATCCAAGGATTATACTTGTTAATCTTATGGAAACATCATCACTTGAAAAAGTTAAAACTTTAACAAATAGCGCCACAAGAGATCCCCCAACTATTATAGTGACAATTGTTAGCAAAATGGCTCCAATGTTCGCACGCTTAAAGCACATAGAACCGCCTACAATGGCGACAATTCCACCTATCATACACACCCAGCCTACAATCAAAAAGAAAATATATTGATTGCTGGCCAACAATGCAAAAATAGCAACAAAAATCCATGCGGAATAAAAACCAACAAAAATTGAACCCACACCAGCAATAAGCGATAAAACAAATGCTGGGACACTTTTCTTATTCATTTCCCCTCCAAAACATATGTATATTTAATTTAACAAATTCAAAAATTTATGTCAAACATTTTTATGTAAACGTTTTAAAATTATACCATTCTGTAAAGTTTTATTCTTATAGCAAATAAGGATAAGGTTTTTTTTGTTGCTGAATTTTGGTGTTGCCTACCTTGTTTAATTTAAATAAAAGGGGGTATGTTTATTGGCATTTGTTACTGAAAGTGGTTCTGTGCTTTTGAATCCATCTGAAAAAGGCAGAAAATATTCCATTGAATTGAAACATGGACGAGCCATAACAAACGATGGCAAAAGAAAGATCGACAAGAAAACTGGCATGACAAAACTTTTGACAAAAGAACAACTTGCTTATCGTGCTGGTTATTTGGCTCACCAAAAGGACTCAAACAATGCATTTAGGTTTAAGCACCCTAGATACAAAAGAAAAACAAAAAATTAGTGCTTAAAAGAATAAAGGAGAATATATTTGAGCAAGAAAAGGTTTATACCTTGGGGACGAACACTAACAACAAAAGATAATTATTTGGGCAAACAAAAAACAGAGTCTCATAAAACAAGACCTGTTGTAGTTGTAGATACAAATAATGAAGATTTAGCAGTTGTTCCCTTATCTTCAAAGAAAGGTGCAA
>CAYLWT010000033.1:0-1646 GCA_964387705.1 uncultured Christensenella sp.
CTGGCGCGGGGAAGAGCATTATTATTGATTCGTTGAATTTTGTTTTGGGTGGGAAAACAGACAAAGCCCTTATTTCACAGGGCAAACAATTTATGAAAGTTTCGGCACTTTTTGAGGGTGATTTTTCGGATGCGGTAAAGAAGGAAATGATTTCGCAAGGGTTTGATGAGTGTGAACAAATTATTATCACTCGAAAACTTGATACAAATGGTAAAGGGGATGTTAGAATCAATGGGACTCCTGTCACACAAGCAATGTTGAAGTCCATAACATCTCTCTTGGTGGACATTCATGGCCAGCACGAACATCAAAGGCTTCTTAAAGATAAATTTCATCTTGAAATTGTTGATGGTTTTGTAAGGGATAAAAGTATTTTTGATAAATATAGTTCGCTTCTGTTAGAATTGAGACAAGTCAACGACAAAATTGCAAAACTTAATGGCTCGACTGAAAATCAAGAGAGGCTTCTCGATTTGTTGGATTATCAAATAAACGAAATTGAGTCTGCAAATTTAAAATCGGGAGAAGATGAAGAACTTTTAAATAAAAAACTTGTTATGCAAAATTCTGAAAAAATTTTTGAAGCATTATCCACTTGTTTTGAAAATTTGGAGAATTGCACCGATGGGGCAAAAAAGGCAACTTCAGCATTAAATTCTATAACTAAATTTGACATAACCTTACCTTCACTTGCAGAACGTCTTGAAAGCATTAAGTTCGAAATTATGGATATCGCCAATTCTGTAAAAGATAAAAAACAAGATTGTTCGTTTGACCAGTATGAATTTGACAGAATTGATGAACGCCTTGACAAAATTAAATTGTTAAAACGGAAATATGGCTCAACAGTTGACGAAGTGCTTTGTTTTCTTGAAAAGGCCAAAAAAGATTATGATGAAATTGTTTCGAGCAAAGATATATTAAAAAAGCTCCTTGCAAAAAAGGAAGTTCTACTTTCAGAGATTCTGCTTGAGTCCCAAAAAATTAGTTTTGAAAGGCGGAAAGTTGCAAAAGAGTTTGAAACAAGAGTCGTAATGGAACTTAATGACCTTGGTATGAAAAATGCAAAGTTTGTTGTTATGTTTGAGGAAAATCCAACCATTGAAACTCTTGAAAAACGTTTAAAACAAAATGGAACAGATGAAGTAAGGTTTATGTTTTCTGCAAATATGGGGCAAAATCTCAAACCTCTTGCAGAAATTATTTCTGGCGGTGAAGCAAGCAGATTTATGCTGGCTTTAAAAAATATCCTTGCAGAAAATGATCAAATTGACCTTATGGTTTTTGATGAAATCGACACTGGAATAAGTGGGGAAATGGGCTTTATGGTCGCTTGCAAATTGGCAAATATTGCTCGCAAACATCAAGTGGTGTCTGTGTCGCACTTGCCACAAATTTGCGCCATGGCAGATAGCAACATAAAAGTTGAAAAATTTGATAAAGACGGCAAAACTTATGTCAAAGCCTATTCGCTCAACTCGCAAGAGTCTTTGCAAGAAATTGCTCGTCTTTCTGGTGGGGCAAAGCAAAGCGAAATTTCCACCAAACATGCAATGGAACTCAAATCTCGTTGCGACAACTACAAAAAGAAAAAATAATAAAAATAAAAAAGTTGTTAAAATCGTTTGACAACTTTTTTTATTTCG